>NZ_JBXWNI010000007.1:0-198713 GCF_059610285.1 Ruegeria sp. YTSA072 | reverse complement strand
GTCTTGCCGTGGTCAACGTGGCCAATCGTGCCGATGTTGACGTGCGGCTTATTACGCTCAAACTTTTCCTTTGCCATGATGGCCTCCTTTTTCGGTAATGAAGGGAGCCCCTGAACAGAGCTCCCTCAAATCTTCGCTTATGCGTATTTCGCCTGGATCTCGTCCGAGATGTTCTGCGGAACCGGGTCGTAGTGATCGAACTGCATGGTGAACTGGGCACGGCCCGACGACATCGAACGCAGAGTGTTGATGTAGCCGAACATGTTGGCCAGCGGAACGAACGCGTCGATCGCGATGGCGTTGCCACGGTTTTCCTGACCGGAAACCTGACCCCGACGTGATGTCAGGTCGCCGATGATGCCGCCGGTGTATTCTTCCGGGGTGATCACTTCGACCTTCATGATCGGCTCAAGCAGTTTCGCACCGGCTTTGCGCATGCCTTCACGCATACCCATACGAGCCGCGATTTCAAACGCCAGAACCGAGGAGTCCACGTCGTGGTATTTACCTTCGATCAGAGCAACTTTGAAGTCGATCACGGGGAAGCCAGCCAATGGGCCGCTATCCATGACGGATCTGATGCCTTTTTCGACACCCGGGATGTACTCCTTGGGTACCGAACCACCAACAACGCGGGATTCGAACGAATAGCCTTCGCCCGGCTCTGTCGGCGAGATGATCATCTTCACCTCAGCGAACTGACCCGAACCACCCGACTGTTTCTTGTGGGTGTAAACGATCTCGGCTTCGTGACCGATGGTTTCGCGATAGGCCACCTGCGGCGCACCAATGTTCGCTTCAACCTTGAATTCACGCTTGAGACGGTCAATCAGGATGTCCAGGTGAAGTTCGCCCATGCCCTTCATGATGGTCTGACCCGATTCCAGGTCAGTTTCCACGCGGAAGGACGGGTCTTCTGCGGCCAAACGGCCCAGACCCTGGCTCATTTTTTCCTGGTCAGCCTTGGTTTTCGGCTCAACCGCGATCTCGATCACCGGATCGGGGAAGGTCATCGTTTCCAGAACCACCGGATCGCCGGTCGCACACAGAGTGTCGCCCGTGGTGGTGTCTTTCAGACCTGCCAGTGCGATAATGTCACCTGCGAATGCTTCCGTGATTTCCTCACGATCATTCGAGTGCATCATCATCATCCGGCCGATCCGCTCTTTCTTACCCTTGGTCGAGTTCAGAAGCGTGTCGCCTTTGGCCAAAGTACCCGAGTAGATGCGGGTAAAGGTCAGCGAGCCAACAAAGGGGTCGTTCATGATTTTGAACGCCAGGCCCGAGAACGCCATGTCATCATCCGCACGGCGGGCAATGTTACGGGTTTCTTCTTCGTCACCGGGTTTGAAGCCCATGTAATCGACAACATCCAGCGGGCTGGGCAGATAGTCGATCACAGCATTCAACAGCGGCTGAACGCCTTTGTTCTTGAACGCCGAACCACCCAGAACCGGAACAAACGCGATTTCCAAGGTACCTTTGCGCAGCAGGGCGCGCAGGGTCGGAACGTCGGGCTCATTGCCTTCCAGGTATTCCATCATTGCGTCGTCGTCCATTTCGACGGCCGCTTCGACCATTTTACCGCGCCATTCGTCAGCCATGTCTTTCAGGCTGTCACGGATCGGTGCTTTGACCCAGCTTGCGCCCAGGTCTTCGCCCTGCCACAGCCATTCTTCCATGGTGACCAGGTCGATCAGGCCTTCCAGCTCGGTTTCTGCGCCGATCGGAATACCAACCGGAACAGCACGTGCGCCGGTACGGTCTTCGATCATTGCAACGCAGTTGAAGAAGTCCGCGCCGATCTTGTCCATCTTGTTGACGAACACCATACGCGGAACCTTGTAGCGGTCAGCCTGGCGCCACACGGTTTCGGTCTGGGGCTCAACACCAGCGTTTGCGTCGAGAACGCAAACGGCACCGTCGAGAACCGCCAGCGAACGCTCAACTTCAATGGTGAAGTCAACGTGGCCGGGGGTGTCGATGATGTTCAGGCGGTGCTTAGGCGAGTCAGCAGTTTCACCGTCTTCGGTGCGCTCCCAAAACGTGGTGGTCGCAGCCGAAGTGATGGTGATGCCGCGTTCCTGCTCCTGCTCCATCCAGTCCATGGTGGCTGCACCATCGTGCACCTCACCGATGTTGTGGGATTTGCCGGTGTAATACAGGATGCGTTCCGAACAGGTCGTTTTACCTGCATCGATATGCGCCATAATACCGAAGTTACGGTAATGGTTGAGTGTATATTCGCGTGCCATTTTGATAAGCCTCTGGAATTACCAACGGTAGTGGCTGAAGGCTTTGTTCGCCTCGGCCATCTTGTGGGTGTCTTCGCGCTTTTTCACGGCAGTACCGCGGGACTGTACGGCGTCCAGCAGTTCGCCCGCAAGGCGCTCTTCCATGGTGTTTTCGTTACGGCCACGCGCAGCAGTGATCAGCCAGCGGATGGCCAGCGCTTCGCGGCGCTCGGGGCGCACTTCGACCGGAACCTGATAGGTTGCACCACCAACCCGACGCGAGCGAACCTCGACCGACGGTTTGATGTTGTCGAGCGCTTCGTGGAACACTTCGACAGGAGCGCGCTTGATCTTGCCTTCAACGCGGTCAAAAGCGTTGTAAACGATGCGCTCTGCGACCGACTTTTTGCCGTCGATCATCAGGTTGTTCATGAATTTGGTCAGTACCTTGTCGCCAAATTTGGCGTCAGGCAGGACTTCGCGTTTTTCGGCGGCGTGACGACGTGACATATCAGCCTCTCCTTCTTACTTGGGACGCTTCGCGCCGTATTTCGAACGACGTTGCTTACGGTCTTTGACGCCCTGGGTATCCAGAACACCACGCAGGATGTGGTAACGGACACCGGGAAGGTCTTTTACACGGCCGCCACGGATCAGAACAACCGAGTGTTCCTGCAGGTTGTGGCTTTCACCGGGGATGTACGAGATGACCTCGAACCCGTTGGTCAGGCGCACTTTGGCAACCTTACGCATAGCCGAGTTCGGCTTTTTCGGTGTGGTCGTATACACACGAGTACAGACGCCGCGTTTCTGCGGGCACTGCTCCAGGTGCATGGACTTCGAGCGTTTTACTTTGGGCTGACGCGGCTTGCGGATCAGCTGTTGAATAGTTGGCATTCCGGTTTCTTCCCCGTTTTGCAACACACATGACATGCACGCGCATTGCGTGCGGCTAAACTTGCTGCGTTCGTGCGTCCACAAGCGCAAAACCCGCGAGCGTTCCCATTCCGAGGTGAACGTCGCGGTTTGTTATCAGAGGGCGCGAACGATAAAAGTGTCCGGGCCTTGACCAGTTCATTACTGGAATCGGTTGTGGGGCGGCCCCCGGCACCGAGATGACGCGCGTATATGGGGAGTCGGCCCGAGTGTCAACAGCACATACCCGACAAGCCGATTGACGGCGTTTTAACAAGATTTAGCTACAGCTTCCAGTGCTACTCGCCCGTTGCCGGCAATTGCGGAGTTCTGCATTGTGGCCGCGAAACTTTTCGATGGACGAAACATGCAAGTCATTGGCCTGTGCCGCTTTTCCTACCCCGCGATCGGCGGCTATCAGGTTGAACACGAAACTGTCGAAGAGCGTCGTCAATACCTGTATAACCCAGAGCGGCTGGAAGAACGGTTTCGACTGTTCGAAACCACCACCCTGCCCGGTTTTCGGGAACAGACAGACGAGGACTTTGAGCTGTTGGTGCTGATCGGTGAATGCCTTCCTAAAAAGTCCATGGACCGGCTGTATGATCTAACCCCGGGCATTAGGCAGATCCGCATCGTCAAGCGCACACCAGCCCGGCATCGCCCTGTCGTCAAAGAGGTTCTGCACAGCGCCCGCATCGACCCGGATCAGCCGTGCCTCCAGTTCCGGCATGACGACGACGATGCCGTATCGGTAGACTTTGTCGAACGTCTACGCCTTGCGGCGATTGACGCTAAAGGACTGACCCGGAATAGCCGGACGGTCGGGCTGGATTTCAACAGCGGGTTTCTGGCGCGGTTTGGACCGGATGGCACTCAAGCCCTCCCGGTGTTCCGATCCCTTTTGGGCGTTGGGTTGGGGATGTATATTGCTGGCGGCTGCAAACACACGATCATGAGTTTCACGCACCATAAGATCGGTCGCTTCATGCCCGTGATCAGCTATCCTGACGCGCCCATGTGGGTGCGTACGCTGAACAACTTCAACGACTCCCCCCATGCCCGCGCCAGCAAGACCGAACTGTCCCCACTGACACCGGAACAAGAAGGCGAGTTCATTGCGCGATTTGCCATTGAACAGGACAAGGTGCGGCGGGCTCACTCGGCAGGTTGAGACTGACGTTCCCGGAACAACGTGAAAAGCCCCGCACCCACGACCAGAACAGCGCCCAACATTGTGATCGTATCGGGCCAATCGCCAAAAATTACCCAACCCAGCCCCAAAGCCCAGATCAGGCTGGAATACCGGAACGGCGCGATAAAACCGACGTCGCCTTCGCGCATGACCATGACGCTGCAAAGATATCCGGTTAGAACAAAGACCGCAGCTGACGCCACCATTATGCCTGCGCCCGGCGCTACCGGCTCCCACCCTGTGACTGCAGTTGCGACCCCTGCGGCCACTGTAATGGAAACCGACGTCGCCAATGTGACCGTCAAGGACGGAACATGGGTGGACATACGCCTTGTAATCAGGTCGCGCGCGGTGACGGATGCCACGGCAATCAGAGCGTAGATCGCGTAAATACTGAACCCATCAGGCCCCGGCCGTACGATCAGCAACATTCCAGCAAATCCCATCCCGATCGCTAGAATGCGGCGCCAGCCGATATGTTCACCAAAGAACAAAACAGCCCCCAATGTCACCGTAAGTGGCAACGCCTGAAGAACGGCCGTTACATTTGCAAGCGGCATATGCAAAAGCGCTGTCAGAAAGAAGAATGTGGCCGACAACTCGGCCAGGCAGCGTGCAGCGACAAGCCACTTGTCGTGGCGCGGAAAGTTCAGGTGCAGTGCCCCAAGATGACGCGCCATCAGAAACACCAATAACGTCGCCAAGAATCCACGCATCGCAACCATCTGAAACAGCGGCAAGTCTGCCCCCGCAACCTTGATCAATGCGTCATTCACGGTAAAGGCGGCCATGCTGCCCATCATCAGCATAGCGCCCTTCACATTCGGGGTCATAGTCGCAGAATCCAATACTCAAAAGAAACACGGATCATTGGCCGTAAGTCCTTGTGAGATGTCAATATGCAACCACGGACCCGCCGGTCAGTCGGGCAAGATCACCAGAGTGTGGTCTATACCGGCAAGGGCCGCGTCTATGCGCTGCGCAATCTCAACCCAATCGCCCCCAGCCAAACCTGCGCCAATCATCGGATAGCCGATCCGCGATGCGGGAAACGCGCGTGCAATCTTCGAAAAACAACCCGAGATCGCCTCATATTCCACAAGCGGCCCCGGCCCCTCCCAATGAAACTGGGTATAGGCATTAACCACTACAAATTCGGTCGCGCCCCGCGTAATCTGAACTGAAGAAATCGTTCCGAGTTTTGAACGGGACCCAAGTTCCGTCTGCTTGTCGGCCTCAAGCGCATCAGGGAATTCCGCCGCAATCGCCCGTGCTATCCCGGCCCCCATCGCATGGAAGCAATTGCAACCGTGAATGATGGCATCAAACTCACCATTCAGTGCAAGCTGTATCAAATCACCCTTGATTGTAGGCATCATGCATCCCTTGGTCAGTGGGTCGCTGTCTTCGAGACTATTCAGTTGTATCACGATTGGGCAAAAGCACACCAAGCGCAAAAGAAAAGGCCCCGCGAAATCGCAGGGCCTTTCCTTATTTCTATGATGAGAGGGTTACTCGCGGCTTTCTGGTGTTTCCACCAGAACGTCCAGCTCGTCACCGACCATGTCGTCATCCATGACCGGCGCAGCCAAGGCAGCGGCCGCTTCGGCCTCTTCCCGGCGGGCTTCGATCACGACGTTGTCTCGGCCTTGCGCAACCTGGCGCACGGCCTGAGTGGCCCCACCGGTACCGGCTGGGATCAGACGGCCGACGATGACGTTCTCTTTCAGGCCAACCAGTTTGTCCTTCTTGCCCTGAACCGAAGCTTCGGTCAGCACGCGGGTGGTTTCCTGGAACGACGCCGCCGAGATGAACGAACGTGTCTGCAGCGAGGCTTTGGTGATCCCCAGAAGGATCGGTTCGCCCTGAGCCGGACGTCCGCCGCGGGCCAACGTCTTCTCGTTGGCTGCGTCAAACTCCTGCTTGTCGACATGTTCGCCTTTCAGCAGGGTGGTGTCGCCTGAATCCAGGATTTCCCACTTCTGCAGCATCTGGCGCACGATGACCTCGATGTGCTTGTCGTTAATCTTCACGCCCTGCAGACGATAAACGTCCTGCACTTCGTCGATCATGTAATCCGCCAGCGCTTCAACACCCATGATGGACAGGATGTCATGCGGAGCCGGGTTGCCGTCCATCAGGTATTCACCCTTCTGGATGAAGTCCCCTTCGGCGACCGGGATGTGCTTGCCCTTGGGCACCATATACTCGATCGTTTCCATCGACTCGTCCGCCGGCTCGATGCTGATGCGGCGCTTGTTCTTGTAGTCGCGGCCAAAGCGCACGTAACCATCGGCTTCTGCGATGATCGCGTGATCTTTCGGACGACGGGCTTCGAACAGTTCGGCCACACGTGGCAGACCACCGGTGATGTCCTTGGTCTTGGCGCCTTCACGCGGGATACGCGCAACGACTTCACCAGCCTCGATTTTTTCACCGTCTTCGACCGACAAGATCGCATCCACCGACATCGGATAGTGAACCGGGTTACCCGCATCATTGCGGACCGGCTCGCCATCTTCACCAACAAGAATGATCTCGGGCTTGAGGTCGCTGCCTTTGGGCGCGGCGCGCCAGTCGATCACGATCTTCTGGGTCATGCCGGTTGCATCGTCGGTCTCATCGCGGACAGCAATGCCCGAAACAAGGTCAACATACTTCGCAGTACCGGCTTTCTCAGCAATGATCGGCAGAGTGTAGGGATCCCACTCGTACAGCTTGTCGCCACGGGCAACCTTGGCTCCGTCCTTGACGAACAGCTTGGAGCCGTAGCCCAGCTTGTGGCTGGCACGTTCCTCGCCGTGTTCGTCCTTGATCACCAGCTTCATGTTCCGGCCCATGACCAGGATTTCGCCTGCGGAATTGGCCAGAACCTGCGGGTTCTCGAACGAAACAACGCCGTCTTGGCTGGCTTCCTGGAACGACTGCTGACCACCTTGCGCAACACCGCCGATGTGGAAGGTCCGCATCGTCAGCTGTGTACCTGGTTCACCGATGGACTGGGCGGCGATGATGCCGACAGCCTCACCCGTGTTGACCCGCGTACCACGTGCAAGGTCACGACCATAGCAGGTGGCACAAACGCCTTCCTCGGACTCGCAGGTCAGAGGAGAACGGATGCGCATCGACGCAACACCGGCCTCGTCAATGGTGTCGGCCATGCGTTCGTCAATCAGCTGACCCGCAGCGACCAGAACCTCTTCCGTACCCGGACGCAGAACGTCATCGGCAGAAACACGACCCAGCACACGTTCGGCCAGCGATGCAACAACCTCACCATCGTTGACCGCGGCTTCGGCAGTGATCGCACGTTCAGTGCCACAGTCGATCTCACGAACGATGCAGTCCTGCGCCACGTCCACCAGACGACGGGTCAGGTAACCCGAGTTCGCCGTCTTCAGAGCGGTATCCGAAAGACCCTTACGGGCACCGTGGGTCGAGTTGAAGTACTCGAGAACGGTCAGACCTTCTTTAAAGTTCGAGATGATCGGCGTCTCGATGATGTCGCCGTTCGGCTTGGCCATCAGACCACGCATACCGCCCAGCTGTTTCATCTGAGTAACCGAGCCACGCGCACCCGAGTGGGCCATCATGTAGACCGAGTTCGGTTCCTGTTCGGAGCCATCCTCTGCCCGATCCGAAGACGAGATCGTGCCCATCATCGCATCAGTGACGCGGTCGTTACACTTCGACCAGGCATCGACAACTTTGTTGTACTTTTCGCCCTGTGTGATCAGACCGTCCATGTACTGCTGTTCAAAGTCCTTCACCTGACCGCGGGTTTCATCAACGATGCCCCACTTGTCATCAGGGATGACCATGTCGTCCTTACCGAACGAGATGCCCGCCTTGAACGCTTCTTTGAAGCCCATCGACATGATCTGGTCACAGAAGATGACCGACTCTTTTTGACCGCAGTAACGGTAGACGGTGTCGATCACCTGCTGCACTTCCTTCTTCCGCAGCAGACGGTTAACCAGCTCGAACGGGGCCTTGTTGTTCATCGGCAGCAAGGCACCCAGACGCAGACGGCCCGGAGTAGTCTCGAAACGCTTCTGAACTTCGTTGCCTTCGTCGTCGATCTGCGTGATCCGCGCGGTGATCTTGGTGTGCAGGTGCACTTCGCCGGAATCCAGCGCGTGCTGAACTTCGTCGATCGAACCAAACACCTTACCTTCGCCCGGCATGCCTTCGCGTTCCAGGGTCACATAGTACAGACCCAGGATCATATCCTGCGACGGAACGATGATCGGCGCACCGTTTGCAGGCGACAGAACGTTGTTCGTCGACATCATCAGAACACGGGCTTCCAGCTGGGCCTCAAGGCTCAGCGGGACGTGAACGGCCATCTGGTCACCGTCGAAGTCGGCGTTAAAGGCCGAACAGACCAGCGGGTGCAGCTGGATGGCTTTACCTTCGATCAGGACCGGCTCGAACGCCTGAATGCCCAAACGGTGCAGCGTCGGCGCACGGTTCAGCATGACAGGGTGTTCGCGGATCACCTCGTCGAGGATATCCCACACTTCGGGACGCTCTTTCTCGACCAGTTTCTTCGCCTGCTTCACGGTCGAAGACAGACCCTTGGCTTCAAGGCGCGAGTAGATGAACGGCTTGAACAGCTCCAGCGCCATCTTCTTGGGCAGACCACACTGGTGCAGCTTGAGTTCCGGACCGGTCACGATGACCGAACGGCCCGAGAAGTCGACGCGCTTACCCAAAAGGTTCTGACGGAAGCGACCCTGCTTACCTTTCAGCATGTCCGACAGCGATTTCAGCGGACGCTTGTTGGCACCGGTAATCACGCGCCCACGACGGCCATTGTCGAACAGAGCGTCCACGGATTCCTGCAACATCCGCTTTTCGTTGCGGACGATGATGTCAGGTGCGCGCAGTTCGATCAGACGCTTCAGACGGTTGTTCCGGTTGATGACGCGGCGATACAGATCGTTCAGATCCGAAGTCGCGAAACGGCCACCATCCAGCGGAACCAGCGGACGCAGTTCCGGCGGAATGACCGGGATCACGGTCATCACCATCCACTCAGGCCGGTTGCCCGACTCGAGGAAAGATTCAACAACCTTCAGACGTTTGATGATCTTCTTGGGCTTCAGTTCACCGGTTGCTTCGGCCAGATCAGCGCGCAGCTGCTCGGCTTCGGCTTCCAGATCGATCTGAGCCAGCATCTCACGGATAGCTTCAGCACCGATGTTCGCGGTGAACGCGTCCATGCCATAGGCATCCTGCGCATCCATGTACTCTTCTTCAGTCAGCATCTGGCCGTAAGACAGGTCGGTCAGACCGGGCTCGATGACGACATAGTTTTCAAAGTACAGAACACGTTCCAGATCGCGCAGCGTCATGTCCAGCATCAGACCGATGCGGGACGGCAGCGATTTCAGGAACCAGATGTGCGCAACGGGTGCTGCCAGTTCGATGTGGCCCATACGCTCGCGGCGGACTTTCTGCAGGGTGACTTCCACACCGCATTTCTCGCAGACAACGCCGCGATACTTCATCCGCTTATATTTGCCGCACAGACATTCGTAATCTTTGATCGGGCCAAAGATACGCGCACAGAACAGACCGTCACGTTCGGGCTTGAACGTCCGGTAGTTGATGGTTTCGGGTTTCTTGATCTCGCCATAGGACCAAGACAGAATCCGCTCGGGCGACGCCAGGGAGACTTTGATCTCGTCAAAGACTTTCGGCGGCGTCAGCGGGTTGAACGGGTTATTGGTGATTTCCTGGTTCATTTTGCGTCCTTACAAATTGGGATGGGATGAGTGTGGGGCGTTGCCGCCCCTACTCTTCCTCCGCATCCAGGAGTTCCATATTCAGGCCGAGGCCACGGACTTCTTTAACCAGAACGTTGAACGATTCCGGTACGCCCGCTTCAAAGTTATCCTCGCCCTTGACGATCGACTCATAGACCTTGGTCCGGCCGGCGACGTCATCCGATTTCACGGTGAGCATCTCCTGCAGGGTGTAGGCGGCGCCGTAAGCTTCCAGAGCCCAGACTTCCATCTCACCAAAGCGCTGACCACCGAACTGCGCCTTACCACCCAGCGGCTGCTGAGTAACCAGGCTGTACGGCCCGGTCGAACGCGCGTGGATTTTGTCATCCACAAGGTGGTGCAGTTTCAGCAGGTACTTGATGCCAACGGTCACCGGACGCGCGAATTGCTCACCGGTACGACCGTCGAACAGAACCGACTGACCGCTTTCCGAGAAGCCCGCACGCACCAGCGCGTCGTTGACGTCAGCCTCTTTGGCTCCGTCAAAGACGGGGGTCGCGATCGGAACACCGCGGGTCACGTTGCCCGCAGCTTCGATCAGGTGACCTTCGTCCATGCCGGCAATGCCTTCTTCATAGACATTCTCGCCATAGGCCAGCTTCATCGCTTCGCGAACCGGTGTCAGGTCGCCGGAGCGGCGGTATTCACCCAGTGCTTCGTCGATGTTCAGACCCAGACCGCGTGCGGCCCAACCCATGTGGGTTTCAAGGATCTGTCCAACGTTCATACGCGAAGGCACGCCCAGTGGGTTCAGACAGAAGTCAACCGGAGTACCATCAGCGAGGAACGGCATGTCTTCCATCGGAACAACCTTGGAGATCACACCTTTGTTTCCGTGACGACCGGCCATCTTGTCGCCCGGCTGCAGCTTACGCTTCACGGCGATGAAGACTTTAACCATCTTCATCACACCCGGCGGCAGGTCGTCACCACGACGGACTTTCTCGACCTTGTCTTCGAAACGGGCATCCAGAGCGCGCTTAAGCACTTCGTATTGCTCGTTCAGAGCCTCTACGATCTGGGCGTCCTTCTCGTCTTCCAACGCCAGCTGCCACCACTGACCACGGGTCAGCATGTCCAGCAGTTCCTCGGTGATCACCGATCCTGCCTTGACGCCTTTCGGGCCTTTGACAGCGGTCTTACCCAGGATCAGACCTTGCAGACGCGCATAGATGTTGCGGTCAAGGATCGCCAACTCGTCGTCCCGGTCACGGGCCAGACGTTCGACTTCCTCACGCTCGATCTGCAGCGCACGCTCGTCTTTTTCCACACCGTGACGGTTGAAGACGCGGACTTCCACGACAGTCCCGTAATCACCCGGCTTCACGCGCAACGAGGTATCGCGCACGTCAGATGCTTTTTCACCAAAGATGGCGCGCAGCAGCTTTTCTTCCGGGGTCATCGGGCTTTCGCCCTTCGGAGTGATCTTGCCGACCAGAATATCGCCCGGCTCAACATCCGCGCCGATGTAAACGATGCCAGCCTCGTCGAGGTTGCGCAGCGCTTCTTCACCGACGTTCGGGATGTCGCGGGTGATCTCTTCAGGGCCCAGCTTCGTGTCACGGGCGGCGACTTCGAATTCCTCGATATGGACCGAGGTAAAGACGTCATCACGCGCGATACGTTCCGAGATCAGGATCGAGTCTTCGTAGTTGTAGCCATTCCAAGGCATGAACGCGACGACCACGTTCTTACCAAGGGCCAGTTCACCGATATCGGTGGACGGACCATCGGCGACAACCTCACCTTTCGTGACGGTGTCACCCACTTTGACCAGCGGACGCTGGTTGATGCAGGTGTTCTGGTTCGAACGCTGGAATTTGCGCAGACGGTAGATGTCAACGCCAGCGTCGCCCAGTTCCAGATCTTCGGTAGCGCGAATAACGATACGCTGGGCATCGACCTGGTCGATGATGCCGGCACGTTTCGCCTGAATCGCAGCGCCCGAGTCGATGGCAACCTTTTCCTCGATACCGGTGCCGACCAGCGGCGCCTCGGCCCGCAGCAGCGGAACCGCCTGACGTTGCATGTTCGAACCCATCAGGGCGCGGTTGGCGTCGTCATTTTCAAGGAACGGGATCAGCGATGCAGCAACCGAAACCAACTGTTTCGGGCTGACGTCGATCAGGTCCACATTCTCGCGCGGGGCAAGGGTGTAGTCACCGGACTGACGGGTCGAAACCAGATCGTTAATGAACTTGCCATCCGCATCCAGTGTCGCGTTCGCCTGCGCCACAGTGTGACGCATTTCCTCGGTCGCGGACATGTAGTGAACCTCATCGGTCACCTCGGCGTCTTTGACGACGCGGTACGGTGTTTCGATGAAGCCATACTTGTTCACGCGTGCGAAGGTGGCCAGCGAGTTGATCAGACCGATGTTCGGGCCTTCCGGCGTTTCAATCGGGCACATCCGGCCATAGTGGGTCGGGTGTACGTCGCGCACCTCAAAGCCCGCACGCTCACGCGTCAGACCACCGGGGCCAAGCGCCGAGAGACGGCGTTTGTGGGTTACTTCCGACAGCGGGTTGGTCTGGTCCATGAACTGCGACAGCTGCGACGAGCCGAAGAATTCGCGAACAGCAGCAGCAGCCGGTTTTGCGTTGATCAGATCCTGCGGCATGACAGTGTCGATCTCGACCGACGACATACGCTCTTTGATCGCGCGCTCCATGCGCAGCAGACCGACGCGGTACTGGTTTTCCATCAGTTCGCCGACCGAACGGACACGACGGTTACCAAGATGGTCGATATCGTCGATGTCACCTTTGCCGTCGCGCAGTTCGACCAGCGCCTTGATGCAGGCCACGATGTCTTCGCGGCGCAGGGTGCGCAGGGTATCCGGCGCATCCAGAGCCAGACGCATGTTCATCTTCACGCGGCCAACGGCGGACAGGTCATAGCGCTCGCTGTCGAAGAACAGCGTGTCGAACAAGGCCGAGGCCGCTTCGACGGTGGGCGGTTCACCCGGGCGCATAACACGGTAGATATCCATCAGCGCGGTGTCCCGGCCCATGTTCTTATCTGCCGCCATGGTGTTGCGCATGTACGGACCGACGTTGATGTTGTCGATGTCCAGAACCGGGATCTCGGTGACGCCGGCATCGATCAGTTCTTTGACAGTGCCGCCGATCAGATCGCCGTCCTTGTCATATTCCAGCGTCAGCTCATCACCGGCTTCGACGTAGATCGCACCGGTTTCTTCATTGATGACGTCTTTGGCGACGAATTTGCCAACGATATGATCGAATGGAACAAGCAGGTTGGTGACAGTGCCTTCGTCGATCAGTTTCTTGACAGCGCGCGGTGTGACCTTCTTGCCTGCTTCAGCAATCACTTCACCCGATTTCGCATCAATCAGATCATAAGTCGGACGGGTACCGCGCACACGTTCCGGGAAGAACGGAGCGATCCAACCCTTCTTCTTGTCCAGCTTGTAGGACACGGTGTTGTAGTACGCGTCCATGATCGCTTCCTGATCCAGACCCAGCGCATAAAGCAGAGTCGTCACAGGCAGTTTGCGGCGACGGTCGATACGGGCGAACACGATGTCCTTGGCGTCGAACTCAAAGTCCAGCCAGCTGCCGCGATACGGGATGATGCGGCAAGCAAAGAGCAGTTTACCCGAAGAGTGGGTCTTGCCCTTGTCGTGGTCAAAGAACACGCCGGGCGAACGGTGCATCTGGGACACGATCACACGCTCGGTGCCGTTCACGATGAACGTACCATTGGGCGTCATCAGGGGCATGTCGCCCATGAATACGTCCTGTTCTTTGATGTCTTTGACGGATTTGGCGCCGGTGTCCTCATCGACATCGAACACGATCAGACGCAGAGTGACCTTCAGCGGCGCGCTGTAGGTCATGTCGCGCTGCATGCACTCTTCGACGTCATATTTAGGTTTTTCCAGATCGTATTTCACGAACTCCAGAACGGAGGTTTCGTTGAAATCCTTGATCGGGAAGACCGATTGGAACACGCCTTTGATGCCTTCGCCGTCTGTGGGCACATCTGCATCGCCGGAGCGCAGGAATAGATCATAAGAGGATTTCTGGACCTCAATGAGGTTCGGCATCTCCAGCACTTCGCGGATTTTGCCGTAATATTTACGAAGACGTTTCTGGCCAAGGAACGTTTGAGCCATGTCAGATGTCACCTTTCGATGTTCTCAGCGGACAAAGACACCGTCGGGCCCCGGTGCCTTGCACATTAGAGACGACACGTCCGGATCAATTCGTGGCCACCGTCCCGAATGGCAGCCTCCCGATCCGCGAACCGCGTCTTAGAAAACACCCCAATTTTCAGAGGCCCTTTCTAAGACAGGTTCGGCTGGACCCGGATTTCTCCGGATCCAGCCAAATTCTGCGGCACATCAGCGATGCACCTGTCGAATGGCTTAGGCCAGCTCGACTTCGGCGCCAGCTGCTTCCAGCTTGCCTTTGACTTCTTCGGCTTCGTCTTTCGACACGCCTTCTTTGATCTTGCCGCCAGCTTCGACCAGTTCTTTTGCTTCTTTCAGGCCCAGACCGGTGATGCCGCGAACTTCTTTGATCACGTTGATTTTCGAAGCGCCGGCGTTCTTCAGAACGACGTCGAATTCGGTTTTTTCTTCCTCAGCTGCGCCACCGGCGTCGCCACCGGCTGCCATGACAACTGCGCCGCCTGCTGCGGGCTCGATGCCATATTCGTCTTTGAGGATGGTTTTCAGTTCTTGTGCTTCCAGCAGGGTCAGACCCACGATGCTTTCTGCGAGTGCTTTCAGATCAGCCATTTTATCAGCTCTTTCCGTTTACAGTGTGTGTTCCAACGTCAGGGTGGTTACCCTACGCAGATCATTCAGTGCCAACCGCTTACGCAGCTTCCGCCTTCTCTTCGATGGTGGAAAGGATGCTTGCGATGTTGCTTGCAGGTGCGCCAATTGCGCCAGCGATGTTCGAAGCAGGTGCGCCAAGCATGCCCGCGATAGTAGCAATAAGCTCCTCGCGCGAAGGCATTTTCGACACGGCTTCGACGCCGGCACGATCCAGAGCGTTCTCACCCATTGCACCGCCAAGAATTTCGAACTTTTGGTTCTCTTTGGCGTAGTCCTGGGCCACTTTGGCTGCTGCCACAGGGTCCTCGGAATAGGTCAGAACGGTCATCCCTGTCAGCAGGTCGGCCATGCTTTCACACGGCTTACCCTCAAGGGCGATTTTGGCGAGCCTGTTCTTGGCAACACGCACGGAGCCACCCGCGTCACGAGCACGTGCGCGAAGGTCCTGCATCTCGGCAACTGTCAGACCGGCGTAGTGCGAAACCACTACGACGCCAGAGCTTTCGAAGATTTGGCCGAGTTCCTCGACCACTTTCTCTTTCTGGGCTCTATCCACAGTTCTCTCCAAGTTTGGGGCGATATCTCACCCCGGCTCATATTTGCCGCAGCTTTCGCTCCGGCGTTCAGGTCCGTTGTTACGGGATTGGCCAAAATTCGCCCGAGGGTTGGACCCCCCAGAATTCTTTGGTCTTACCCGTCTCAGGCAGGGAATTAAGGGGCCGTATGGCACCACCCACCGTCTTGGACGAAACAAAATAAAGCGCACGACGAATCGCACGCTTTACTTCGTAGCCCTACTTAGGGCAGATGGGGCCGGTTTCCAAGGGGTAAATTGCGGTTTCCGCAGCTTCGCAACAGCACCTGTCGAAAACGATTTCCACCCCGGTTGGGGCTTAGCGTGCATATAGGCGCGGATTTACGCAGCACAACGCGCAAACGCCAATTCAAGCAGCTCCAAGCATCGACTTTCCGTTGACACGGACATCGCACTGTTATCCTGTCCGGAGACTGGACAATAGCACTCAGGACTTGGCCCGTTGGCTGGAACGCTGCCCCTTTCAGACGAAGAAAATGCCCGCGTCGCCTTGTATATCGACGAGTTTTCAAACCAGTTCCTGAAAGTGCCCATCCGCCGCTATGAATGCATCTACCGATCGCATGCGTTCGACGACACGCGATCCGTCGTGATCCTGCATACCGCAGCGCAGGCCTTCGCCCTTAAGATCGACACGCAATCGCCAGACACCGGGCGATTGCGGAACGAATATGACCTGCTCGTCAAACTGTACCGATTTTTTGAGGGCAATGAGACTTCGCGCGTTGTCCGGCCCGTTTACTTCTCGCCAGGTGGTGCTTTTCTGGTGACCGAATACATCAACCGGCCGACAGCCGTTGATCTGATCTATAACAGCAACGACGATGATCAGGTCGCCCAGGTGTACCGTCGCGCGGGGTCGTGGCTGAACGATCTCCACAGTCGCAATCCGCCTGTTCGATACGCCTTTCGCCCCAGGTGGATGACAGACAGCCTGAAAGAACTGATGACGGCCGTTCCCAATAATATCGCAAACCAAAGCCGGACATTGGTGAACCTTATGCTGTCCGAAGGGACCCGCCTGAAGGGCACCGAGGACCTGCGCGTTTTTTCACATGGCGATTATCACGGACAGAACCTGATTGTAGGACAGGGGAAAACGATTGGTCTGGATTTCACCGAAGCCCGCGACAAGCTGGCGGTCTACGATATCGTCGATTTTCTGAAGGCGGATATCTTTCGGAATGGCGGCGCATCGGGTATCGACCGAAGCGGTATCCTTAAAAGAAACAAAGACATGTTTTTTCGCCTTTACCGACATCCGGTCAATGTTGAAATCCTGGATTATTGTCTCCGCGGACGGCTGTTGAAAGACTGGCTGGCCTTGTGGCGAAACGACCACGAATGCAGCGAATTCGAAAGAGACAAACGACAACGATTGGGCGATCGCCTGCAGGTCGCGTTTCAACACCGTTGAGCTGGATGGATGGTCAGCTCAAATGACGGGATTGTGAGCGACATCGCGCAAATCTTAGTTGACCGAACCGTCCCAAGAAACGTTATCCCAAACCATAACCCACGCGGCGTTTGTCAGTTTAGGCCGACAATAACCGCCACACAGAAGGTAAGTCGCTTACATGGTTCTCCGCAGTTTTTTTGCTCAGGGCAGCTCCAGCCTGGTCGCTACATTCGTCCCGGATACAGCTGACGCGAACGATATCGTGGTCGGAGGCTCGATCATCAACAATTCGGACACACCGGATGGCACCATCTTTACCTACTCGGGCGGCACCGGTACCACTATCACACTGGATGACACTGCTGGCAGCCCTGACGTTTTCGACGATGACCTGCCAGCTGGCCACGTCATCACTGATGGTGGCGGCATAGTGACAAACGGCATGCAGGTAGAATCCGAGTCAGTTATCACTGTGCGAGCCCTGGATGACGATCTCAACCCGACCGGTCCAGAAATCACCATCTATGTGTTTTCCCAAGGCGGCGTGACGCAGGACGTTTGGGGCTATGCTACATCTGCCCCGCTAGATCCCGGAACGTCGTATGTCAAAACCGGTGGTTCGAATGCCGGGTCGTCGGCCTATGCAGACTATGTTACCTGCTTTGGGCCGGGAACCCTTATCGAGACTGCAGACGGTATCGTTGAGGTTCAAGACCTCATCAAAGGTCAACGCGTCTGGACACGGGACAGCGGATTTCAACCGATCCTCTGGATCGGAACGACCGAGGTTCATGGTCATGGGTCATTTGCTCCGGTGGTGATCGAGGCCGGCGCTATCGGGAACACGCAAGAGCTGGTGGTTTCGCAACAGCATCGAATTCTGATCGGCTCACCTGCCACTGACATGCTTTTTGGATCGTCCGAAGTGTTCGTGGCCGCCAAGCATCTGTGTGGCATTCCAGGGGTTTCGATCCGCCCGACGGGTCGCATTACCTACACCCACTTCATGTTCGACCGACACCACATTGTCCGGGCCAACGGCGCGCTGACAGAAAGCTACTATTTCGGCGAAAATGCAAAATACGCGCTGTCGTCCCCACAACGGTCGGAAATCCTGGTGCTATTCCCGTCGATTGAAGATGCCGACAACGCGTTCCGACACACTGCGGTCGCGACGATCGGTGCACGTGAAGCCAGCGTGCTGCGCACTTACCTCTAGCAGATCTGCGAACAGCATTTTGCGCGCCTCAAAGCATGAGGCTCTGAAATCAGCCAGTGTTTCAGAGCCGCCGCAGCAGTTCTTGCTTCATGTTCTCGGGAGCCGTTCGGATCACGTTGCGAAGCCGGCGACGCGTGTATGCTTTCTCACCAGTCACCAACCTGTCCAATATCGTTTGAAAATCTACTACTGGGTGAAATACACGGCGCTCCTGTGCGTCGTTTCGCAAAGCTTCAAACAAATGCGGCGGGTTGGTGTTGAAAGTTTCCGCGTTGACCTGTTCCGGCGCGACATCTTCTAATGCCGCATAGCTGAACCCGTGTTCGGCCACGACACCGGCAAGAATGCCTTCGTCGTTCAGCAACGCTTCGGGGTATTGATTCAAATGCGCCATTCGAAGCGTCTTCATGGCCCCAACTACCTCGCTTTGAACGGAAGTCAGGGGGAAAATACACCCCCAACCCGAAGCAATCCCAAAGTGCCGCAACCCCCGAGAAAACCGCTTGGGCTTCGCCGCCAAACCCAATTGCGCCGCGATCACCTGCGCCGGATGCGCAATCAAGTTTTCGATCAGTGGCTCTACTGCCAAAGGAGGGAGGAATACGTCGGATTCAATCAATACGTAACGGGAATAGCCAGGCATCGCGGCCGCCGCCAAATAGTAACACATGTCACCGCAAAACCAGCCCCAATTTTCGGGCAGTCCGGTCAAACCCAACTTGGCCAGCGCCTCTTCGTCCAGACTTATCTTGGCATAGGGCGAACAATCCTCCAGACCCTCGCGCTCATCTAAGACAACCGCAACTTGCGCACCTGCATCGGACAGTTGCTTGACCAGAAGACGGGGCAATTCCCCAAACCCTTTTGTCCGGACAAGAAACAGAATGTCATTGAAATTGCTCAAAGTGACCTCACTCCGCTAGATGCCGGCGCTGGTCCCTTTGGGCGATCAGAACCATCCGAACTGCAATCTTAGAAGTTGATGCCCGTTTCAATGCAAAGCTCAACGTCAAAGTTGTCCGCAGAATAAGAAAACCCGGGCAGTTGATACCACCCGGGTTCAATAATCTTAGACTGCAGTCTTGGGCTTATTCGCCCGAAGCGGCGGCCACATCCAGAGTCACGCCAGGGCCCATGGTCGAGCTCAGCGCAATTTTCTTCATGTAGGTGCCTTTGGCGCCTGTCGGCTTGGCCTTGGCCACGGCCGAGATAAAGGCGCGGACGTTTTCGACCAGCTTGGCTTCGTCGAAGGACGCTTTGCCAACACCGGCGTGCACAACGCCGCCTTTTTCTGCCTTGAACTGAACTTCACCACCCTTGGCTGCTTCCACGGCCGCTTTCACGTCCATGGTCACGGTGCCAACTTTGGGGTTCGGCATCAGGTTGCGGGGGCCCAGAACTTTGCCCAGACGACCGACGATCGGCATCATGTCCGGGGTGGCAATGCAGCGATCGAATTCGATGGTGCCGCCCTGAATGGTTTCCATCAGGTCCTCTGCGCCAATGATATCCGCACCTGCTTCTTTCGCTTCGTCAGCCTTGGGGCCACGAGCGAACACAGCAACGCGCATGGTTTTACCGGTGCCATTTGGCAGGCCGACAACACCACGAACCATCTGGTCCGCGTGACGGGTGTCAACACCCAGGTTCAGCGCGATCTCGATGGTTTCGTCGAATTTCGAGGTTGCATTGGCTTTGACCAGGGCAACTGCTTCGTCAACCGACAGGTTTTCCTTGCCAGCGACAGCTTCGCGCGCGGCGCGCGTACGTTTACCGAGTTTTGCCATCTTACTTCACCTCGATGCCCATAGAGCGGGCCGAGCCCAGGATGATCTGCATTGCGCCTTCGACGTCGTTGGCGTTCAGATCTTTCATTTTGGCTTCGGCGATTTCGCGAACCTGCTTCGAGGTCACGGTTGCCACGGTCTCACGACCTGGGTTTTCCGCGCCACGGGGACGGTTACGCTTGCCAACCGGCTTCAGACCAGCCGCTTTTTTCAGGTAGTAAGACGCGGGCGGCGTCTTGATGTCCATGGTGAAGGACTTGTCCTGATAATAGGTAATCACGGTCGGGCAAGGAGCGCCTTGCTCCATGTCTGCGGTCTTGGCGTTGAACGCCTTGCAGAATTCCATGATGTTGATGCCGCGCTGACCCAGCGCCGGACCAACTGGCGGCGACGGGTTCGCCTGACCTGCAGGAACCTGCAGTTTCATTGTACCAGCAAGCTTCTTGGCCATTTGGTTTTCCTTTCAACGTAGGCAGGACGCGTCCCACCCGGTTTATGTTGCGTGGTCCGATCCGGGATCGCGATCCCAGCAACCTCCCACGAGAGAATCTCGCCCGAAGACGATAGAGGCGCCATGTATAGGGGAATGGTGGGGTTGGCAAGTAGCTCGCACCTTATTTCCAAAAGGCGCGTTTGTGTCCTGGACGAGCCCCTGTGACAGTTGAAAACAGCAAAACAAAATAAATAAATTGAATACATAAGTTGCTTAAGAAACGCAGGCGGGTATCTTGGTACGGCTTGGACACAGAAGAGGTGGTCAGGGATGGCATCATCTCGACTAAACAAGGGGCTATTGGTCTGCATTCTTTCTGCTATGCTGCCGGGCTGCGGTAGCAAAGCGCAGGATCAGGGTACAGAGCCGAGGGCGGTCACCCAAACCGACGGGTCCAACAGTTCTTCTTCATACTCTTCGGCGGGAATTGATCCCGCCACCTATGCCGGTCAGTTTCAGATCAAATTGACTAAAGAAGTCCCGCTGCGTGAAATTCCGGTTCCGTTCACTGTCTATGGTGGCCTCGAAGAAGCCAGCCCAACCCGTTTGCAACTGCGCGCATTCATGGATTTGCGCGGATTGCAGGAAAAAGCGCCTCAAATACTGACCGGTCCTTTGGAAGAAAGCTGCAAACGCCAGATCTATCTTGAGGTTCGCGACGTCACCGCCATAGACGACACCATAAAGATCGAGGGTTCAGCCCGTGCACAGTTTACGAGATGTAACCGCCATGAAGAACCGGGCTTTCGGTATTTTGGGGCCACGGTAGACGCGGTCGCGGTCGCCAAGGCCGAGGTGAAGGGCCAATGCCTGGCTTTCAGTATCGAAGGCGTCGATCTAAACCCGCGCGGTTTTATTGGCGCTGTCTCCAATCTTTTCGGACTGACCAACCGCATCAACGAAGCCGTCCTCGAAAAAGGCGGGGAATTTTTGGCTGCGCACCCGGTCTGCCCGCCATTGCCCCCTGAGTTCACACTACTCGACCCGATTTACGAGTCCGGAGGCACTCGGGAAATTGCGCCTGGCGGGATGGGTGCTGCCATTGTCGGATCTGCCGATGTCAGCGCTGAGACAATTGTCGAAGTCCTTGGAGGACTTAAGGAGCTTGGCGTATTGGAGTTTGCTGAATGAGACTTTGGTTAATTTTTCCAGTCTTAATGGCAGTTGTTCTGGGAGCCCGAGCACCCAACGCGCAACAGGTAGATTTTGTCATCGACGCAACGCTGCCAGTTCGTGATACGGAATTGCCATATACGCTTGACCTGAACCTCTCCGCTGTTGCCCCTACCCGGATCGGGGTGGGTGCCCTTCTTGATCTGCGCGAAGTACAGAAAACTGTACCTGATCGACTGGCTGAAAACGCGATAGTCGACAATTGCGGCCTGCAAGTCCGACTGGATGAATTCAGCTTTAAAGCCCAAGACGACGCGATAGATCTGGATGGGCAAGTGACCATCACGATCTTTGAATGCAGCCGAACCAGTGAGCGCGACTTTCAGCGGGGTGAACAAAAAAATGCTATCCAGGCAAACATGTCCACCGAAGCGACTGTCGAGTTGCGGGACAACTGTGCCTATTTTGAACTTATCGACCTCGTACTCACGGCTCCCGAAGCGCAACGCGAAAAACTCCTTGAGGACGATACTCTCGAGTCCGTTAAGAAGCTGATGTTGGCCGCCGTAGACCTTGTTTTGAACGAAACCCCTTTGTGTCCGGTGCTGCCGGCAGAGCTCGCGTCTCTTGATCCGGTTTATGACACTGGCGGCCCGCGAGAGATCGGAGAGGGTGGACTTGGTGTATTCTTGGACGGTTCGGTTGATGTCAGCCCGTCGACAATTCTGGACATCCTAACAGTACTTCAACAACAAGAACTAATTCCCGGTCCACCCTAGCTACAAAGCTCTTACTTTCCGGTCGATATCTTCTGCCTTTCGCCCGCGAACCTGAAAAGCTGATGCCATAAAAGCAAAAGCGCCGCGTTGCTACAAGCATCGCGGCGCTCCAAAATTCGCTGAAGTGGGTTTTAGCCCTGCTTCGTAACCTGCGTAAAGTCCAGCTCGACCGGGGTTTCGCGGCCAAAGATCGAGACCGAGACTTTCAGTTTCTGGGCTTCGTCGTCCACACCTTCGACCATACCGTCGAAATCTTCGAACGGGCCGTCGTTGACCTTGACCTTCTCGCCCACTTCGAACGAGATCATCAGTTTCGGCGCGTCTTCACCCTCCTGAACACGGTTGAGGATCTGGTTCACCTCGGCGTCGCGCATCGGCATCGGGCGGCCCTGCGGGCCCAGGAAGCCGGTGACCCGGTTGATCGAGTTGACCAAGTGATAGCCCTGATCCGACATTTCCATATGCACCAGCACGTAGCCGGGCATAAAGCGGCGTTCGGTCGTGACCTTCTTGCCCCGGCGCACTTCGATCACCTCTTCGGTGGGCACCAGTACTTCGTCGATATCGTCCTCAAGGCCTTGCTCAGCCACGGACGTGCGGATCTGCTCTGCGATCTTCTTTTCGAAGTTCGAAAGAACGCTGACCGAGTACCACCGTTTCGCCATGAACCTGTCGTCCTTGTTTGCCTTCGGTGCGTTCGGAATGCCGCAAGCACCGTCATTGAAATTCTGTCACGTCACCCGGAATAAAAAGCGGCGCACAGCCCGAATCGCCGCACGCCCATTCCGAATAGTACTGTGTCAACTACTCTGACATCCCGCGCTGTGCAAGGGGGCTGTGGCGTTTCCGCCCGGCCCAATCCGGTTTAACCGAATGCGCCCAGGATCAGTTGAAGACCGCCGCGAATACCCAGATCGACCAGCGCAAAGAACACGGCGGTCAGTGCCGCCATGATGAACACCATGACCGTGGTCAGCAGAACCTCACGACGCGTGGGCCAGACGACCTTTGCGACTTCGGCGCGGACTTGCTGAATGAACTGGATCGGATTCATTGTTGCCATTTGGCTGGGTTCTCTCTGCTAGCGGATGGGCCGGACATAACCGGGCATTGCGGCAATTTCAAGAGTGGTCAGGACTTGGGCTTGTCATCCCATTCATCGCTGAGGATACGCCGCGCGTCACCTTCGGGATCATCATACTGGTTCGACCGCACCGTGTAGATAAACGCCACAAGGCCAACCCCGCCCAAAAACAGGGAAATCGGTATGAGATAAGCCAGAACTTCCATATCAACTACCTCAGGCGCAGAGCATTCAGGGACACGGTAATGGACGAGGTCGACATCGCCAATGCCGCGATCAGCGGTGTGGCGAACCCGGCCACGGCCAAGGGTACCGCGATGATATTGTAAACCGTGGCGATGCGAAAGTTCTCGCGAATCCTTTTGGTAGCCTTGACTGCCGTGTCACAGGCATCAGCAATCGGCGACAGATCGTTGCCCAGCAATACGATATCGGATGCGACCCGCGCTGCGTCCAGTGCAGAGGCAGGTGAAATTGATACATGCGCCGCGGCAAGCGCCGCCGTATCGTTCAACCCGTCACCAACCATCAGCACATGGTGCCCCCGATCGCTCAGGTCTTGTACATGGGCGGCCTTGTCCTGAGGCAGCGCCTCGGCAATCCATGTTTCAATCCCAAGCTTGCCTGCCAGCGATTGGACCGCGCCTCGTGTATCACCCGAGATGAGAACGACGCTCTTTCCGCCGTCACGGAACGCCTGCACAGCCTCAGCCGCGCCTGAACGCAGCGAATCCGAGAAAAGAAACGCAACCGGTGACTGATCCCTGACCGCCAACCAGGCAGCCGTCTGATCACCCTCAGGAGCGCCGGTCCACCCGGCGCGCCCAAGGCGCACGCGCTTACCGCGGTAGGTTCCTTCGGTGCCATACCCTGGAACCTCGACCAAATCCTCAAGTCTGGCAGGCTTGATCCCGGCATCTCTGGCGGCCTTGGCAAGCGACACCGACAACGGATGCGAAGAGGCCTCGGCCAGTGCCAGTGCAATCTCAAGATCCGCGCGGGAATGATCCTCAAGGTTGGTCAATTCCGGAGTGCCGGATGTAAGTGTGCCGGTTTTATCAAAAACGACCGTATCAACCTCGGCCAGACGTTCCAGCGCAGTAGAGTGTTTGATCAGCATCCCCTTGCGGAACAGTCGCCCCGAGGCCGCCGTCGTCACCGCAGGCACGGCAAGCCCCAGCGCACAGGGGCAGGTGATGATCAGAACCGCCGCAGCGATGTTCAGCGCGGTTCGGATATCGCCGGAATAGATGTACCAACCCAAAAAACTGAGCGCGGACAGAATATGCACCCCCGGCGCGTATAGCTTGGCCGCCTTGTCAGCCAGCGACGTATAGCGCGATCGACCGGATTCTGCGATGGCCACCAGATCCGCCATACGGTGCAGTGAAGTATCCTCACCGACCGCTGTGGTCCGGATCGTCAGCGGGCCGGTCAGGTTAACCTCACCCGCGCTGACGGCAAGACCAGCTTCGGCAAAGACCGGGAGGGTCTCGCCCGTCAACAATGACCGGTCGAGCTCCGACTTGCCCGATACAATCTCACCATCCACAGGCATACGCCCGCCGGGCCGAACTAGAATCAGATCACCAACCGCGAGGCTTGCGACGGACACCTCTTCTTCGGCCCCATCAACTAAGCGAATGGCACGCGGCACTTCCAGGGCCGTCAGTTCTTCGGCTGCTGATCGCGCTGCGGCGCGGGTGCGGTAGTCCAGATATCGGCCCGCGAGCAGGAAGAAAGTCAGCGTCAGTGCGGCGTCGAAATAGGCATGCTCTCCGCTGAGCGCGGTTTCCCACAGCGACGTAATGAGCGCCAACAGAATGGCCAGCACAATCGGCACATCCATGTTCAATCGTTTGACGCGCAGCGCACTCCAGGCGTTGGCAAAGAAGGGCTGCGCGGAAAAGGCAATTGCCGGCAGCGCAATGGCCGCTGAAATCCAGTGAAACAGGTCCCGCGTCGCATCCGTAGCCCCAGACCAGACCGACACAGACAACAGCATCACGTTCATCGACGCGAAACCAGCCACCGCCAATCGCATCAGCAGATCACGCCCGGCCTTGTCGGATTGGGTTGCCGACAAAGCGCCCGGGTCCAGCTCATGTGCCTCATACCCGGCGCGCTCCAAAACGGGGATCAGGTCGGCAGCGCGCGTCTCAGCGGCTGCTTTGACCATTGCACGCTTGAGCGTCAGATTGACTCGCGCGTCCTCGACGCCCGGATGGGCGTTCAGCGCGCGTTCAACATTCGCAATACAGGCCGAGCAATGAATGCCGGGCAGGGATAGGGCAATCTGCACATCTTCAGGAACGGGTCGCGCTGGTTCCGCCGGTGCTGCGATGCAACCGGGGCACGCCGCCGTACCTGAGCTGAGCTGAGCGGTCATCCCCTACCCTTTCACATACAACGGAACCCGCTGCGCAAATTCGGCACCGCTGTTGTCTATGGCCACCAGACGGATGTTCCAGTTCCCCTTGCCCAGCGCTGCGGGCGTGGAATAGGCGGTCCCGTCAAAAGTGAAATCCGGGGTGAAATCCTCTTTCACATGTGTCGCCCGGCCAACAACTGCCTGCAACTCGACCACCTGGACCGGCGCGCCGGTTTGGTCGGTGATGTGCAGGATCAAAAGACCGCCATTGGTCTCAGCCCGAATTTCCCAACCCAAGGCCTGTTGCACCTTCAGGCGCTCGTTGAACTCCTGACTGGCGACGTAAGAGTTTTTGACCTCGAGCCCGGGAAAGGTTTGGACAGCTTTGTAGGCCAGCACCAGATTCACGGAAATGATCACCCCGAAAGCAGCGACAAAGATCGCTAGAAAGTGCTTTCCGGTAAATTGACGCTCGGCCATCTCAGTTTCCTCGTCCATTGAACGTCGTGTCCTTGTAGGCGCGCTCACCGCTTTCAATATCCTCGATCCAGATCCGAACCGGTGTCGCGTCCGCCGCTGCCGGATCCGTGTCTTTCGAGGCGATAATATAGACCCGCTGCAATTGCGCAGTATCCGCCGTGACATTCACCGTATCAAGTGGCGTGCCTTCGATCACGATCCGCATCGCCGGATCACCGGACAGAGACAGCTTGAACAGCCGTTCCTCGCCATGTTTGTTCCGCACGCGCACGTCATAGGTATTACGGATCGTACCGTCGGACAGGGTGACAAAGGTCGGGTTGCGAACCGGGGCCACGGTAACTTCGATGTCGGACCGGATGAACAGGGCAAACAGCAGCCCAAAGCCGACAAGTGACCAAAGGGCCGTGTACAGGAGGGTCCGGGGCCGCAGGATATGTTTCCAGACATTTTTGGGAGGCTTACCTGCCCGCTCGTTGGCTTCGTCGCTCAGAGCCATATAGTCGATCAGACCACGCGGTTTGCCGATCTTGGCCATCATGTCGTCACAGGCGTCGATACACAGCGCACAGGTGATGCACTCCAATTGCTGTCCGTCGCGAATGTCGATCCCAACCGGGCAGACATTGACGCAGGCCATACAGTCGATGCAGTCCCCCAGCTCGGAATCCGCAGTTCGTTTGCCCTTACCACGCGGCTCACCACGCCATTCACGGTACCCGACGACCAGTGTATCCTCGTCCATCATCGCCGCCTGAATCCGCGGCCATGGGCAGGCATAGATACAGATCTGTTCGCGCGCGAAGCCACCGAACAGGAAGGTCGTTCCCGTCAAAATCAATATTGTCGTATAGGCAACCGGATGGGCGTTCCCGGTCACAAGGTCCCGCAGAAGCGTCGGCGCATCGGCGAAATAGAACACCCAGGCACCACCGGTCGCCAGACCGATCAAGAGCCAGGCAGCCCATTTCGTCAGCCGCAACCGCGCTTTACGAAAGTCTAGCTTTTCCTGACGATGCAGGCGCAACCGGGCATTCCGATCCCCCTCAATCCAGCGTTCGACAAGGATGAACAAGTCAGTCCAAACCGTCTGCGGGCAGGCATATCCGCACCACACGCGCCCCAGCGCCGAGGTGAAAAGGAACAACCCCAACCCGGCCATGATCAACAGACCGGCAACAAAGTAGAATTCATGCGGCCAGATCTCGATCCAGAAGAAATAGAACCTGCGGTTGGCCAAATCCAGCAACACCGCCTGATCCGGTAGGCTGGGCCCCCGGTCCCATCTGATCCACGGGGTGATGTAATAGATCCCCAATGTGACCGCGAGAATGATCCATTTCAGATTGCGAAACGGCCCGGACACGCGACGCGGAAATATGGGTTCTCGTGCGGCGTAAAGGCTGGGTGCGGGGTCGGAATCGCTCACGGGCTGGCTCCAGATGTGGCTATATCACGGTGTCTTGTTCCAGAACACAAAGTTAGTCACTTTGACATGGGTCAAAAGCGCATCGTGCAGACACCTTTTGTCACATCTTACCAGCTTGCCGCCTGAGCCATGCAATAAAAGTTTTTGCCGCCGGACGCAGAGGGAAATCGCCAGTAACAAGGTGATATCCGCTGTTTTCGGGCTCGCGAAACAGTTCGATGATTTGGCCCGACGTGATTTCTGCTTCGACAAAATGCCGCGCCGTGACGGTTACGCCCTGCCCCGCGCGCAACCCTTCCAAAAGCAGATTGCCGGGCAATGAGATTCGCCCTGCATTTGGCCCGTGCCCGACACCACGTCGGGCCAGCCAGTTGGTTGCCTCGGTGGTGCCGAACTCTTCCAGCCAGGGCAGTTCGCTGAGCTCGTCTGGCGTCCACGACGTTTTTTCCCCCACCAGATTGCGGGCCGCGACGATCACCATAGGGCTTTGCAGCAACATTTCTGTACGGACACCGGGCCATGTGCCCGCGCCATAGCGGATGGCCACATCGACACCACCGGGATCCAGGCTGACCAGTGCAGGTGACGGATCAAGCGCCAATTGGATATCCGGGTGTTCGGCCTGAAATGCAGGCAGGCGGGGCATCAACCATGACGCCGCAAAGGACGACGTCAAAGATACATGAACCGGACGATCCTGTTTGGATTGGGTCAGTTCTACCAAGGCATCGCCAATCGCACCGAACCCAAGATGCAGTGCGCGCGCTAACCTTTCACCTTCTGGCGTCAAGGTCATGGATTTGCCGGTGCGGTCCAACAGCGCAATTTCGAGGTGCTTCTCAAGCGCGCGCAATTGCTGGCTGATGGCAGCGTGGCTGACATTCAGTGAGTTTCCCGCTTCCACCACATTCCGTGTCGCCGCAAAAGCGGAAAAAGCTCTGAGCGATGCGAGGGGCGGCATTTCCATCCAGTTCATATGTAAGCCCTGATTACATATAGAAATGCTAATTGAGTCGCATTTTGCAGTCTGAAAATCAATCCTGATGACAGAAGAAACAAAACTCAGGAGATGTCAGATGCTCTCAATTCTTGCAAAGTCATTCATGATTGCCACCCAGACACATGAGTTGGATGAACCAAAATCATCGGATCAATCTGACAGACAAAAGCAACGCTGGTTGCCGGAAAGTCATTGGTGGAGGCAGCACAAACGCGCCAGTTTTTCGCAATGCGACTAGCAAACCGAAGCCCGCGTCTGGACCGCCTCGCTGGTGATTTGTAAAGTAGAGAGGCAGCACCGGCTGTTCAGGAAACGCGCGAACAGATGGAACAGCCGGTGCCTCAACCTTCGGACGGCGAACCGTCCGAAGGTATTCTTTTGCGGTTACTGACCGCCACCCAACTGGTGAACATATGCGGTGACAGCGCGGATTTGCGCGTCGCTCAGGCGATTTTCCCATGCAGGCATCACACCAAAGCGGCTGTTGGTCACCGTTTCTGTCAGGGCTTCCTGGCTGCCGCCGTATAGCCAGATCGCATCGGTCAGGTTCGGAGCACCTTGGGTGACATCGCCCTTGCCGTCTTCGCCATGGCAAGAGGAACAGTTGTCCTCAAAAACAACTTTGCCCGCCTGCGCCGCCGCATCATCGCTTTGCGCATTGGTCAGAGACATGACGTATTGCACGACTTGGGTGACTTCTTCTTTTTCGAGGATTTCACCGAAGGCTGGCATCTCGGAATAGCGCGCGTCGTCGCTTTCTTCATTCCGAATACCATAGGCAATGGTGGTCTCGATATCTTCCAGCGAACCACCCCAGAGCCATGCGTCATCCAGCAGGTTCGGGAAACCCGGCGCACCCTGTGCACCCGAACCGTGGCACTGTGCGCACCATGTCCGGAATACCGCGCCGCCCGCATTGACCGCGTATTGCTGCAGCTCGGGATCTTTCGAGACATCCTCAAGCGAGGTTTCAACCAGTTTGGCGTTCCACGGCGCATTGGCCTCTTCGAAGGAAACGATCTCTTCCTGCACCAATTCTCGTGAAGACCAGCCAAGCACGCCCGCAGTTGCGGACTGAACCAGCGGCCAGGCAGGATACATGATCGTGTAGATCACACCCCAGATGATCGTGACGTAAAAGGTCCACAGCCACCAGCGTGGCATCGGGTTGTCGAATTCCTCGATGCCATCCCAGCTGTGGCCCGTGGTATTCGGATCGCCCGGCTGTTTTTCAGGTATCTTGCTCATTGCCGCGCCTCCTTGGATGTGGCGGGTTTGTCGCCCCCACGGGGCGCAGCTGTTTCGTCACCCTTGAGGGGCGCAGGGGCATCTTCGTGCCGGAACGGGATGTTGGCGGTGTCCTTGTATTCTTTGCTGGCTCCGGGACGGAAAACCCAGATCACGATGCCAACAAAGAAGACAAACAGTACCAACAGCATCCAGCTATCCGCGAATTGCCTCAGGATTGTGTATTCTTCCATCACACCCTCCTTTAGCGGCTCGGGTCTGGGGTGAAGGTCGAGAAATCGACCAGTGTTCCCAGCATCTGCAGATAAGCAACCAACGCATCGGCTTCGGTCAGTTCCGGCTGACCGTCGAAGTTTCGAATGCTAACCTTGTCGCCGTATCGTTCCAGAAGACCATCATAGTCGCTGTCCGGGTCGGCCTGCGCACGAAAATCCGCCTGCGCATTTGCCAGCATTTCTTCGGTATAGGGCGTGCCCACAACAGCATTCGCCGCCATGACGTCACCGATATACTTGCCGTCGATCTTGCGATGCTCGAGGAAGCCGTATTTCGGCATCACCGATTCCGGAACCACCGACTGCGGGTCACGCAGGTGATCCACGTGCCACTGGTCGGAATAGCGGCCACCCACACGCGCCAGGTCAGGTCCAGTACGCTTGGACCCCCATTGGAACGGGTGGTCGTACATCGACTCGGCCGCCAGCGAGTAGTGGCCATAGCGTTCGACCTCGTCCCGCATCGGGCGGATCATCTGGCTGTGGCAGGTATAGCAGCCTTCGCGGATGTAGATGTCACGGCCCGCCATTTCGAGAGGGGTGTAAGGGCGCATGCCCTCCACCTTCTCGATGGTGTTCTCAAGATAGAACAGCGGGGTGATCTGCACGATGCCACCGATGGTCACGACCAAAAAGCTGAAGATCAGCAGGAGGGTCGCGTTGGTCTCGAGGATCTTATGTTTGTCGAGAATTGCCATTGCTCCGGCCCTCCTATTCAGCCGGGACCGCGACGGTCAGGCTGGCCTCTTTGGCCGGCGCTTTCCGCACAGTCATCCACAGGTTGTAGCACATGATCAACGCACCAGCGACGAACATCACGCCACCCAAAGCACGCACCACATACATCGGGAATTTGGCAGCCACGGTGTCAGCGAACGAGTTCACCAGGAAGCCGTTGGCATCCACTTCACGCCACATCAGGCCTTCCATGATACCGGTCACCCACATCGACGCGGCGTACAGAACGATACCGATAGTGGCGAGCCAGAAGTGCCAGCTGACCATCTGCAGCGAATACAGACGCTCACGTTTCCACAGCACAGGCACCAGGAAATACAGCGCACCAAAGGTGATCATGCCGTTCCAGCCCAGCGCGCCCGAGTGTACGTGACCAATGGTCCAGTCGGTATAGTGCGACAGCGAGTTCACCGCACGGATCGACATCATCGGCCCCTCGAACGTGGACATGCCGTAGAACCCGACCGAGATCACCATCATTCGGATCACCGGGTCAGTACGCAGCTTGTCCCACGCGCCCGACAGGGTCATCAGACCGTTGATCATACCACCCCAGGACGGCATCCACAGGATGATCGAGAACACCATGCCCAGCGTCGACGCCCAATCCGGCAGCGCGGTATAATGCAGGTGGTGCGGACCGGCCCAGATATACAGGAAGATCAGCGCCCAGAAGTGGATGATCGACAGCTTGTAGCTGAATACCGGGCGCTCGGCCTGTTTCGGGATGAAATAGTACATCATGCCCAGGAAGCCCGCGGTCAGGAAGAAGCCCACGGCGTTGTGGCCGTACCACCACTGGATCATGGCGTCTTGTACGCCCGACCAGACGATGACTGACTTCGACCCCCAAACGCTGACCGGGATGGTCATGTTGTTAACCAAGTGCAGCATGGCAACGGTCACGATGAACGCCAGATAGAACCAGTTCGCCACGTAGATGTGGGGCTCTTTCCGCCGGACGATCGTACCCAGGAATACGGCCAGATAGGCCACCCAGACGATGGTCAGCCACAGGTCAACGTACCATTCGGGTTCCGCGTATTCCTTGGACTGCGTTCCACCCAGCACATAGCCGGTTGCTGCCAGAACGATGAACAGCTGATAGCCCCAGAACACGAACCACGCCAGATTGCCGCCCCATAGGCGCGCAGCGCTTGTGCGCTGGACCACATAGAAAGACGTCGCGATCAGCGCGTTACCACCAAAGGCAAAAATCACAGCCGAGGTGTGCAACGGACGCAAACGGCCAAAGTTCAGATAGCCTTGTGCCCACTCGAAGTTCAGCACCGGAAAGGCCAACTGAAAGGCGATAAAGGTCCCCGCAAGGAACCCGACCACCCCCCAGAAGGCAGTTGCGATCACGCCATAGCGGATCACGTCATCCATGTACTCGGCCGAACGGTCGACGAGGATATCTGGCTCATCCGTATTTCTCAGCGTCCAGATGAACAATCCACCGGCGATCAGCATCACCAGAATTGCATGCACCTGATACGCCAAATCGCGTGCGTAATTGGTTCCGATCGCCGCGAATATCGCGATCAGACCAAGCACGATCAGCTTGATGTAATTTGACATATTGCGTCCCTTTGCCATGCCCCGCGCGATTCTTATTTGTCGCGGAACCCTTTTGACTGGCCGTTGTTTTGTCGGACAGCGGCCAACCTCGCTTTGATCTGTATCAAGACAATAGCCCGAAATCTGTGACAATCCTAAGCCTTAGACTGAGTTGCATGGCCGCATGCCACTTAGCCCTGAAGACAAGAGGTCAAAATGGCGTACAAATCTCTTCTCACAGTCGTAACGGACTCGAGACAATCACAATCAGCCTTGGCGCAAATGGTTGCGCTGGCAAATGCACAGGATGCGCATGCTGAAGCGCTATGCCTTGGCGTCGATCGCAGCCAAGCGGGCTATTATTACGCAGGTGCAAATGCTCTGGTCCTGCAAGAAACGCTGAGCCGGGCCAACGCAGACGCCGACGAACTGCTGACGCAAACTCAGGAATATCTGGGCAAATCCGATATTCGCTGGTCTGCCGAAAGCGGGGTCGCTCAGATCGCCGATATTGGTCGGCACGTAGCGCATCGTGCCCGGTTCTCGGATCTGGTTGTCCTGCCTAAACCTTATGGCAAAGACCGCAGCGCCGAGGCCGAACCAATTGTCGAAGCCGCCATGTTCGAGGGTCACGCGCCAATTCTGGTCACGCCTGATAGCTCAGCGCCCTTTGAGCGTCCTAGTACTGTGCTGATCGGGTGGAATGAAAGTGTCGAAGCCATGCGCGCCATCCGGTGCGCCCTGCCTTTCCTGACGCAAGCTGATCTGGTCCGAATTGTCGTTATCGACCCGCCGCGCCACGGCCCCGACCGCTCTGACCCCGGTGGGCTGCTGTCTCAGATGTTGGCTCGTCATGGGGCCAAATGTGAAATTGATGTGCTCAGCAAAACCATGACCCGTGTCTCAGACATCCTGAACAGGCACGCCGAAGATAGTGAGGCGGACATGATCGTTATGGGTGCATATGGTCATTCAAGGTTCCGCGAAGCCATCCTGGGCGGGGCGACTCGCAACATGCTGGAACAAGCTTCGGTCCCAGTGTTTCTGGCACACTGATCAGGCGTGTTTCCTATTCAGGGCCTTCCGTTCGGACGGATGGCCTAGACGCGTTTTATGAGACCAATCACAAACAACAGTATGACCGCGCCGATGGTTGCGAAGAATATTGACGAAAACACGCCGCCGCCAACCGAAAAGCCCAGCGCCGGGAAAATCAGACCTGCAAGAAAGGCGCCCACGATCCCGACTATGATGTTCCCGATCAGGCCGAACCCGCGGCCTTCCATAATTTTTCCCGAAAGCCACCCGGCGATCGCACCGATGACCAGCATTGCCAAAATGCTACTGAATTCCATGCCTTACTCCTGCGTGGTTCATTCACGGATTCAGTAAATCACGGCTGAAGGCAGCAGGATAGGCTTAAATCAGAAAGCCGCCATCCGAGTCGTCGCCAGCCTCGTCCATCAGACGCCGCATATCGGGGATTGTCACGTGGCGTTTGCCTTCCAACTCGATGACCCCCTCTTTCTTCAGGGCCGAAATCTGGCGACTTACGGTTTCAAGGGTCAATCCCAGATAATCTGCCATAGCCTCGCGTGTCAGCGGCAGGTCAAAGACAATCGGGCCAGGTTTTTGCTTGGGCGCAATTGAAGCGTCCCGCCGGGCAATGATTGACAGCAAGCTTGCAATCTTCTCGCGCGCCGTCTTGCGCCCCAGCACCAGCATCCACTCACGCGCGGCATCCAGTTCATCCAGCGTCATCTGAAGCAGCCGGTGCGCAATATGGGGCGTGTCGTTCATCAGTTGTTCGAATGGCTTCTTGCGAAAACAGCACATGACCAGATCAGTTGTGGCCTGCACATCATAAGGCGCAGAATCACGGCCCGGCCGACCGACGAAATCGCTGGGCAGCAACAAGCCAACCATCTGGGTTCGCCCATCTTCCATCGTCTGGGTCAACGAGGCAATTCCTGACACGACAGAGCCCACAAAGTTCATCTGATCGCCCGACCAGATGACTGTCTGACCAGCTTCGAAGCTACGGTAATACTTAATGCCTTCAAGCTCTTCCAACTCATCAGCATCACAATGCGCACAGACGGCGCGATGCCGAATGGGGCATTCGGAACAATTGGTATGATCAATCTGTGCTTTTAGCATCGTTCGCGCTTTCACTTGATCTCAGTCAAGGTTTCGTAGACGGCCGTGCCTTAACGGTATCGCTATGATAGTGAAACCGCAATTATCAAGGCTTGGACTATTTGACGCGAAAGTCCCGCGTTACACAAGCTATCCCACCGCCCCTCATTTCAGCAACGATGTGGGGCCAGGCCTTTTTGGCGACTGGATTTCCGGGATCAAGCCCGGCAGTTCCGTGTCGCTGTACGTCCACGTCCCGTTCTGCCGCAGGCTGTGCTGGTTTTGCGCCTGCCGGACGCAAGGCACTCAGACCGACAACCCGGTGATCGCCTATGTGGATGTCCTCAAGGCCGAGCTGGACCTACTGGCCGCCCACCTTCCTGCGGGGGTAACCCTTTCGCGCCTGCATTGGGGCGGTGGTACACCCACCCTGCTGAACCCCGATCTGATGCGCGATCTGGCCGCCCGGATTCTTGAGATTGTCCCGCTGGGGCCGGATGCGGAATTCTCGGTCGAAATCGACCCGAACGAGATTGACGAGGGTCGGCTCGATGCATTGGCCGAGGCCGGCATGAACCGTGCGTCTATCGGCGTGCAGGATTTCGACGACGAAATCCAGAAAACCATCGGACGCATCCAAAGTTACGACACCACCCGCAAGGCCATAGAAATGATCCGCGCGCGCGGCATCGCCAGCCTGAATGCCGATATTCTGTATGGTCTGCCGCACCAGACCAAGGCGCGGATGACTGAAAGCGTGCAGAAATTGCTGTCGCTCAGCCCGGACCGGGTGGCGTTGTACGGGTATGCGCATGTGCCGTGGATGGCCAAGCGGCAACAGCTGATCCCGACGGATGCCCTGCCAACGCCCGAAGACCGCCTGGATCTGTTCGATACGGCCCGGCGCCTGTTTCTGTGGGACAAGTATGCCGAAATCGGCATTGACCACTTTGCCACGCAGGATGACGGGCTGACGCACGCACTGAACACGGGAAGGCTAAAGCGCAACTTTCAGGGCTACACCGACGATCAGTCCGACGTTTTGATCGGGATTGGTGCGAGCTCGATCTCACGATTCCCGCAAGGATACGCCCAGAACGCACCCGCGACGTCAGCACATACCAAAGCGATCCGCGAGGGCGGGTTCTCAATATCCCGTGGGCATTTGTTCAAAGGCCAAGACATCTTGCGCGCCCGATTGATTGAAGCGTTGATGTGCGATTTCCGGATAGATACCGCCGAGATACTGCGCGACCACAACATCACCGTCGCGGAATTGCAGGAGATGTATCAGACTGCAAACGCAACCTTCGACGGGTTGCTAAGCATCTCTGAAGACGGCCTGTTCATCCCGCCCGAGGCGCGCGCGCTGACCCGAATGGTCGCCCGCACCTTTGATGCCTATGATCTGAGCAAGGCGGGACACAGCTCGGCGATCTGATACCAACGCAGGACAGGACTTGACGCGGAGGGTGGGTTTTCCCCACACTTGTAGGGCGGGTGGAAATCCGCCCCGTGCCTGAGGCAGGCAGAGTACCAGACAGTATGTGCCGACGCGTTCGCGCTCGACCGCCTTTTTCGTGCAGCCGTTCTGCAACTTGAAAGAGGGACTGCATTCATGCGCGTTTTTTCTGTCCTCGGCCCCAGCCACTCGGGCAAAACAACACTGGTCGAGGCCATCAGCCGCCTTGATGGCCGGCCAACCACATTCGACGTTTCCGGAACCGTGCATTTGCACGGTTTTTCTTACTTGGACGAACCCTGGTGTGCCATCGACGTGAATGGTGGCAGCGACACCATGGCTTACGTCGGCCCTGCCATGGCGATCTCGGATGCTGCTGTCGTTGTCGTACCGCCCGACCCGGACGCCGCCGTGCTTTGCGCCCCTTATCTGCGGCTGGTCGAAGAGGCGGGTATTCCCTGCTTTCTGTTCATCAATCGCATGGACACCCCAAACGGACGTATCCGCGATATCATCGCCGCTCTGCAAACCTATTGCACACACCACATCGCATTGCGGCAGGTTCCAATCCGCGATGGCGAGGCGATCATCGGCGCGGTCGACCTGATCTCGGAACGGGCATGGAAGTATCAGGAAGGGCAACCCTCGGCCCTGATCGAACTTCCGCAGTCCGTTGAAGACCGGGAACAGGAAGCCCGAACAGAATTGTTGGAGACGCTTTCAGATTTCGATGATCATCTGCTGGAACAACTGATCGAGGACAAACAGCCGCCCAGCGCAGAAATCTATGATCTGGCCGCGCAGGTTCTGCAAAGCCATCAGTTGATCCCGGCCTGCCTGGGGTCTGCCAGCCACGGCAACGGGCTGACCCGTTTGATGAAAGCGCTTCGTCACGAAGCCCCAGAATTCAATATCGCCGCCGGGCGGGACGAAGCAGCCGAAGACGCGCGCGCAATTGCCGGGTTCGCGGATGTCAAAAAGCACATCGGAAAAATCATCGTGCTGCGCGGTCTGGGCAAGGGCGTCAAAGCGCATGAAGCTTTGGGCGGCGAAACGGTTGGCAACCTGACGACACTGGATGCCAAAACACAAATTTCGGAATTGGAAGCTGGCCAGATCGGGCTGGCCGTGAAATCCGACCACCTCAACCCCGGCAACCTGTACGACAGCACCGGAGCCACACCGTTACCGGAATGGGCCGAGGCCCATCCGGCCGCCCACCGACAAATTGTGTCGCCTGCACATGAGCGCGACGATGTACGCCTGTCCAACGCGTTATCCCGACTGGTCGAAATTGACCCCGGACTGCACCTGCAGCACGATGAACTGAGCGGTCATGCCGTTCTGGGATCGCAAGGGCCTCAGCATATGCGCCGGGTCAGCGCCAAGCTGGCTGAAGACTTCGGTATCGAGATTGAGACCCATTCGGTTGAGACGGCCTATCGCGAGACCATCCGCGCACCGATCGAACATCGTCATCGCCACCGTAAACAATCCGGCGGCGCGGGACAGTTTGCCGATGTGGTGATCTCGATCGCACCGACCCCACGCGGGGCCGGGTTCGAATTCGAAGAGATCGTCAAAGGGGGCGCTGTTCCCAGAAACTATATCCCTTCGGTCGAACACGGGGCCAAGGACGCTCTGGTGCAAGGGCCCGAGGGGTTCCCGGTTGTGGATGTCAAAGTCACACTCAGCGATGGCAAGCATCACAACGTCGACAGTTCCGACTATGCGTTCCGCACTGCGGGCAAGAACGCGGTTCGAGAGGCTTTGCCGCAGGCGAAACCGGTGGTCCTGCAACCCATCCTGAACGCCGAAATCCACTTGCCCTCGGATTTCGTGGGCGACCTGGTGCCTACGATCAGTTCGCTGCAGGGTCAGGTTCTGGGCTTTGAAGGCAATCCCAACGCGTCTGGATGGGAGATTTTCAATGCCCAACTGCCTGCTGTGGCCGAAGACGAGTTACACCGCACCCTCGCCAGCGCGACACGCGGCACGGGGTGGGTAAAACTGCAATTCGATCATTACGAAGAACTTCGCGGCCCGGTTCCAAAATCCGCGGCACGCGAAACAGCGAATGCCTGAAAGCCCCAGGCGGGCTGGTTTCAGCCCGCCGCCGCAATCAGTTCGCGGGTATAGTCTGTCTGGGCGTTTTCGAACAGATCTTCGGCTGACCCCATTTCGATCACGTCACCGTTTCGCATGACAATCACATTGTGGGACATCGCACGCACGACTTTCAGATCGTGGCTGATAAATAGGTAGGCCAATCCGTACTTACGCTGCAAATCGCGCAACAGGTCGACGATCTGAACCTGCACAGTCATATCCAGGGCGCTGGTCGGTTCATCCAGAACCAGCAATTTGGGCCTGAGGACCATGGCTCGTGCAATGGCAATACGCTGACGTTGCCCGCCCGAGAATTCGTGCGGATAGCGGTCCATCGCAGCCGGGTCCAAGCCCACTTCGGTCATCACTTCGGTCACCAGTTCCCGTGGCGAGCGGTGCGGGTCGACCTTGTGAATCGCCAGCCCCTCGGCAATGATCTGCTGGCAAGTCATCCGGGGACTGAGGCTTCCGAATGGGTCCTGAAACACAATCTGCATATCCTTGCGCAAGCGCCGCAACTCTCGCGTCGACCAGCGGCGTACATCCTGATCGCGGAAGGTTATCGCCCCTTCGGACGCAATCAACCGCATGATCGCCAGCGCCAGCGTTGTCTTACCCGAGCCGCTTTCGCCCACAATCCCTAAGGTTTCACCGGCGCGTACGCTGAGCGTTGCATCGTTCACCGCCTTCACATGGCCAACTGTGCGTTTCAGGAACCCGCGCTGGATCGGGAACCAGACCTTAAGGTGATCGGTGCGCGCCACTTCTTCGGCGTCGGGTGCCACAGGATCGGGGTGACCAGATGGTTCGGCCGCCAGCAGCTTGCGGGTGTAGGGGTGTTGGGGGTTGTCAAAGATCTCCTGGGTCGCGCCAGTTTCGACAATCTCGCCATCCTTCATCACACAGACCCGGTCGGCGATACGGCGCACGATCCCAAGGTCGTGGGTGATGAAAAGCATCCCCATATTCTCAGATTTCTGAAGCTCGGCCAGCAATTCGAGGATCTGCGCCTGAATGGTCACATCCAGGGCCGTTGTCGGCTCATCCGCGATCAGTATATCGGGCTTGTTGGCAAGTGCCAGGGCGATCATGACGCGTTGGCGTTGGCCACCTGACAATTGATGCGGATAGCTGTCCAGGCGCTCCTCGGGATCGCGAATGCCAACCGTGGTCAGCAGTTCGACGATCCGGGCCCGTGCTGCATCACCTGTCAGACCCTGGTGCAGGGCCAGTGACTCGGCCATTTGTTTCTGGATCGTGTGCAGCGGGTTGAGCGAGGTCATCGGCTCCTGAAAGATGAAGCTGATATCGTTGCCGCGCACATCCATCAGGCGCTGGTCAGACGCGCCGATCATCTCCTGCCCTTCATAGGTGACCGAACCTTCGACAATCGCACTGTCACCCAGCAAAGAAACTGTCGACAGCGCAGTGACTGATTTGCCAGATCCGGATTCGCCCACCAGCGCAACCGTTTCACCCCGATCCACAGTAAAGGACACCCCCTTGACTGCTGCGCTCACCTGCCCGTCCTGACGGAACGAGACCTTGAGGTTGTTCACATCCAGCAGGCTCATGAAAAGGTCTTTCTGGGATCAAATGCATCGCGCACGCCTTCGAAGATGAAGACCAGTAGCGACAGCATGATGGCAAAGGTGAAAAAGGCGGTGAAGGCCAGCCAAGGTGCCTGCAGGTTCTGCTTGGCCTGCAAGGTCAACTCACCCAAAGACGGGGCGGAAGACGGCAGGCCGAAGCCCAGAAAATCCAGTGAGGCCAGGCCGCCGATGGTGCCCGTCACGATAAAGGGCATGAAGGTCAGCGTTGCGACCATCGCGTTGGGCAGCATGTGGCGGAACATGATTGTCATATTGCCCACACCCAGTGCCCGCGCAGCGCGCACATATTCCAGATTTCTCGCCCGCAGGAACTCGGCGCGCACAACTCCCACAAGCCCGGTCCAGCTGAACAGGATCATCAGCGCGACAAGCAGCCAGAAACTTCGACCCAGAATGGCGAACATGATGATGATGACGTAAAGCGAAGGCGTCGCTGACCAGATTTCGATGATCCGTTGGAAGATCAGGTCCAGCCAGCCTCCGAAAAAGCCCTGAATGGCACCTGCGAATATGCCAACCAGACTGGCCACACCCGTGACCATGAGCGTGAACAAAATCGACAGTCGGAAGCCATAAATCACCCGGGCCAACACGTCGCGCTTGGTGTCATCCGTGCCCAACAGATTTTGTCCGTTGGGTGGCAGTGGTGCTGCACCGGGGCGATCAACACTGGTGTTGAAGGAATACGGTATCAACGGCCAGACGGCCCAACCACGTTCGTACCCTTCTGCCTGGAATGTACCGGCCTTGATTTCGTCGATAATCCCCTCGGGGTCGTCAAAACAGTCTTCGATGCCACCGCTGTCGATCAAACACTGAACCTCGGGGTCGCGATAGATCGCCTCGGTCTGGAAATCACCACCGAATTCGGTTTCCGCGTAGAAGTTGAAGATCGGCGTATAAAACTCACCCCGGTATTTAACGAGGATCGGTTTGTCATTGGCGATGAACTCGGCGAACAACGACAGGCCGAAAAGGACGGAAAAGACCATCAGCGACCAGAATGCACGCCCGTTACGACGAAAATTGCGCCAGCGGCGCTGGTTGAGTGGGGAAAGCGCCATTTACCCCTCCCGCTTTTCGAAATCGATGCGCGGGTCGACCAGCACATACATCAGGTCACTGATGATGCCGACAACCAACCCCATCAAGCCAAAGATGAACAGAGTGCCGAAGATCACCGGATAGTCCCGCGCAACGGCTGCCTCGAACCCCAGACGGCCGAGACCGTCAAGCGAGAAGATCGTCTCGATGATGATCGACCCCCCGAAGAAGACGCCGATGAAAACCGCCGGGAATCCGGCGATTACGATCAGCATCGCGTTGCGGAAAACATGGCCGTACAGAACCTGACTTTCGCTCAGACCCTTGGCGCGGGCGGTCATGACATATTGTTTTTTGATCTCGTCCAGGAACGAGTTCTTGGTTAGCAGAGTCAGCGTCGCAAAGGCCGAAATCGTCAGCGCGATAATCGGCAGGGCAATGTGCCAGAAGTAGTCAACGATCTTACCGAACAGGCTGAGGCTGTCCCAGTTATCCGAGGTCAGCCCCCGAAGCGGGAATATCTGCCAATATGATCCCCCGGCAAACAGAACCAACAGCAGGATCGCAAACAAGAAGCCGGGAATAGCGTAGGCTACGATGATCGCGCCACTGGTCCAGGTATCAAACTGTGACCCGTCCTTAATCGCCTTGCGAATGCCCAGCGGGATCGACACGAGATACGCGATCAGCGTGGACCACAGACCCAGCGAGATCGACACCGGCATCTTTTCTAACACCAGATCGGTTACGCTGATCGACCGAAAATAGCTCTCACCAAAGTCCAGTGTCAGGTAATTGCCCATCATGTTGAGGAACCGCTCAACCGGAGGTTTGTCGAACCCGAATTCCTTTTCCAGCTCTTCGATAAACTCGGGCGGAAGGCCCCGCGCACCAATGTAGCGGTCATTCGTGCCGCCGGTCTGTTGCTCGATGTCACTGCCGCCGCCGGCGATTCCTTCGAACACATCACCGCCACCTTCCAATTGGGCGATGATCTGTTCAATCGGTCCGCCAGGAACGAACTGAACCAGCGTGAAGTTGACGATCATGATCCCAAGCAGGGTTGGGATGACCAGCAACAGTCGTCTAAGAATATATGCTCCCATGGGGGCGGATTACCTCAAGGCGCCGGAGGATTTCAACTCGGCTTCTTTCTCTTCGTTGATCCACCAGAGGTCTTCAACACCCAATGCGTAAGGCGGCAGATTTTCCGGGTATTCATACATGTCCCAGTAGGCAACCCAGTGCTTGCCCAGATACCACGTAGGAACCATGATCCGCTTGGCGCGCAGGACGCGGTCCAATGCGCGAACATTAGCAAAAAGCTCTTCGCTGTCTTCGGCAGAGGCAATGTTATCGATCAGCGGTTCGATATCCGGGCCATGCACACCCGACGGGTTGAAGACCGAGTAAGAGGCCGCTTCGGTTCCGAACTGCTGATACAACCCTGTCGACGGCTGCAACGACCTCGGGTACCCGCCAACAATCATGTCGAAATCACGGTCCCGGCGGCGCAAGGTGAACTGGGCGTTGTCCACGCGGTTGTAGCTCGCATCAATCCCCATTGCCCGCAAATTGGCGACGAAGGGTTGAATAAGCCTGTCCAGCGTTGGCTGGTCGGACAGAAATGCAACAGACAGCACTTCGCCCTTGTCGTTGCGACGAATGCCGTCATCCCCAACAAGCCAGCCAGCTTCGTCCAGCAGTTTCATCGCCTTGCGCAAGTTGCCACGGTCATTTTGGCGGGCGGCCCGGGATTCATGCGCCGAGACCGGTTCTTCGGTCAGGATGGCCGGGTCCAGCGCGTCACCCAACTCCTGCAACACCTCAAGCTCGCGCCCTTCGGGCAGGCCGGTCGCCTCAAGATGCGTTCCTTCCCAGAAAGAGCTACGCTGCTGGAATAATCCATATTGCAGACTCTCATTTGTCCATTCGAAATTATATGCCAGCTGGATAGCTTCGCGAACGCGGGGGTCCTGAAACTTTGGCCGGTCAAGGTTCATGATGAAGCCCGACGCCGACGGCACATTTCCGTCTGCCAGTTCAGCCCGCACGACAGAACCATTCGCAATTGCCGGGAAATCATAGGCCGTTGCCCAGCTTTTCGAGTTGTTTTCCTGCCGAAGGGTAAACGTGCCCGCCTTGAACCCCTCCATCGCAGCAATGGAATCGGCGAAATACTCGACGCGGATGGTGTCAAAGTTGTTGCGGCCCACGTTGACGTTGACATCGTTGCCCCAATAATCGGGGTTGCGCTTATAGACGAGGCGCCGGTTGATATCATAATCATCCAGAACATATGGCCCCGAGCCGATACCCGGATCGAGCCGCGACTTGTCCAATCGGCGGTTTTCAGGGTCTTCCTCGAACCATTTCTTAGAGAAAATCGACGTGGCCCCAACTTGAGAAATCCGGCCTCGGCGGGGGAAATCTGGCGAGAAGTAGAACTTTACACGATGGGTATCCAGCGCCTCGGCCTTGGGGATCCGCTGGCGAATTGCGTCGGCATAAGATTTCAGCCCTTGGTCCAGCAGCAGATTATGGGAAAACACCACATCTTCGGCCGTCACCGGTGTGCCGTCGGAAAACCGCGCCTCGGGGCGGATGTTGAAGATCACCCAATCATAGCTTTCGGGGTACTCCAGGCTTTCGGCTAGCAGGCCATAATAGGCCGCCGGTTCGTCATAGGATGGAACCAGCAGGCTTTCGTAGTGATCTGCCGACCTCGCACCAGCCCGGCCCTGCCTGGTATAGGGATTAAAGCTGTCGAACGTGCCTTGCGCCGCATAGGAGAGTTCTCCACCACGTGGCGCATCCGGGTTCACATAGTCGAAATGCGCAAAGCCGTCCGGATACTTCAAATCACCGAATTCCGAGAACCCGTGTGATTTGATGATCTTTTCCTCAGCAAAAAGCTGAGTTGCAGCGGCTGCACAGAGCAATGCCCCCAAAGCTAGAATGTGAACTAAGCGTCCGAAATCCCTTGTTCGCGCTAAAGCGGTAACTCGATTGGATTTCATGTGGTTCATCCCCTGCTCGTTGACGTCTTTAATATTGTTTGCGCCAGCTAAAAGACTAGCACTGCCAGTTTCAAGTTTAGAGTGCGTGAACACTTTGTGAAGATTTACTTAGTCAAAAAATAAAGCCGCTGCACGGGGCAGCGGCTTTTGAATGCGTCAAAACTGAGCGAAAGATCAGTTGATGGTCTGCAGGTAGGCAATCAGGTCGGCCCGTTCCTGCGGTTTTTTCAGACCCGCAAAGCTCATGGATGTACCTGAGATATAGGCACTGGGGCGGGTCAGGAACGCATCCAGCGCTTCGGGTGTCCAATTGCCGCCATGGGCTTGCATCGAAGCTGAGTAGCCAGTGAAACCTTTGGCTGAAGCAACCGGGCGATCCACGATTGCAAACAGGTAGGGGCCAGTGCCGTTGGCGCCGTCTTCCAGCTTGTGGCAGGCAGTACATTTACGGAAAACCCGCGCGCCCTTATCTGGGTCTGCGGCGGCCAGCATGTCTTCGAACACCACTTCTTCGCCGTCAGCGCTTTCACCGGAGCTTTCGGTTTCGATAATATACGAGGCCGTCTCACCATGCCCATCCGCATGGTAAAGCATTTCGGCACCCCATTTGGCCAAAAGCAGCACCAGGAAGGTGCCAAACAGGCCTGCTGCGGCCTTGGTAACTGTCATCGTGTCGAACATTGATCGCGAGTCCATTTCAGCTGTCTGCGGGGTGTCTAAGGCTTCCCCTTACAAGAGGCAAGGTATAGACACCGCGACTAAACGCCCAATTATCGAACTTGTTGCACGGAATCGACCAAATGACCAAACGTATTGCATTTCAGGGAGAACCCGGCGCCTACAGCCACGAGGCCTGCCGTAATGCCCGCCCCGATATGGAGGCCCTGCCCTGCCGGACTTTCGAAGATGTGATCGAATCGGTGCGCGCAGGTGAGGCTGAATTGGCAATGCTGCCGGTCGAAAACACCACGTATGGCCGGGTCGCCGATATCCACCGTTTGCTTCCCCACAGCGGGCTGCACATCATCGAAGAAGCGTTCGTGCGCGTTCACATCAACCTTCTTGCCGTTCCAGGGGCCAAAATCGAGGATGTCACCGAGGCACACTCGCACCTGGTTCTGCTACCGCAATGCGCCGGGTTTTTGAAAGAACACAACATCAAGGGACGTGTCAGCCCCGACAATGCGCGTGCGGCCCGCGAGGTCTCGGAACAAGGCGAGGTGCATTCAGCAGCATTGGCCAGCGAGTTGGCCGGCGAAATCTACGGCTTGAACGTTCTTGCCCGGCACATTGAAGACCGCGACAACAACACCACGCGCTTTCTGGTGATGTCACAGCAGGCCGACATGTCACGCCGCGGAGAACATGGCATGATCACCAGTTTTGTTTTTCAGGTGCGCAACATTCCGGCTGCGCTTTACAAGGCGATGGGTGGGTTTGCGACCAACGGCATCAACATGACCAAGCTGGAAAGCTACATGGTCGATGGGTCGTTCACTGCGACCCAGTTTTATGCTGATATCGTGGGCCACCCGGACGACCGGAACGTACAGTTGGCGATGGAAGAACTGGAACACTTCACCACGAATGTCGAGATTTTGGGCGTCTACCCAGCGGCTCAACCGCGCGGCTGAAGCCACCTCGGCTCAAATCACGGAAAAGCTTTTGCACTGGGCACCCTCGTGCTCCCGATAATCCACAAAGCCCATCGCCGAATAATAGGCCAATCCTTCGGCGTTTGTGGCCGAAATGGTCGCATCAATGGCCGGTAGGCCACTTTCCCGTGCCGCCAAGAGCGTCGCACGAAACAAGGCACGCCCGACACCGCGCCGTGCGGCAAACGGGCGAATATGCGTTCCAATGACGCCCCACCCGACCGGAGCGCCATATGGGTTGTTTTCGACCGCCCATTTCAACGATTGAAATCCCAGGACCTGCTCCTCCTGAAAAGCAACAGAGCATCTGATCCGGTCGGGATCGGCCACGTAATGCTCGCGGGCAAACTCAACGTCGCAGCGCTTGTTACGCTGTCCGGCCGCTGCGATGTCCCACAGTACCTCTGAGATACCTTGGGCATCCGTCAACACCGCCTCACGAACACTAAAGCTATCCATCTCGTTCCCACCACAGCTTTGGGCAATCAACCACCATGAATGTGACGTTGTTCCATTTCCCGTGCGAACTCGGTCAGGCGCAACTGAAACTGTCGCCGAAACCGGGATTGCCCAAGCCTTAGTGATTGTAACAGCAACCGCGCAGGGAGGGATTTGGCTGACAGGGACATATCAACGCTTAGACGCGTGCGGCGCTGCGACAGGGCCAAAAGCTCCACCGTCGTTACCCCGTTCATCCCCTTGCTTGCCGCTTCGAACCGCATCAGCAAAGGCGGGTCGCATTCGGCCATCTGCACAGAAATCTGACGTGGCTTTCCGCGTAACCTGAATTCTGTCTCCCAACTGGTGCCCGGAACAACGCCCAATTCGCCCGAAATCCGCCGGAAGTCGATCCCGCGCCGCATTGCGATCCGTTCGAATCGGTCGAAGTCGGCCACCATTTCAAACACCGAGTTGATGGGAGCTTCGATATCTTCGCGCACTATAAACTGCATTTTGGTTCGGGGTTCTCTCGCTTTTCAGAACAGTATTTTGTCAGTCCAATGTATCCGCAAGCCAGTTTTGCAAAAGAAAATGCGCAATCGCACCCTTGCGGGCTGGCAGCAAAACGGGGTGTTCACCGGCAAAGGCCTGCATCATCTCGGATTTGGTAACCCACATCGCATCTTCGATTTCGACCGGGTCGATGGTGATGGCGCGCGACAACGCCTCACCCGCGCAGCCGAACATCAACGAGGCCGGAAACGGCCAGGGTTGGCTAGACAGGTAACGGACCTCACCCACGGGCACTCCGGCCTCTTCCATCACTTCCCGACGGACTGCGGCCTCAAGCGTTTCACCCGGTTCAACAAACCCTGCCAACAGCGAATACATCCCTTCTGGCCAGCCCGGTGAACGTCCCATTAGCACTGAATCACCTTGTGTAATCAACATGATGACAACCGGATCAGTACGCGGAAAATGCTGCCCATCGCAGGACGGGCAACTGCGCTGCCACCCCGCCTGCGCAAGTTCGCTGGCTGCGCCACACCGGGCGCAAAACCGATGCGTTTCGTGCCACGCGGTCACCGCCTTGGCCGAAGCCGCCAGTTCGGCGTCACGCGTCGACAAACGGGTCATGATCCGGCGCAGTTCGGCAAAGACATGGCCGTGGGGCAAGTCCGGGTGCTGTTGCTCTGACTTGTCGATAAAGCCTCCGACACCGGACACGTCCAACCCATCAGCCGTCCAGTCCGAAATATCAAAAGCAAACACCGGCGCATCGTCCGACAGCCCCAAGAATACAGGCTGCTCGACAGAACCTCCCGGTCCGGTTTCGACCAGCATATGTGACATCGCGATCAGTCCCAACTGATCCAGCGCCTCACCCTGAACCAAAACCTTACCGCGCCACAAGAGCAGGCATTTTGCATTGGGATGCGCCCGCGCGCCCGCGACCGCATCAGCATCCCCGCGAATATGCGCCGCACGATCCAGCCCCGAGCTACCAAACGTCACATATTCCGCATTTTTCATAAGTTATCCTTAGGCTTGTGCGCACAGGGCTGCCATGTCGGCCAATCAGTTGCAACGGTGTTTCACCCCCAAAATCACAGGTCGCCATCGAATGAACACAGCTAAGCCTTGCAATTCACTGTGATTAATCTTTTTGTCAAAAATGACTAAGACAAAACTGCCAAAAGTAGAATTTTGAAACCTTCCCCTTCCCTGCCTTCGCAGACCGTGCAGATCCGAATACTGGCCACCACGGATCTTCATATGAACTTGAGGAGTTTTGATTACTATTCTGACACCCCTGAACCCGCAATCGGCCTGACTCGAACCGCCAGCCTGATCCGTGAAGCCCGAACTGAGGCGCAGGTGGAAGGCTCAACCGTGCTGCTTTTTGACAATGGCGATTCGCTGCAGGGAACTCCGGTTGGGGATCTGGCCGCCGAGCAAGCTGACAAGCCGCATGCGCTGATGCAGGCCTTTGGCGCGTTAGAGTATGATGCGATCGGGTTAGGCAATCATGATTTCGGGTTCGGTCAAGATATACTGGACCGCATCCTTTCGCAGGCCCCCTGTGCGGTGGTTTGCAGCAATGTTCATCGCCCGAGCGCCAACGAGGTCTGGCAGGATCAGGCAGTTCTAACCCGCCGGGTTGAGGTCGCGGGGCACCAATCCTCGCTAAATGTCGGCGTCTTCTCGGTCGTTCCGCCGCAGACCCGGAATTGGGAATCTCATCGGCTGGGTAATGACGTCCAGATAGACGACATCCTGACCTGCGCGCGCACTAAAGTGTCTGAGCTTCGATCCCACGGCTGCGACGTGATCATCGCGCTTGCCCATACGGGACTGGGGTCCGACGACCCCGTGCCCGATCTTGAAAACGCGATTATCCCTCTTGCCGCGATTGAGGGTATAGACGCCATCATCGCCGGGCACACACATCTGACCCTGCCGGGAAAATCGCACGCTGGGCTGGAACACGTCGACGCCACTGGCGGTATGGTGCATGGCACACCTGTTGTAATGCCGGGATCTGCCGGATCTCATCTTGGTGTGATTGATCTGACCCTGGTTGCCTCGGCAGAAAAGGGCTGGTCGGTCGCGGCGCATCGCACTGAACTGCGCCCGGTATCAGGTGCTGACCCGGCACCCGAGGACCCGTTGTTGGTGGCGCTGTTTTCAGATGTGCATTCCGCAACACGAAAACGAGCCGAGGAACCAATTGGGCATACGGATCAGCACCTGCACAGCTATTTCAGCTTTTGCACCAAAGATCGCGGGCTTGCGATGGTGGCCGCAGCACAGGCTTCGGCCGTGCGCCAGATCCTGAAGGGCACGCCCCATGAAGCGACACCTTTGCTGTCTGCCGTGGCGCCTTCAAAATTCGGTGGTCGCGCCGGGCCTCGCTTTTACTCGGACATTCATGCGGGCGTAATGCGCATGCGCCATGTGGCCGATCTGAACATCTTTCCAAACGAACTTCGTGCAATCGAGGTGTCAGGAGAGCACATCAGAGATTGGCTTGAAATGTCTGCGGGCGTTTTCAATCAGGTGAAACCCGGCGCGCAAACTGAATTGGTCAATCCTGATCGAGCCGGACACAATTTCGATGTTCTGTTCGGGCTAAGCTACGTGATCGACCTCAGCGTACCGCCTCGGTTCGATGCAGAAGGGCGACTGGTAAATCCGGCATACCGGCGCATCTCAGATCTTCGTTTCCAAGGCCACGCAGTGACGGCCGAACAACGCCTTGTCGTTGCACTGAACAATTACCGTGCCAGCGGCGGCGGACATTTTCCATTCATACCCGACGCCGAAATCATCAACGTTCCAGCCTTGCCGATTCAACACGCGTTGAAGGACTACCTGACCGGTGCTATGCCCACAGAATCGCTGGAACAAGGCCCCTGCCCATTCCGTTTTGCGCCCATGCCGGGGTCCACTGTCCTGTTGAAAACCGGTCCAAAGGCACAGCGTCACCTCGCGGACATCGCAGAGTTCAGCCCAAAGCAGACCGGCACGGATGCCGAAGGGTTTTTGCGCATTCAACTCTCACTGTGACGGGTTGTCATTTCTGCGTGTCTTCCCTATATCGATTTTCGAGAGGTTGGCGCGGGCGAGCGCCTCGCCAACCTGGTCAGGTCCGGAAGGAAGCAGCCACAACGAGCCCCGCTTGGGTCGATGTCCAACCTCTCACTTACTTGAATCGTTAGCCGCAGGAAGGCTTTTATGATTGTAGCAAAAACCCTTTGGGCAGAGCGTTTCTGAGGCCGACCCTCACACCTGCCTGAGCACATTACCGCTGGATGCGCGACCGCCATCCAGACGGATAGCTGTACCTGAACACAGGCAGAACAATGTCTTTTACACTTTCGGACCTGGGATGGTCCTCACACTTTGCCGCCCAACATGCGGCCAATCCAACATGCGCTCCCTTTCGCATCACAGCCGTTCACCGTGATCGTCTGATCGGTGCAAACATCAACGGTGAAGCACCGCTGCTCACCCTAAACCAGCCGACGGGCGACTTTGCCGTCGGCGACTGGGTATTGGCGGATGATCAAAACCGGGTTCAACACCTGCTGGAGCGCCGCAGCCTTTTGAAACGCCGCGCCGCCGGAACCGGGGCCGAGGCACAGTTGATCGTCGCCAATGTGGATGTGCTGTTCATCGTCAGTTCCTGCAATGCCGACTTCAATCTGGCCCGGCTGGAACGGTATTTGGCTTTGGCACACCAGGCCGGGTGCTATCCGGTGATCGTTCTAACCAAGGCCGATACCTGTACCGATCCTAGTAAATTCTCCAAGGCAGCCGAGTCGCTGGCTCCGTTTCTGACCGTGCTGGCAATCAATGCTTTGGATGCCATGGACGTTCAGCAAGTTCTATCCTGGTGCCCCACCGGGCAGACCGCTGCACTGGTCGGCTCATCCGGTGTCGGCAAGACAACATTGGTCAACGCCATGACGGGCCTGGATGAGGCAACCTCCGGCATTCGCGAAGACGACGCGCGCGGGCGGCACACGACAACTGGCCGCGCGTTGCATCCGATGCAGAACGGAGGCTGGTTGGTCGATACACCCGGCATGCGGGCTTTGCGGTTGCTGGATGCACAAGATGGTGTCGACGAGGTCTTTTCCGACATTCTTGAATTGGCTCAGACCTGCCGCTTTTCAGATTGTCAGCATCAGGCCGAGCCGGGCTGCGTCGTGCAGGATGCGATTTCCAACGGAACACTGGACGCAGAGCGGTTAGAGCGTTGGCGAAAACTGCGGCGCGAGGATGAGAGGAACTCGGAAACCGTGGCGCAGTCTCGTGCGCGCGACAAGGCCTTTGGTAAGATGGTACGATCGGTGATGCAGGACAAGAAATCCTGCAAAAAGCTGTAAGTACCGGCTCAGGCGATCAACCGGGGCCATATGGCCGCATTTCGGCGCGCAAATGCGCCGATGTGACCGACCTCGGCCAATCCAAAGTCTTTCGGCGACAACTGATGCCGGCGGGCTTTGGGACCGTAAAGATCGGCCAGGCGCCAAACCGCGTTCGGGGGCACCACCTGATCATCGTCCATTGTGAACAGATCGACGGGTGTTTCCGACGCAGCCCAACGGGCGTCTGGAAGGCTTTTGCCGATATCCGGCACGTAGCTCAGCGCAGCGGTGCACCATTTTCGCCACTGCCAGTAGACACGTGCCGGAAGGTCCGAGCCGAACCCAAGTGCCTTGCCCGGCAGGTATCCCAATGCCTTAACCAGCAATGGCGGGTGGGCATACCAGAACATTGTCGCCAGTGCGCGATACGGCCAGGGGTGGTCGGATACCGTCACCAAACCTGAACAGACACAGATCATTCGGTCGATCTGTTCAATATCGGGCTGAATTGGCCCCAGCATTCCACCAACCGAATGGCCAATGCTCCACTGCTGGGCGGCGGGAAATCTGCGCCGCATTTCAGCGCGGGCAGCTGGCATGTCGATCAACGCCCAGTCAGCCATCGTGGCCTGCGAATCGCGCAGGCGCCTCCGTAGAGAGTGGCCAAAATCGCGATAGTCATAGGTCAGACAGGCCATACCCTGTTCTTCCACCAACCACCGCGCAAAATGCTGGTAATAGTCGCGCGGTACGCCTGTGGCTGCATGGACTACAACCGCCACATCAGGTGCCGAGGCAGGCATATACAGCCGAGCCGACAGTTCGGCGTCTCCGGCAGAAAACGTGAAATCTTCGGTCAAAACGACCGGAGTGTTGTCCAACATGGTGCCCTCGCAAGCATCTGAACTATTCGGTTCACATATGGCATATCCGCGCTTTTGCGCGACTAGAGTCAACAGATTTTCAAAGTGACCAAGCGTCCACTTGAACGATGGAAAACAGCCCGCTTGACTCAAGCCACCTACAACCGCTAGCGATGAGGTGATGGTTCTCGTCCTTATATTGGGGCGGGATGAAAAGGGAACTCGGTGCGGTCCAGCCCGGCAATGCCGGAACGGACCAAGGCCGCGACTGCCCCCGCAACTGTAAGCGGTAAGCAATGCCGAAATACCACTGGCCGAAAGGCTGGGAAGGTCGGCAAAGCAAAGACCCGCAAGTCAGGAGACCTGCCATCAAAGTAAAAACCGAAACTCGGGCGGGGTGTCCGGGCAGGTCTTCAGTACGCTGAGTTCCCTGTTCCACGTCCCCCGCTCACCGCGCGGAGGGCGCATTATGATCTGGAAGACAACGACCCACGAGTTCACCGCCACCCTGTGCCAGAAAACGGGGAAAACCTGCCCCGCATTGGCACAAATGGCTCGGGCCTTGGCCGAGGCGATGGCAACAGCACAACCAATGACGACCAGCGAATTTGAGGTGGACGGGTCCAGCGAACTGACCCATTGCGATGAGGGTTGCACCGCACGGTTTCGCGCCAGCCCGGCCCGGATCAGGGTCTATTGCGGGGCAAACACAGGCGACTCAGCCGACACGTTGGACGAATACGCCGATATGATGTTCGGCCCTGACTTTTCCACTCTGCCTGCTGGTGTTTTGGCGGCCTTGCCTTGCGCCATGCTTCAGGCATCGGCCCTTGCACCGCGTCCATCGCATCAGGTTGTTCAACAAGCCACGGCCTGATCCTAGTTCACTGATCGCTCTGGGCCGGTTTCATGGCCCAGGCCATCTGCTCATCCGTTTCCACCGCGCATGGTCGGGCCAAGCGCAGCCGGTTTAGCGCGTGGTTTGGATCTTCACCGCTTTCCACCATGAGCCTCAGCGCGACCATCCCCGACCGCCCACAACCGCCCCGGCAATGCACCAGCACGCGTCCACCGTCGGACAGAACCTGCCGGGCGGCTGCGCTGGCTTGGGGCCAAAGAGTTTCGATTGGCAGGGGCGGTGTGCCGAAATCCTCGACCGGAAGATGCACCCAGGTCGCGGACCTGCTTTGAACGTCTCGACCAAAACCGCCTGCGCCGACCTGCTGCATCTCGGCCTCGGTGGTCATTGAAATCACCAGATCGGGGTTCCAGTCCTGTATCACCCTCAGATCATCCACATACCCACCGCCGCCGCCAGGCAAGGGGGACAGCGCCAAGGTGCCTGAGCCAACAGGCAGCGCGTAGATTGCAAATTTTGCCAAAGCTTATGCTCCCACTGCCACCGACCCACCCGATTTTGAAAGCCGGTTTATCCCGCTTACAGACGCCGTCCAAACCGAAATTCCACGAAGCCTGCTGTGGACGCGGGCGGCCCGGGTCTCTACGCTGCATTTCTGACACGAATCTGACAGAGCAGACATGACCGAAACGCCCAGCCCCGCCTATCAGGTTCTTGCCCGCAAGTACCGCCCCGAAACCTTTGCAGATCTGGTTGGACAGGACGCAATGGTACGCACGCTGAAAAACGCGTTCGAAGCGGATCGGATCGCGCAGGCCTTTATCATGACCGGTATTCGCGGCACCGGCAAAACCACCACTGCCCGGATTATCGCCAAAGGCATGAACTGCATCGGCCCCGATGGCGAAGGCAAGCCAACCACCGAACCTTGCGGCCAGTGCGAGCATTGTGTGGCCATCATGGAAGGACGCCATGTCGACGTGATGGAGATGGACGCCGCCAGCCGGACCGGTGTGAACGACATTCGCGAGATCATCGACAGTGTCCGATATCGTGCCGCCAGTGCGCGCTACAAGATCTATATCATCGACGAAGTTCACATGCTGTCGACCAGCGCCTTCAATGCGCTGCTCAAAACACTCGAGGAACCGCCCGAGCACGTGAAGTTCATCTTCGCGACGACCGAAATTCGCAAGGTGCCGGTGACAGTGCTGTCGCGCTGCCAGCGGTTCGACCTGCGCCGAATCGAACCCGAAGACATGATCGGTCTGCTCAACAAAATCGCCGCAGCGGAAAACGCACAGATCGCAGAAGACGCGCTTGCTTTGATCACACGCGCGGCCGAAGGCTCTGCGCGCGATGCGACCTCGCTGTTGGATCAGGCGATCTCACATGGTGCCGGGGAAACAAGCGCCGATCAGGTTCGGGCAATGTTGGGCCTTGCAGATCGCGGGCGCGTTCTGGATCTGATGGACATGATTTTGCGTGGCGATGCGGCTGGGGCATTGACTGAGTTGAGCGGCCAGTATGCCGAAGGGGCCGATCCGCTGGCTGTTCTGCGCGATCTGGCCGAGATCACCCATTGGGTTTCCGTGGTCAAGATCACGCCCGATGCCGCCGATGACCCCACCGTCTCACCGGATGAACGCGCACGGGGTCAACAGATGGCCGAGGCGCTGCAGATGCGGGTGTTGACGCGCATGTGGCAGATGTTGCTGAAAGCGCTGGAGGAGGTCTCTGCAGCACCCAACGCGATGATGGCCGCCGAAATGGCAATCATTCGTCTGACCCATGTGGCCGATTTGCCAAGCCCCGAAGAGCTTATCAAACGACTACAGGATGCACCTCCCCCCCCACCAAGCGGGGGACCTGGCGGTGGTGTGGCTGTGCCAACTCATGCACCTGCGCAGGCGACGTCCTCTGCGCATCTCTCGGCGCAACGCGGGCCTGCAGGCGCGCCCACCGCAGCGCTTGCCCAGGACGTCCAGACCGCGCTGGCACACTATCCAACCTTCGAATACGTGGTCGAACTGATCCGCACCAACCGGGACGTAAAACTGTTGGTTGAGGTCGAAAACGGCGTGCGTCTCGTCTCGTATTCCCCGGGACGGATCGAGTTCACGCCCACAGACAAAGCGCCGACCGATCTGGCGCAAAGGCTTGGTTCGGCCTTGCAACGCTGGACCGGAAACCGATGGGCCGTCTCAATCGTGGCCGACGGGGACGCAGCAACAATCGCCGAGGTTCGAGACGCGGCTGATCTGGCGTTGAAAGCGCAGGCCGAACAACACCCGCTGGTTCAAGCCGTTCTGATGCAGTTTCCAAAAGCGCGCATCAAACGGATCGAAACCCCGGAAGAACGCGCGGCCAAGGTCGAAACCGAAGCCCTGCCGGAGGTCGAAGACGAATGGGATCCGTTCGAGGAGGATTGATCCGAGCGACCAAAGCGGAAACACTCCCGCGCTGCCGGGCCCAACGGGAGGAAAGGTCTTGCCAAAGACCTTGACGACGGGCGGGAGAAGCTCTCCCCTTGTACCCTACCGGCAGCATCCGTATTTAGGCGGCAAACCGATTTGCAGGAGAAAAGCAATGCTCAAAGGACTCGGCGGTCTGGGCGATATGGCCAAGATGATGAAATCCGCGCAGGATTTGCAGACCAAGATGACGGACATGCAGGAAGAGCTGAACAACCTGATGGTTGTAGGCGAATCCGGTGCAGGGCTGGTGAAGGCCACCGCCACAGCAAAAGGCGAGCTGAAGGGTCTGGACATCGATCCGTCGATTTTCAATGGCGACGATAAGGAAGTTGTCGAAGATCTGATTCTGGCCGCTATCAAGGACGCGCAAACCAAAGCGGCCGAGCGCTCTCAGGCAGAGATGGCAAGACTGACCGAAAGCATGGGTCTGCCCGCAGACATCAAGCTGCCGTTCTGATAGACACTCCTGACGACCCAAAGGCCGGGCACAACTGCCCGGCCCTTTTGCAGGAGCGCACGCCGTGAGTTCGAACAGCGATATCGACAATCTGATCGACCTGATGGCCAAACTGCCGGGCCTCGGCCCCCGTTCGGCTCGCCGCGCGGTGCTGCACCTGATCCGAAAACGCACCCTGCTGCTGACGCCCCTGTCGGACGTAATGCAGCAGGTGGCCGCCACCGCCCGCGAATGCCTGAATTGCGGCAACGTGGGCACCACCGATATCTGCGACATCTGCGATAGCGAGGATCGCGCGACCGGAGAATTGTGCGTGGTCGAAGACGTCGCCGACCTCTGGGCGATGGAACGCGCTGCAGTTTTCAAGGGTCGCTATCACGTTCTGGGCGGCACTCTGTCTGCCTTGGACGGCGTCGGCCCGGACGAGCTTCGCATCCCCCGTCTAAAGGATCGGGTGATGGCCGAAGGGATCACCGAAGTCATTCTGGCGCTGAACGCGACCGTCGACGGCCAGACCACAGCCCATTACATTGCCGATCAGTTGGAGGGACAGGTCCGTCTGACTTCACTGGCGCAGGGTGTGCCGATTGGGGGCGAGTTGGACTATCTGGATGATGGGACGATTACCGCTGCGTTGCGGGCAAGGAAAGAACTGTAAAGGTCGTCTTCAAGCTGCCAAACCCTTTCATCAAACTGGCAAAACAAACCGGATTTTACGGTATTGCATGCATCCTATAGAAAACTGCACTGAACCTTTGCCGCCATCTTTTCGATATCATTATACTGTGTGTATTTAGCGAGAATTCCGCCTTGTGTTGTACAGTTAGCTTTGCCAGCCGCAGCGCGCAGCAATTCCGCCCTTGCAGTTTTGACGGTTTCTGTACTTAGCGAAAATGGCCCTTTCATCTTTTCTAGTACCACATAGGTAGACCCATTCACTGAAACCAAGCGGAACTTACCGCTGGCTTTGCCAGATTTGATTTTCATCGCCCAGGGTTCTCTCCATTTTGAGGAAGCAATACGCATTGCGGCTTCCGCGCCGGGATAGTTCGAAGTGCGGTCGGAAACGTACCATGGTATCCCGGTTGGCGTTGTTTTCAGCCCCGATCCGTCACTGCTTGCAGAAACCCCATAGCTTGTACAAATCAGAAAAGTGAAAAGGGCGGCCACAAATTGGTTTTTTGAGCGCATTCTATGTATTACTCCAAATCGAATGCACAAATAAGAACTCCAGACTATGGCCCAAATATGGCCTCAGGCTTCAAATACGAGAAGGGCAGCACAGGGTTCCAAGATGGTCTGTAGTCAGCGTCCGGGGTTTATCCGGCTCATCACTTTTTTGATAAATATTACGGGACAAGACACATGCTTTTGGAGACCAAAATGACCCGCCTTCTCGCCCTCACCTTCGCCGCCTTCACCGCGACCGCCGCATGGTCACAACAACTCATCGACAAGGGATTTGTCGAAGGTTGGAACGTCATGATGGACCCCGCGCTTGGCAACGGGTGCCTAATCCAGACGATCTATCAGGACCTCTCAGTCGTGCGGCTGGGCTATGACGCGCTGGACAATCGCGGGTATTTCGCCGTCTACAACAAGGCGTGGGGCGACATCAAACAGGGTGAGAGTTATCCGATCCGGTTCGATCTGGACGGCAAAAGCTATGATGCCACTGCCATCGGCTTCAATCAGCGCGATGTGCCAGGTGCAACGGTGTTTTTCACCGACCGCAGCTTCGTGAATGCGATTGCGCAGAACAAGAATATGACGGTTTACAACCCTGCGGGTGAGGTGGTCATGGCAATTGACCTGAAAGGCACAGCCAAGGCGCTGGAATACGCCCGGGACTGCCAGAACAAGAAACTCTAACGAATCGGATCAAACAGGGCGTCTTTGGCGGTACAATCTCGGATCACGTCACGACCACAGGGAACGGGTTCAAGGTCGCGCGACAGGCACAATCGGACCTCTTCTATATAGCCCTGCTTGCAGGTCACAGTGATCATGTTGCGCTCAAGGCCGGGGTTGGCTTTCAGAAAGGCTTCTTCCACGACCGATGCAGGCAATTTGACTGAGGCGTCCAGCTTGCGGAATACCTGAGGACGCTCAACCGCCTCATACGCCTGCCGGGACAGCGCATAATAGTCGGACGCGCTGAGGCCCGAGCAGGTCCCGTGCTTTTTCCACTGATGCCACGCCAGACCAGAACTGCCCTGAATATCCGTCATTTTGCGTGACATAGCGCGCGATGGCGGTGCCTCGGGCGTGCGGCAGAAGGCGGGCCAGCCCTGATGGTACTGAGGCCACAGACCATGCAGGATCCAGCCATGGTCATGCCGGGTGTCGCATTGATCCGATCCGCGCGCGTCCCCTTCGCGGGCGCACCAGTTGGGCGACCAGCTAAGCGACAAGACGTAGTAGTCAAACTCGCCTGCCTTTTCGCCATCGCCCAGCGCCGCCATTGCACCGAAAATCCACGAAACCAGCCCCAAAACAACCCAGCGCATTCGCCTCTTCCCTTCTTGCCTTGGCGCGACTATATACGGACCAAGTTCCCCGACAACGGAAACCTGCCCCAAAAAAGGGGCCGCCGAATTCCGGCGACGGGAAAGATGTATTTATAGGAGACGGGCTGATGGCAAAACCGCTTATGGCCAAGGCAACAGCCGTATGGCTGGTGGACAACACCACGATCAGCTTCAAGCAGATCGCGGATTTCGTAGGCATGCACGAGCTTGAGGTGCAAGGCATCGCAGACGGCGATGTGGCCGCTGGCGTGAAAGGCTTTGACCCCATTGCCAACAACCAGCTGACCCAGGACGAGATCGACACCGCGCAGAACAACCCGCTGCACAAGCTGAAGCTCAAGTTCAACCCCGCTGCAAGCGGCGAGGAAAAGCGTCGCGGTCCGCGCTATACCCCGCTGTCCAAGCGTCAGGACCGTCCGAACTCGATCCTGTGGCTGGTCAAGTTCCACCCTGAACTCAGCGACGGTCAGATCGCCAAGCTGGTGGGCACCACCAAGCCGACCATCCAGTCGATCCGTGAACGGACCCATTGGAACATTTCCAACATGCAGCCGATCGACCCCGTTGCCCTGGGCCTGTGCAAACAGTCCGAGTTGGACGCGATCGTGCAGAAGGCCGCAGCCAAGAAAGCTGCCGAAGGTGGCGTCATGAGCGATGACGAGCGCCGCAAACTGGTCTCGACCGAACAGTCGCTGGAAATGGACGCCGCGCCGAAGATTCCGACCGCCATCGAAGGTCTGGAAACCTTCTCTCTGTCGGATGATCCTGCGGAAGAAAAAGAAGAAGAACCGATCATCGATGCGGACAGCTTCTTCAACCTGCCCAAAGGCGGTGCTGACGACGAAGAAGAAGACGATCCGCGCCCCTAAAGCACAGACAGCCCCGGCCTGAACGGACCGGGGCTTTTTTACGAGAAAACCATGCTGAACGTTCTTTCCAAACTATTTGGACCGCATCGCGCCGTTTCGATCTATGCCTTCCTGAAGACCTGGGGGTTGCCCGTGGCAGGCGGTGTTGGTCTTGTTGCCGTCGCTGCTGGTTTGCTGATCTTCAACGACAGCGGCGAGCACGAGCATGAGGCATTTATGACCGTCAACGTCTTGTCAGCGACACCCATCAACGGGGACCTCAAGAACGGCGTCATTGCTTCGGTCCGACTGCCGGACGGGTCTGCGACCTCGGTCACTTCGACCGACGCTCCGGTCTCACAAACCGTTGGCACCACGGCCTGCGTCGAAAAACGAGTGTATGTTGATAGTGGTGAAGCGCGGTATCGGTTCAAACTGCCGCGCCACTGCGAAACCGGATAAAAAAACCCGCCCGGCAAGTGCACCGGGCGGGTTTGATTTCAGATCATCTGGAACAGAATGCCAGCGGTGATGGCCCCAGTGATCCCCAGCCCCAGATAGGTCGCAAAGACCCGTGGTTTGACCAATGACCAGACCGCGGCCATTGCCGGGATCGAACTGACGGCACCCGCGACCATGAAGGACATCGCGGCCCCTGCGCTCATCCCTTGTTCCATCAGGCCAGCCAGCAGCGGCGGTGCGACGTAAGAGTTCAGGTAAGCGGGCATCCCGACCACCGCGGCAATGACAATGGGTACAACACCGTCACCGCCGACAACGCGCGCGATCAAATCGGCGGGCACATAGCTGACCAACAGCGCCTCGAGCACATAGGCCAGAGCCAACCATTTCAACAGAAACAGGCTGTTGTGAATGAACTCGGACCGGAAGCGCTGACGACGCTCGGGTACCTGCCAGAACTTCCAGACAGGTTTGTCCTCTGTTTTAGTTCCGCATCCGCAGCCAGCCGGTTTGTATTCGCGCAGAGGCTGGGCAAACGCACCACCTCGCATCAGGGCACGGACGGCAAAGCCTCCAAACAGACCCAATGCGACAGCAGCGATGGCTTTGCCGATTGCAAATGGCCAACCCAATGCGCCTGCCGTGATCAACAGGGTAGGTGGATCAATCAAGGGTGAGCTGAGCCAGAACGCCATAACAGCGGACAGAGGTGCACCAAGCGCCAGCAGTCCGGCAATGAACGGAATGACTTCGCAAGAACAGAACGGTGCGAGGCCGCCGAAGACCGCGGCCAGAAAAATCATCCGCGTCTCGCGCCCCTCAAAGGCGCGCGCAACCATCACCTCGGCACCTGTCGCCTTGAGGTAAGACAGCAGCAAGACGGCAAACAGTATATATTGGCCGGTATGGGCAAGGGCTTTGCCTGCAAAGGTTACGACCTCTCCCCAGTTGCCGGGGTCAAGGACAGCCACAAGCGCCAGAATGGCCACGATCACCGCCCATGGGGTTTTGATCAGATCAACGGCCACCTTTGCCGGTGCCTTTGGGTTTTGTGTCAGCTCAGCCATCGTTCGCAGCCTTTCCTACTTCGTCCGCGCAGCATTCGCTAAGGATGAACTGCGCGAGGCCTCTCAATTCTTCGTAGTTTGCGCGGTTGATGGTGGCGCGCCCGATTTTCTCTTGCTCGACAACACCGCCGGCCGCGAGGAACCGCAGGTGATGGGCCAATGTCGAAGGCGCAATACCTGTGCGGTTCTGGATTTCCCCAACGGTCAACCCAGCCTCACCAGCCCGAACCAATGTCTTGAGAACCTTCAGTCGCGCTTCAGAGCCCATGGCCGAGAATCCTGCTGCAGCTGTTTCCCACATCTGACTTCTCCATTAAACTAGATTTCTAGTTATTTAGGTGAGTCGTTCTTTTTCGTCAAGCGCCTTGTTCACGAATTCTCGAAACGAGATTAAGTCCAGATTGCCCTCACCTTAAGTCCACCCTATAAGGCGCTATGGGAATATCGGTCGACACATTCTTTCTGGAATTGAACGGACAGGGCACGCTGCAGGCGCAGATCCAGCAGATGATTGCCGAAGGCATCTTGTCTGGCCGGTTCCACGTTGAGGAAAAGCTGCCCTCGTCTCGCAAATTGGCGGCGCATCTGGGTGTTAGCCGGATCACGGTGACACTGGCGTATACTGAACTACTGGCCAATGACTACCTGACTGCCAAAGGCCGGTCGGGGTATTTCGTGTCGCAAAACGCGCCCGTGCCACCCAAGTATTCGCCCGTGCAAAAACGCGATGAAAATGTCGACTGGGACACGGCCCTCGCACGCAGGTTCTCGGACGGGGACGTGCTGCCCAAGCCCAGTAATTGGCGCGATTACAAATACCCTTTCATCTATGGTCAGGCAGATCGGAAATTGTTCGATCACGCCAATTGGCGTCTCTGCGCGGTCCGTGCACTGGGTCACAAGGATTTTGCATCCCTGACCGGGGACTACATGGATCAGGATGATCCGCTGCTGATCGAATTCATCGCCCGTCACACGTTGCCGCGCCGTGGAATCGCCGCCCGCCCCGAAGAGATCCTGATCACTATGGGCGCGCAAAATGCCCTCTGGCTGGCTTCACGCATTCTTTTGAACCGCAACCGCACAGCGGTGATTGAAGACCCTTGCTATTATGCACTGCGGGATTTGCTAAATCACTCCGACTGCAAAGTTTCACCACTGGCCGTTGACCGTGACGGACTGACCCCGGATGCGTTGCCGGATGAAACGGATGTAATTTTCACCACCCCCAGCCATCAAAGCCCGACGACCGCAACCATGCCCGTCGATCGCCGCCACGAGTTGCTGAAACGCGCCCGCGAACTGGACGCCATGGTGGTCGAGGACGATTACGAGTTTGAAATGGCTTTTCTGGGATCCCCGTCCCCGGCCCTCAAGTCAATGGATCGCGACGGGCGGGTGATTTACGTGGGCAGCTTCTCGAAGTCGCTGTTTCCCGGATTGCGGCTAGGCTACATTGTCGGGTCCGAGCCCTTTATCCGCGAGGCTCGCGCCTTGCGTTCCTTGGTGCTGCGCCACCCGCCGGGCCATATCCAGCGCACTGCGGCCTATTTCCTGTCCCTGGGCCATTATGATGCTCAGATTCGGCGTATGTCCAAAACCCTTGCCCGGCGACGCGAAGCGTTGGACAGCGCAGTCGAACAGTACGGGCTTACCGTTGCCGGACGCGGAATCATGGGCGGGTCGTCGCTTTGGATGTCGGCCCCCGATCGTGTGGACACGACCAAACTTGCCAAAAAGCTGCAGAGCCAAGGCGTGCATATCGAACCAGGCGCCTCGTTCTTCAATGGGTTGCACCAACCGCGCAACTTCTATCGCCTTGGATACTCGTCCATTGGCCGGGACCGCATCGGGCCGGGCGTGAAACTGATCGCGGATGCCATCCGTTCCGCCTAGCACGACTCTGGACATATCCCGCCTAACGTTCTGGCCCTAACGCCGCTTCGCCCCTTGCGCCAAAACCGTATCAAAGGCGGGTGCTGTGCCCGAACCTTTCTTCAATTGTGCGGAGAACACTCAGATGAAAATGACCACTGAAGAGGCCTTTGTTAAGGTTCTGCAAATGCACGGTATCGAACATGCGTTCGGTATCATCGGTTCGGCCATGATGCCGATTTCGGATATCTTCCCGGCCGCAGGCATCAATTTCTGGGACTGCGCCCACGAAGGTTCGGGCGGCATGATGGCGGACGGCTACACCCGTGCCACCGGCAAGATGTCGATGATGATCGCGCAGAACGGCCCCGGCATCACCAACTTTGTGACTGCCGTTAAAACCGCATACTGGAACCACACCCCGGTTCTGCTGATCACTCCGCAAGCAGCCAACAAGACCATCGGCCAGGGTGGCTTCCAGGAAATGGAACAGATGCGCATGTTTGCAGACTGTGTTGCCTACCAGGAAGAACTGCGTGACCCCAGCCGTGTCGCCGAAGTTCTGAACCGCGTCATCCTGCAAGCCAAGCGTGCTTCGGCACCTGCTCAGATGAACATCCCGCGCGACATGTGGACTCAGGTCATCGACATCGAGCTGCCCAAGATCGTCGAATTCGCAGCGACCGCTGGTGGCAACGAAGCACTGGACGAAGCCGCAGCCCTGTTGTCCGACGCCAAATTCCCGGTCATCCTAAACGGTGCTGGCGTTGTTTTGTCCGGCGCGATCCCTGCGTCCGCCGATCTGGCCGAACGTCTGACCGCACCGGTCTGCGTTGGCTATCAGCACAACGACGCCTTCCCCGGCTCGCACCCGCTGTTCGCTGGCCCGTTGGGCTATAACGGCTCGAAAGCCGGTATGGAACTGATCGCCAAAGCGGACGTTGTTCTGGCTCTGGGCACCCGTCTGAACCCATTCTCGACCTTGCCTGGTTACGGCATCAACTACTGGCCGACCGATGCCAAGATCATTCAGGTTGACCTGAACCCTGATCGTATCGGCCTGACCAAAGACGTGACCGTTGGCATCGTCGGCGACGCCAAGAAAGTGGCCGAAGGTCTGCTGGAACGCCTGGGCGACAACGCCGGTGAAGCAGGTCGCGAAGACCGCAAGAACCTGATCGCCACCACCAAATCGGCTTGGGCGCAAGAACTGAGCTCGCTGACCCACGAGAACGACGATCCGGGCACCACCTGGAACGAGCGTGCACGTGCAGCTAAGCCCGACTGGATGAGCCCCCGCATGGCATGGCGCGCAATTCAAGCGGCGCTGCCGACCGAGGCAATCATCTCGTCCGATATCGGCAACAACTGCGCCATCGGTAACGCGTACCCGTCCTTCGAAGAAGGCCGCAAGTACCTGGCACCTGGCCTGTTTGGCCCCTGTGGTTACGGCCTGCCTGCCGTTGTTGGCGCGAAAATTGGTTGCCCGGACGTTCCGGTTGTCGGTTTCTCGGGTGACGGCGCATTTGGTATCGCTGTGAACGAACTGACCGCGATTGGCCGCGAAGAATGGCCCGCCGTGACCCAGATCGTTTTCCGCAACTACCAGTGGGGCGCTGAAAAGCGTAACTCGACCCTGTGGTTCGACGACAACTTCGTTGGCACCGAACTGGACCAACAGGTTTCCTATGCCGGTATCGCAACCGCATGTGGTCTGAAAGGCGTCGTTGCACGCACTCAGGACGAGCTGACCGCGGCCCTGAACCAGGCGATCATCGACCAGAAAAATGGCATCACCACTCTGATCGAAGCCATGATCAACCAGGAACTGGGCGATCCATTCCGTCGCGACGCCATGAAAAAGCCGGTCCGTGTTGCCGGTATCGACGCGGCTGACATGAATACCTCGGCCGGGGCATAATCGCGTGAAGCCACTACGCACAATTCTCGGAGCTGCCAGCAGCTCCGACAAGATCATCGCCCTCGCTGAGGGCGATGATCCACGTGTTGTTGAAGGTGCTTTAAAGGCCCGCAAGGAAGGTGTCGCGCGCATCATTCTGGTTGGGGACAAAGCCAAAGTAACTGCCCTGCTGGCCGAACAGGCTGGTCAGGATGTCGACGGCATCGAAATCCACGATCCATCGGACTCTCCCCATGCCGAAGCGTTTGCAGCTGAGCTTTTCGAGCGGCGCAAGCACAAGGGCATGACGCCTGAAAAGGCTGCCGAAGAAATCAAACACCGCCTGAACTATGCCGCGATGCTGGTTCATACCGGTAATGCCGACGGAACCGTCGGCGGAGCTGTTGAGACCACGTCGGCCACAGTGCGCGCCGCTTTGCAGATCATCGGCAAAGCGCCCGACGCGGCCATGGTTTCCAGCTTTTTCCTGATGCTCTACTGCCGCGATCACCACACGGTCCGCGGAGCGCACATCTTTGCCGATTGCGGCCTGGTTGTTGATCCGAACGAACAGGAACTGGCCGAAATCGCCCGGGCATCTGCCGCGTCTTTCAAGGCGCTGACGCATGAGACACCCCGCGTTGCGATGCTGTCCTTTTCCACCGGCGGCAGCGCCAATCATCCGAAAGTCACGAAGGTCAGCGAGGCCACGCAGATTGCAAAATCGGCCGACCCCGATCTGTTGATCGACGGCGAGCTGCAGTTTGACGCCGCATTCGTCCCCGAGGTGGCTGCAAAGAAAGCCAAGGACTCGCCTCTGCGCGGCGAGGCAAATGTCTTTGTGTTCCCGAATCTCGACGCAGGCAACCTTGGCTACAAGATCGCGCAGCGTATTGGGGGTGCCGAGGCAATCGGCCCGGTCCTTCAGGGACTTGCGAAACCGGCCAACGACCTTTCACGCGGATGCTCCGCCGAGGACGTTCTGCACATGATCGCGGTTACGGCCGTGCAAGCAGAAACATCCAAAACCCGGACAGACGCCTCGTAAATCCGGCTAAAGCGAAATACTGTTCCGATTGATCTCTGCTCATGAGAATAATCGGATCAAAAGCCACAGGGACCAGAAATGAACCAGCCAATCATTAATACCTCTCCCAAGGTCTCTGACGAGGTCAGAAAAACAACGTGCTACATGTGCGCCTGCCGCTGCGGCATCAACGTACACATGAAGGACGGCAAGGTTGCCTATATCGAAGGCAACCGCGATCACCCGGTTAACAAGGGCGTCCTGTGCGCCAAGGGCTCGGCAGGGATCATGCAGGTCAATGCCCCCTCGCGTCTGCGCGCCCCACTGAAACGCGTCGGTCCACGTGGTTCGGGCAAGTTCGAGGAGATCAGCTGGGACGAGGCGCTGGACATCGCCGTTGGCTGGCTCAAGCCGATCCGCGAGGACAACCCCGAGAAACTGGCATTTTTCACAGGTCGGGACCAAAGCCAAAGCTTTACCAGCTTTTGGGCGCAGAACTTCGGCACCTGTAACTATGCAGCACACGGTGGCTTCTGTTCCGTCAACATGGCTGCGGGCGGCATCTATACGATGGGCGGTGCGTTCTGGGAATTCGGCCAGCCTGACTGGGATCACACCAAGCTGTTCATGCTGTTCGGTGTTGCCGAAGATCACGACAGCAACCCGATCAAGATGGGCATCGGCAAGATCAAGGCCCGTGGCGCACGGGTGATCGGCGTCAACCCGATCCGCTCGGGCTATAACGCGGTTGCTGACGATTGGGTCGGGATCACTCCCGGCACCGATGGTTTGTTCATCCTGTCGATGATTCACGTGCTGATGAAGGCCGGCAAGATCGATCTGGACTATCTCAGCCGTTACACCAACGCGCCGGTTCTGGTCGACGCGTCCGAAGGCGCCACCAAGGGTCTGTTCCTGCGCGATGAGGACGGCAAACCACTGGTTGTTGACCGCAACACGGGCGAACTGACGGCGTTTGACAAACCGGGCGTCCGCCCCGACCTGTCAGCGACTTTTGAGAAGGATGGCGTCACCCACCGCCCCGTGTTCCATCTGATGGCCGAACGCTACCTCAGCGACGAATACGCGCCCGAGAACATCGCCGAGCAGTGCGGCATCCCCGCCACCCGTATCCGCGCCATCGCGGGCGAGTTGGCCCGCGTTGCTTTTGACGAGGCGTTCGAGTTGGAGCGCGAATGGACTGATTTCCGCGGCGAAAAACACACCAAGATGATCGGCCGCCCGGTTGCCATGCACTCGATGCGCGGTGTCTCGGCTCATGCCAATGGCTTCCAGACTTGCCGTGCACTGCATGTGTTGCAGATTATCCTTGGCACAGTCGAAGTCCCCGGCGGCTTCCGCTTCAAGCCGCCCTATCCCAAACCGGTCGAGGCGCACCCGAGACCGCACTGCAAGGTGACCCCGAATACGCCGCTTGACGGCCCGCATCTGGGCTTTGTTCAAGGGCCAGAGGATCTGGCGCTGAAGGCAGACGGCAGCCCGGCGCGGATCGACAAGGCGTTCACATGGGACAACCCGATGTCCAGCCACGGGCTGATGCATATGGTGATCTCGAACGCACATGCGGGCGATCCCTACAAGATCGACACGCTGTTCATGTACATGGCCAACATGTCCTGGAACTCATCCATGAACACCAAAGGTGTCATGGAAATGCTGACGGACAAGGATGAGAACGGCGATTATGTAATCCCTCATATCATCTACTCCGACGCCTATTCGTCGGAAATGGTGGCCTATGCCGACTTGATCCTGCCGGATACCACCTATCTAGAACGCCACGACTGTATCTCGCTGCTCGATCGCCCGATCTGCGAAGCAGACGCGGCAGCCGACGCAATCCGCTGGCCTGTGATTGAACCCGACCGGGACGTCAAAGGCTTCCAATCAGCGCTGGTCGAACTGGCCAACCGCTTGGGCCTGCCGGGCTTCACCAATGAAGACGGCAGCGCCAAATGGACAGATTACGCCGACTATATCGTCAATCACGAGCGCAAGCCCGGAATCGGCCCACTTGCCGGTTTCCGTGGTGAAAACGGCGACAAGGAAGGCCGGGGTGAGGTCAACCCCGATCAGTTGAACCGCTATATCGAAAACGGCGGCTTCTACGTGGCCCATATCCCCGAGGGCGCGGATTACTACAAACCATGGAACGCAGCCTATCAGGATTGGGCTGTCGGCATGGGCATCTATGACAGCCCGCAGCCATACCTGTTCCAGCTGTATTCCGAGCCGATGCGCAAATTCCAGCTTGCCGCCGAAGGCCACGGCGAACGTCAGCCCCCGGAACACCTGCGGGAACGCATCAAAGAGACATTGGACCCGATGCCCATCTGGTACGAGACCGACCAGACCGGCAACGATGGCTTCACTGTCAACGCTCTGACCCAGCGCCCCATGGCGATGTATCACAGTTGGGGAACCCAGAACGCATGGCTGCGCCAGTTGCACGGCCGCAACCCACTTTATGTTCCGACCAAGCTGATGCGCGAGAATGGCCTGAAGGACGGCGATTGGGCCAAGGTGATCTCGCCACATGGCGAGATCACGGTGCCGGTCATGGAAATGGCGGCCCTGAACGAAAACACCGTCTGGACCTGGAACGCCATTGGCAAACGCAAAGGTGCATGGGCTTTGCAAGAAGACGCGCCCGAGGCCACCAAAGGGTTCCTGCTGAACCACCTGATCCACGAGCTGCTGCCGCCCAAGGGCGATGGTCTGCGGTGGGCCAACTCTGACCCCATCACCGGTCAGGCAGCCTGGTTCGACCTGAAAGTGAAGATCGAAAAAGCTTACGCTCCAACGGATGCGGAAAGCCAACCGGAATTCCCACCGATTGAATCTCCGGTCGGAACTGGACCGAAGGATTTGGCATGGAAGGTAGGCAAATGACCCGATCCCTGCGTCATCTGGCCAAAAATATCGCGGGGTCTGGGGCAGCGCCCCAGTCCGCCCTCACCAAAAAAGCGGAGGCAAGGTAGTCATGACCCAGCTCCCCACATCCACCGACCGCAAGATGGGTCTGGTCATCGACCTGGACACCTGCGTTGGCTGCCACGCCTGCGTCATCTCATGCAAAGGCTGGAACACGGAAAACTACGGCGCGCCGCTATCCGATCAGGACGCTTATGGTGCCAACCCGTCCGGCACTTTCCTGAACCGGGTGCATTCCTATGAGGTGCAACCGGCGGAAGGTCACGCCCAGCTGATCCACTTCCCCAAATCCTGCTTGCACTGTGAGGACGCGCCTTGCGTCACCGTTTGCCCCACAGGGGCCAGCTACAAGCGGGTCGAGGACGGCATCGTTCTGGTCAATGAAAGCGACTGCATCGGCTGTGGCCTGTGCGCGTGGTCCTGCCCCTACGGCGCACGTGAACTGGATCAGGCCGAAGGGGTGATGAAGAAATGCACCCTCTGCGTTGACCGTATCTACAACGAAAACCTGCCTGAAGTAGACCGTGTTCCGTCATGCGTACGCACCTGTCCCGCAGGCGCGCGCCACTTCGGTGATCTGGGCGATGCGGACAGCGATGTCAGCAAACTGGTCGCCGAACGCGGTGGCATGGACCTGATGCCGGAAATGGGCACCAAACCCGTCAACAAATACCTGCCGCCACGGCCCAAGGACAACGTCGAAGATCAGATCGACATCCTGGCCCCGTTGCTGGCCCCGGTCGCTGAAGAGCCCAAAGGGTTCCTTAGCTGGCTGGACAAGACCTTGGAGAAGCTCTGATGCATCCAGCACCTTCCGTCATCATTTTCACCACCCTGTCGGGTCTTGGCTTTGGACTGTTGTTCTTTTTGAGCCTCGGTTTGCCAGACGTCTCTGGCTGGGTCGCTTTTGTCTTTTTCGCCATCGCCTACGCCCTGTCCGTTGGCGGCCTGATGGCGTCCACCTTTCACCTTGGCCACCCCGAGCGGGCCTGGAAAGCGTTTACGCAATGGAAGACCAGCTGGCTCAGCCGCGAAGGCTGGTGCGCGGTCATCGCTCTGATCGTCATGGGGCTTTATGCGATTGGCGTGATCTTCCTGGACCAGCGCTGGAGCCTTCTTGGCTGGATCGGCGCTCTGTTTTCGCTACTGACCGTATTCACCACGTCGATGATCTACACGCAGCTCAAAACCATTCCCCGCTGGAATATGAACCTGACTCCGGCCATGTTCCTCAGCTTCAGCCTTGCAGGCGGTGCCCTGCTGGCCGGGCAGGTCCGGGTAGCGCTGCCGCTGCTGCTGATCGCGGCGCTGGTGCAGATACTGTATTGGAAAAAGGGCGACAAAGCGCTGGAGGAGTCCGGCACAAATCTGGGCACGGCTACCGGATTGGGCGATCGCGGAACCGTGCGTGCATTCGAGCCTCCTCATACTGGCACCAACTATTTGCTGCGTGAATTCGTTCACGTCGTTGGCCGCAAGCATGCCGAAAAGCTGCGCATCATCTCGTTTATGCTGGCCTTTGTCTTGCCGGTTATCCTGCTGCTACTGCCGTTCGGACACTTCTTTGCACTGCTGGCCGTGGCGTCGCACCTTGCCGGCGTTGCCACATCGCGCTGGCTTTTCTTTGCGCAGGCCGAGCATGTCGTTGGACTGTATTACGGAAAACGATAGGGGGCTCTGCCCCCGTCGCGGCAAGCTGCGACGCCCCCGGGATATTTTGGGCCAGATGAAGTCTGGAACCGGAACAAAAAAAGGCGGCACTCGAGGTTCGAGGCCGCCTTTTTTCTATATTGAATTCGCCTTAGATAAGGCCTGCGTGCTGAAGCGCCGCGTCGATCGCCGATTTGGTGCTGCTTTCCAGCCCGGACAGGGGCGAGCGGACTTCTTCGCTGCACAGGCCCAATTTGCTGAGCGCGTATTTGGCGCCTACAAGACCGGGCTCGATAAAGATCGCTTCGTGCAGGGGCATCAGGCGGTCCTGATACTCCAACGCTTTGGCATAGTCGCCGTTCAGCGTCGCCTGCTGGAATTCGGCACACAGTTTGGGCGCGACGTTCGCGGTAACCGAAATACAGCCCACACCGCCATGCGCGTTGAAACCAAGCGCCGTCGCGTCCTCGCCGGACAGCTGGCAAAAGTTTGGACCGCAGGAGGCGCGCTGTTGGCTGACGCGGGCCAGATCTCCGGTCGCGTCCTTTACACCCACAATGCGCGGCAGTTTCGCCAACTCGCCCATGGTTTCAGGGGTCATGTCGATTATTGATCGACCGGGAATGTTGTAGATGATGATCGGAATATCCGCGCAATCATGCAGCGCACGGAAATGCATCAGTAGACCCTTTTGCGTGGGCTTGTTGTAATATGGCGTCACGACCAGAGCTGCATCGGCGCCTACTTTCTGCGCGAATCGCACAAACCGGATGGCCTCAACAGTGTTGTTTGACCCAGCACCTGCGATCACAGGAACACGACCAGCCGAGGCTTTGACAACCTCGTCGACAACAGTTTCATGCTCTTCGTGGCTCAGCGTGGGGCTTTCGCCGGTGGTGCCAACGGGAACCAGCCCGGTGGAGCCTTCCTGAATCTGCCATTCCACCAAGTGTTTGAGCGTCTTCAGGTCCAACTCGCCGTTGCTAAACGGTGTGACGAGGGCTGGCATAGAGCCTTTGAACATGACACGCTCCTTAGGTGCAGTTTGTAATTTTTACGCCTCGGTTTGCCAGAAATCTGTCTTTCTTGAGTTGAACCCGACGGCGCAAGCTTTATCCTGAATGGCTGTATCCTTGGTTGGTTGGGAAATGCAAGGGATGACACGCTTTCTGGCGTTTTTGACGGTCGTAATTTTGATTTCGGGCACACATGTGCGAGCCGACGCCGCAGGTGATCTGCGGGCCGGTATGAATGAAATGCGCAAGGGGGACTGGAATGAAGCCTTGCGTGTTTCTGGTGCGCGGGGTTCAGTGCCTCGGGACATCATTGTCTGGCACTGGCTGCGCGAAGGGTTTGGCAGTTCGGGTGACGTTCTGGTGTTTTTGGATCGTCGTCCAGACTGGCCTGGCCTGGCCTGGTTGCGGCGTAAAAGTGAGCCCGCCTTTACTGGCGCCGATCCGGACCGCGTTCTTAAATTCTATGCCGAACAGCCGCCGCAAACCGCAGAGGGTGCGTTGAACTATGCAGTCGCATTGAAGGCAAAGGGTCGTCAGGGAGATGCCGAGGCCGATATCGTCGCGGCATGGCGGACCATGCCCATGGGGTCTGGTCTGCAGAAGGACTATCTTGAGAACTTTGGCAAGCTGCTGAAACCCCATCACGCCGCACGCCTGGACCGGATGCTATGGGACAATCATCTTGTCAGCGCAGGTCAGATGCTGCCGCTGGTCGGCGCTGATCAGCGCAAACTGGCTGAGGCGCGGATCGGTCTTCAGAAACGGCAACCCGGTGTAGACACCAAGGTGGCGGCAGTTCCGAAATCGCTGATCGATTCTCCGGGACTGGCTTTTGACAGGTTTGTTTGGCGCGACAGGAAAGAGTTGGACGACAGCGCGATAGACTTGATGCTGGCGCGTTCTTCCGGCCCTGATGCGTTGGGGGAACCTGACAAATGGGCCGAAGGCCGCCGCCGGTTGGCCCGGCTTGAGATGCGAAATGGGGACCAGAACCGCGCTTATCAGATTGCAGCCAATCACCACATGACGCCTGAAATGGGCTATGGCTATGCGGATCTGGAGTGGCTTTCCGGGTTTCTGGCCTTGCGGAAGCTGAATGATCCTGCGACCGCGATCCGGCATTTCCAGAACTTCTCGGACGCGGTGAAATCGCCGATCTCGAAAGGACGCGCGGGGTATTGGTTGGGTCGTGCCTATGCGGCCCATGGTGACGCCGAAAAAGCCTATGACGCCTATGCAATGGGTGCAGATTATCAATCCTCTTTCTACGGCTTGCTGGCGGCGGAACAGATCGGGCGTCCTTTCGATAGTGAACTGGCCACCCCCCGCCGGGCGCCACACTGGAAGCAAGCTGAGTTCTCCAATTCAAGTGTACTGGAGGCAGGGCTTTTACTGTTAAAGGCTGACGAAGACACCCTGTCTGAACGGTTCCTGACCCATCTGGTTGAAGGGTTGGACCCGGTTCAGGCCAATCAGTTGGGCGATTTGGTGATCGAGTTGAAGCAGCCGCATCTGGCCGTGATGATCGCCAAACGCGCTGCAACAGTCGGCCTGGTTTTGCCAGCCGCCTATTACCCGGTGCATCCGGTGGCCGACATGGGTTTGCCCATGGCCAAGGAAATGACGCTGGCCATTGCCCGTCGGGAAAGCGAGTTTGACCCCGTTGTTATCAGTGGAGCCGGCGCACGCGGGCTGATGCAGGTCATGCCGGCCACGGCAAAGCTTGTTGCCAAGGAATTGGGTATCCTAAGCGGCCACAAGACGATCAAGCTGACTTCGGATTGGCAATATAATGCCAAGTTGGGTGCCAATTACCTGTCCGGTCTGGCCGCTGATTTCAACGGAAACGTCGTGATGATGGCGGCCGGATATAACGCAGGTCCGCGTCGGCCGATGTCGTGGATGGATCGCTATGGCGACCCGCGCGCAGGTGAAATCGACGTGGTCGACTGGATTGAGGCGATCCCGTTCAGTGAAACCCGCAACTATGTGATGCGGGTGGCAGAAAGCCTGCCTGTCTATCGCGCCCGGCTTGGCCAACCTGCCTTGCCGATCCCGTTCTCGCAGGAATTGGTCGGGTCAACGCTGGCGTCTTTCGCGCCATAGGGTGAACAGCCCGGCGGCGACAACCAGCGCTGCGCCTATGACCACTTCGGGGCGCAGCGTTTCACCAAAGACCGAGATTCCCAGGATCGCGCTCCAGACCAGGTGGAAATAGGCGAAGGGCTGCACCGCGCTGGCCTCGGCCATCTCATAGCATTTGATCAGCAACCAGTGCCCCAGAACGCCGCTCACACATAGCAGCGCCATCCAAGCCCAATCCGTCTGGGCCATCGGCTCCCAGAACCACATTCCCACTAGCGTCATGGCGACGGCACCACTGACGCCTGTCCAGAAAAAGCTGGTGGCGGAATTGTCCCGGCGGGACACGTAACGGGTCAGCAAACCATAGACTGCAAACATGAAAGCCGAGATCAGCGGTACAATGGCCCAAGGGTTAAAGACACCCACGCCGGGCTGGAGAATGATCAGAACACCGATGCACCCAACGCCGATTGCGGCCCAGCGTCGCCAGCCGACCTGTTCGCCCAATACCGGCCCGCTGAGAGCGGCGATCAACAACGGGTAGCAGATGAATACGGCCATCGCGTCGATCAGGCCCAGAACAGTGAAACTGAACACCGCGACACAGATCTCGGCCGCCAACAGCAAGCCACGAAATATCTGCAGCTTCAGCTGGCTTGTCTGGGTGGTGGCCTTCAATCCGCCGGGCGCACGTGCAGCCAAAGCGATGACAAAGGCCGCAAAGAACCAGTAACGAATCATTACCACCATGTATGTGTTGTATGTTCCCGCCAGATGGCGCGAAATACCGTCCTGCAGTGCGAAGACGATGGTCGCCCCGATCATCAACGCAATCCCGGCGCGCGTATTGTTCTGCTGCGTCATGATTTGACCGCCCGGGTCATATGGCGCTTGCGGCCATAACCGGGTGCGCGTGTAACGGTGAAACCGGCATCCTCGAGCCCCCGCCGCACGAACCCAGCGGCGGTGTATGTTGCCGCCGTTCCGCCAGTGGCCGTGTGGTCGGCGACTTGCTGCATCAGGTCTGCACCCCATAATTCGGGGTTTTTAGCCGGAGAGAACCCATCCAAAAACCACGCATCGGCGGCACCTACCCATGCTTGCAGGGTTTGACGCGCATCGCCTTCAACAACCTCCAGCCGCAGGGTGCCCAAATCACATGTGCCGCCCTCCCATTGCGCAAGGAACCGGTCAGACCAAGGCGCAAGTTCAGGAAAGGCCGCCAGCGCTCGGGACATGTCCGCGGGCGCCATCGGATAGGCCTCAAAACTGGTAAAGGACAGGGGCGTGGTGTGGCCCGATCTCTCCCATTCGGACCAGACGGTCAGCATGTTCAATCCGGTGCCAAAACCCAGCTCTGCTATGTGAAACCCCGGTGTAAACCGTGCGGGCAGGTCATTGCCCGCCAGAAACACATGCCGCGTCTCTTCCAGCCCGTTCTGCAACGAGTAATACGGATCGTCGAAACGATCCGAGACCGGGATCTGATCCTCAGTCCATGTCAGTTCGGCGCGCTGGTCTGCCATCGGGGAATCCTGTAGCTAAGCGGCGCGACACTGAACAAGGTAAAGGGGAATGGCAATGGTCGATGTGACGGTGCGCGGTGCAGGGATTTTCGGCCTGTCAATCGCCTGGACCTGCGCACGGCGAGGCGCAAAGGTGCAGATCGTCGACCCTTTTGGTCCCGGAGCCGGATCCAGCGGTGGCCTGGTTGGCGCACTGGCACCGCATGTGCCCGAAAACTGGAATGCCAAGAAGGCGTTTCAGTTCGACAGCCTGATCATGGCCGAACCATTCTGGAAACAGGTCGAGGCCACAGGCGGCGTCTCACCCGGATATGCGCGGCTGGGACGGCTGCAACCCATCGCCGACACCCGAACACTGGATCTTGCCCATGCGCGCGCGGAAACGGCGGCCGAGCTGTGGCAGGGTCGGGCTGAATGGCGGGTCGTCGAAACTGTAGCAGTCGGCGCATGGTGCCCGCCCAGCCCCACGGGGTTTCTTATCCATGATACACTCAGCGCCCGCATGCATCCCCGCCGGGCCTGTGCGGCGTTGGTTGCGGCATTGACTGTGATGGGCGTCGAGGTCGTAGCCAACGCACCAGATCGAGGGCAGGTTGTCCATGCCACCGGCCTTGCCGGTCTGCAGGAACTGACCGAGGCTTTTGGCAAAACAGTCGGAAACGGCGTCAAGGGTCAAGCCGCGCTGCTGCGGTTTGATGCGGGTGAAGTCCCGCAGCTGTTTGCAGACGCGATCCACTTCATACCGCATGCGGACGGGACATTGGCGATTGGATCGACCTCTGAGCGTGATTATGACGATCCGACCAGCACGGATGCAGCTCTGGATGACGTTCTGGAGCGGGCGATGCGGGCCGTTCCCGTCCTGCATGGCGCAGAGGTCATCGAACGATGGGCGGGTGTACGGCCGCGCAGCAAAAGCCGCGCACCGATGCTGGGCGCGCACCCGGTACACAAAGGTCAATTCATCGCCAATGGTGGATTCAAGATCGGCTTTGGCATGGCCCCGAAAGTAGCTGAGGTCATGGCGGATCTGGTTCTTGAGAACCGGGACGCGATCCCGAGTGATTTCAGGCCCGAAGCATCACTCTGATCGCGGGACAAACTCGGCGGACATGCATTGCCGCCCATCTGGTCCGCTCGCCCACATCCCTTGGCCATTTCGGCACAAGCTCGCCGTCTCAAAATGCATCATTGGCGATGACGCGCGAAATGAGAACTGAGCCAAGGGACCTGCCAGATCCTCGGCAAACAGCATCAATAATTGTGCCAGCAAAGGGCCATGAACGACCAGGCCGTCATAGCCTTCGACATCCCGCGCGTAGTCCAGATCGTAATGGATACGGTGTCCATTGAAGGTCAGCGCCGAGTATCGGAACAGCAATGTGCTGTCGAAGGTGACGTCTCGCCTGTGGGTTTCATCGGTACGGGCCACGGGTGCCTTGGGCTTGATGTCAGTATCCGAAGGGTCAGGCCGATAGACCAGATCCTGCCATTCGCTCAGACACAATTGACCGTCCTGAGAAATCTCGTGTCGCAGGGTAACAAACCCCAGCGGTCCCGTCCGTCCGGTTTTTGTCGCCGCACTTTCAAGAACAGACCGGCGCACGGCTTTTGAACCCGCGACCAGCGGCGCGTGAAACTGCAACCGTCCCCCGGCCCACATCCGACGTTGCAAGCCCATATCGGGGATCAGACCGCCCCCAACCTTTGGATGCCCGTCCCGCCCCAAACTGGTAGGCGGCTGAGGGGACCAGAAATACAGCTGGTGAAAGAACGGCAGCAGGTGATCGCCCGCATCGAGTTTCTTATGGGAACCAAGCGCAGCCAGCAGCGCAGAGGCGCGGGCCGGGTCCATCACATCAGTCTGTATTTCGTCAGTCATGGCGGCAGACTATGCAGACGGACCAGACCCGGCAAGCAACCTCTCGATCTTAGAACCCGGACTCAGCCCGCAGTTTCTGCATGAGTGTCCGCAGAGAGCTTTCGTAACGGTCGCTCAACAATTTCCCCTGCTCATCAAACTCGTTCGAGCTGCTGGCCAGATGAATTTCTGGCCCCTGCAGGATACGAGGCTGGAACGGAACCATATAGCCGCGCAGAACCATCTGCGCCCGCTCACCACCTGCGCGTCCTGCGGCGGCTGACATCACGGCAACCGGTTTGTCGGCCCAGGGGCGGCCATCGGTTCGACTGACCCAGTCCAAAGCGTTTTTCAGAACACCCGACGGGCCTTTGTTGTATTCCGGAGTGGAAATGATCACGGCATCAGCCTGCGCGATCTGATCGGACAAGGTTTGCACTGCGGCAGGAATGCCCTCGCCATCCTCAAGATCACCATCATAAAGCGGCAGGTTCAGATCGGCTTCGATATGTGTCCCCGGCTCGAACAGCCGGGCCGCTTCGCGCAGCAATTTGCGGTTGGTCGCGCTTTGGCGCAATGAGCCGGACAGGCTCAGAAGTATGGGGTCAGACATTGGGAAACTCCGGTTCGGGTGTTTCCCAATAGCTAGCGCAACTTTCGCGCGCACCAAAGACCGGATGACGCGCAGTCAATGTGCGAAAAATGGGCACCCGAAAGTGCCCATGTCATTATGTGTTTCCGTTCGGAATGATCTCGATGTCGACCCGGCGGTTCTGGGCCTTCCCCTCGGGCGTCAGGTTAGAGGCAATCGGGCGGTTTTCGCCCTGGCCGATGGTCGAGATGCGTGCACCGCTTACGCCATTTGCTTGAAGAATATCCGCGACAGACCGCGCACGGCGTTCGGACAGGCCCTGATTATACGCGGCGTCGCCGTCGCTGTCGGTATTGCCGATGACCTGCACGTTCGAGTTGGGGTAATTCACCAGATTCTGCCCCACCCGGACCAGATCAGCCCGCAGTGCCGGGCGCACGGTCGCGCTGTCGGTGTCAAAGGTGATATCATTCGGGACGGTCACAATCAGTCGGTCGCCCGCGTTGGTAACGATGATGCCCTGATTGGCCAGTTGCTGACGCAGTTCTGTGGCTTGTCTATCCAGTTGGTTGCCGATCAGGCCACCTCCTGCCGCACCGATCGCACCGCCTGCCACCGCGCCCAACAGCGGATCAGATCCATTGGCAATCGCGCCGACACCTGCGCCGATCAGACCGCCGAGAAGTGCACCCTGCTTGGCGTTCTGGTTCGGGTCCGAGGGCAGGTTCAACGTGCCGGGGTCCGTACAGGCCCCCAAAAACATGGCCGAACACAGCCCTGCAGCAAGAACACTCTTGGAAATCGTCATGAAATCACCTTCTGCTCAGGGGTCCGTTCACCGAACCCGCTTTGTTTGGCGCAGTATATCGCGTTACCTCAACATAGGCTCAAGCAACAATCGGGTGAAGTCGGCAAATTACCGCCGTTCAACAGGATCCAATTGGTTCTGGTCTTGCCAGATCGCTCGCAGAGGCTCCCCCTGCCCGCAGAAATGATCGTCTGTCACGTCGCAGGCCCAAATGCGATCCGTGCGAAAATGGCGAAACCCATTCCTCAGCTCGCACCACGCCGCCAACATCGTGCATTCGATGTGGTAGATCAGGGCGACGGGTCTGACGACCCGCTCGGTTCGCTCACCTTCGGCATTCACATAGGTGATGCAAATTTTGCGTTCAGAGCGGATGGCCTCGCGATAGTTTACGACAGGCACGCACCCCTTGGCCGGATCGTCCATCGGCGCACCCCATGGGGCGACCTGCAGCCAATCCGCAGGCGCGCGCAAAGCGTCAATCTTGCGACAAACACGGTCCGCAGCTTGTTGCAGGGTACTATCACCGGTGCGCGCCAGCATCGACAGACCAACCCACAGCGCCTCGACCTCTTCAGCGTCGAAATTCAACGGTGGCAAGTCGTACCCGCGCCGCATCAAGTATCCCACGCCGGCTTCACCCTCGATCGGGGTTCGCTGTGCCTGCAAAGCGGCGATATCGCGATAGACGGTACGCGCTGACACTTCCAGCTTTTCTGCCAGCGCCTCCGCAGTCACAGGCATTTCGGCCGAACGCAGGATCTGGATGATTTCAAAAAGGCGGGTTGAGCGGCGCATAAGGTTCTCCGGGCGGTCTGCTGACATCCTAGCACACCCCACTGACAGGGTGGTGTCAGGAGTGATCTGCGATCTTTGGGAAACAAACCAAAGGAGGTCGACCATGCCATACCTCGACAATCACGTGATGATGACATTGAAACTGGACCGCTGGGCGCAGGATCACACTTTGCGCGCGTTCGAGATCGAACGTGAAATTATGGCTGCCCGTCAGCCCTGCGCACCGCGCAAACGGACCAAGCGGTTCTCGCTGGGCAACCTCAAGATGCTGTGGACAAGAACGGCCTGAGGTCAGAAATCAGCCGGGGCGCGGAATTTCATCGAAACTCCGCCCTCCGGGCTTTTTAGGCGCAGTTCCTCAGAATGCAGCATCAGACGCGGGAAATCGCGCGCTTCGCCCTCGGCGTAGAACGGATCGCCCAGAATGGGGTGGCCCAGCGCCAGCATATGAACGCGCAGCTGATGCGACCTGCCCGTTTTTGGGAACAATCGGACGCGCGTCGTCTCACCTTCGTATTTCACGAACCGCCAGTCAGTGACTGCGGGTTTTCCAGTCTCATGACAGACCATCTGGCGCGGACGGTTGGGCCAATCCACGATCAACGGCAGATCGACGGTTCCGGACTTTTGCTCGATGCGCCCCCAAACGCGCGCAACATAGGTCTTGCGGGTCTGGCGCTTTTCAAACTGCATACTCAGGTGTCGCTGTGCGTGCGGTGACTGGGCAAAAACCATGACACCCGATGTATCCCGATCCAACCGATGCACCAGCAAAGCCTGTGGAAACGCCGCCAGTACGCGGGTCAACAGGCAATCGGCCAGATGCGCGCCACGCCCCGGCACAGACAACAACCCCGAGGGCTTATTCACCACGATCAGCTGTGCATCCTCATGCAGCACTTCCAACGGCGTATTCGGGGGATCATAGGTCTCGCTCATGCGCGCCTGCCTATCGCACGGCGTAGGTTCCCGCAACGTCGGCCTTGCCTGAACGGATCGGTTCAGCAACTCTCTGACCCAAAGCAGAGGAGAGACCATGCACCCGACAATCGCGCGCATGCAAGACGTTGTCGCCAAGGGCGATGAAACCCTGATCCACGAATTGCTGGCCGAAGACGTACGGTTTTCCCCGCCAACCTACTACAGCACCTGGACCGGACGCGAACCGGTGGCAGCGGTTCTGGGTCACGTGGGACAGGTGTTTTCCGATTTCCGCTATCGCCGGATTATGGGTGAAGGCAAAGATTGGGCGTTGGAATTTCAATGCAAGGTCGGGGATCTGGACGCGGTCGGCGTCGATCTGATCACATTGAACGATGAGGGTCTGATACAGGAATTCGAGGTCGTCATGCGCCCTTACAAGACCATTGGTGCCCTGCGCGAGGCGATGATGGCTCGGGTTATGACGGACGCCCGCTTCCTCGAATACAAAAACGCGCTCAGCTAACCATGACTGCCCCGATTGCCGCAGATCAGATATTGCGTGTCCCACTGTTGCCGGTTCTGGCAGCACAGGCGATTTCCGTGCGTCGTAACGCTCAGCTGCTGCCCGAACCGTCCGGCCCGCGCCAAGGGCGCGAAGGGCGCGGCCCCCGGTTGCGGCTGCTCATCGCTGGTGACAGCTCGGCCGCGGGTGTGGGGGCTGGGCGACAGCAACAGGCACTATCGGGGTTTCTCGTGGCGCGGTTGGCCCGCCATTACAGCGTGGAGTGGCGGCTGGAAGCGACGACGGGCCACACAACACAGGATACGCTGGAACGATTGAACCACCTTGAAGGCAGCTATGACGCCGCCGTGACAGCCTTGGGTGTAAACGACGTCACGCGTGGAGTATCCCGGCAAAAGTTCACGGCTTTGCAGACCCAACTTCTGGATCATCTGACGAGCAACCTGGGTGTTCGACGCGTCGTGGTCACCGCCGTGCCACAGATGAACCGTTTTCCGGCCCTGCCCCAACCTCTGGCCTGGGCACTGGGGCGACAGGCGGCCCGGCTGGATCGGGGTTTGCAAAAGGCCGCTGCGACATTCCCGCAAGCCCGGCACCTTTCATTGGAGTTTCCGGATGACCCGGCACTGGCTGCTCCGGACGGATATCACCCAAGCCCCAAAGCCTATCGCTTGTGGGCAGAGGCCGCGGCCGACTTATTGCATCAGCGCTGACCCCGTATCTGACGGATCATCGGGATCGTATAGACCACCAAAGCCGCCCAGATCAGCGGGAAGGCGATCATACGGCCCCGATCGATCTGTTCCCCAAACACGGCAATCGCCGTGATAAAGATCATCGTCGGCGCGATGTACTGCAGGATTCCCATTGTGGACAACCGCACCAATTTGGCCCCGTTGGCATAGACCAGCAGCGGAACAGCGGTGACAATGCCGGCACAGGCCAGCAGCATGGTGTCCCCAGCGGCAGCGCCAAAGTGGCCGGTTCCTTTTGCCCCCAACCAGGTGATGTAGACTAAGGCTGGGATCAGCAGGATCAGAACCTCTAGCAGAAAGCCCTGATTGGGGCCGATGGGCAGCGAGCGTTTGAAGAAAGCATAAAACCCCCAACTGACCGTCAGGGCCAGCGCGGCCCACGGCAGCCGACCCGCTTCGACGATCAATACCAGCACGCCCAAGGCAGCTAACCCCACCGCCGCCAATTGCGTACGATTCAATGGCTCACGTAACAGGATTGCCCCTAGTGCAATGCTGAACAGCGGGTTGATGTAATAGCCCAACGCTGCGTCCAATGCGTTACCGCTGGCAATCGCCCAGACGTAAATGGCCCAATTCACCGAGATCAAAGCCGCTGTCAGACAGGCCATGCCCAGCATTTTCGGGTTTTGTAAGGCAGCCTTCAAATCCCCGGTTCGCCCTAGCGCCACCAGCAACAGCCCGGCCACAGGCACCGACCATACAATCCGATGCGCCACGATCTCGACCGGCCCGATATGCGCCAAAGCTTTCATGTAAAGCGGCAGGAAACCCCATAGAACGTAGGCGGTCACCGCCAGAGCCAATCCTTTTGGCGTGTCCTCATTCTGGGGTGATGTTGCAACGTCCGCCATCATGGATCTCCGGGTGATACCGTTTGTCTATACGGCTGTTCCGGAGGGTTTGGAAACTGCGAAAACCGTGAACGGTCGCATCAAGAAAATTGATATGTACCAAGAAAACGGGGCGCTGCAGCGCCCCGTGTGTCGAACCTTGGCGCTAAACTTTAACGCGCTCGGATTTTGGGTCGTACATCGGCTTGAGCGACGCCTCGGCTTTGACTTTGACGCCGCACACATCGATCTCGTAGGTCGAGGCCAAAACGTCAGCGGCCTTTTCGCCTTCGCAGGGCACATAACCCAGACCGATCGCACCGCCCAGCGAGTGGCCATAGTTGCCTGAGGACAGATAGCCCACATACTCGCCGTCTCGGATGATCGGCTCGTTATGGAACAACAGCGGTTCCGGATCGGTCAGTTTGAACTGAACCAGGCGGTTATGCGGTCCGCTTTCCTTGCGCGCGATCACCGCTTCACGCCCGATGAAATCGCTGCCCTTGTCGACCTTGACCGCAAAGCCAAGCCCGGCATCGACCACATGGTCCTCGCAAGTGATGTCGTGGCCGAAGTGGCGGAAGCCTTTTTCGATCCGGGCGCTGTCCATCATATGCATGCCGCACAGTTTCAATCCCATGTCCTGACCTGCTTCGTGCAAGGTTTCGAACACGTGACCTGCCATGTCAGACGAGACGTAGATTTCCCAGCCAAGCTCTCCAACATAGGTCACACGGTGGGCCCGGGCCAGGCCCATGCCGATCTCGATATCCTGCGCGGTGCCAAACGGGTTGGTAGCGTTGGTGAAATCGTTGGGTGAGACCTTTTCAAGCAGCGTACGCGCATTTGGACCCATAATGGCCAGAACGCCCTCACCCGCAGTAACATCGGTGACAACGACGTTGAAGTTGCCCGCATGGCGCTGCATCCAGGTCTGGTCAGCCAAGCGGGTCGCTGCCGGGGTCACCACCAGATAAGCGGTCTCGGTCAGGCGGGTAACGGTCACGTCCGCCTCAATCCCGCCTGCGCGGTTAAGGAACTGAGTATAAACGATCTTGCCATTCGGGACCGAGTAATCGCCGCCACCGATATAGTTCATGAATGCTTCGGCATCCGGGCCGTCAACGCGGATTTTGCCAAAGGACGACATGTCATACATGCCGACATTCTCGCGCACGGCTTTATGCTCGGCAGCCGAGTTCTCGAACCAGTTCTGGCGTTTCCAGCTGTACTGATACTCGCGCTCCTGCCCTTCATTCGCGAACCAGTTGGCACGTTCCCAACCCGCCAACTCGCCCATGACCGCGCCCTGTTCCAGCAGGTGGTGGTGGAATGGGGTCCGACGCACGCCGCGCGCAGTGGCCTTTTGGCGATAGGGATAATGGTCAGCGTATAGCAGGCCTAGCGTCTCTTTCGAGCGCTCAAACAGGTACTGCTTATTCCCCTGGAACGGTTGCATCCGGCTGATGTCCACGTCTCCCAGATCGAACGGTTTTTCACCGCTGTCCATCCATTCGGCCAAGGCCATGCCAGCGCCACCGGCGGATTGGATGCCGATCGAGTTGAATCCCGCCGCGACCCAGACATTGTCCATCTCGGGTGCCAGACCCAGATGATAGGCGTCATCGGGGGTAAACGATTCGGGTCCGTTGAAGAAGGTATGGATACCGGCCTCGGCCAGCATCGGCATACGTTCACACGCAGCTTCGAGGATCGGCTCGAAATGGTCAAAATCCTCGGGCAACTGGTCGAATTCAAAGGTGTCAGGAATACCGTCCATCGCCCAGGGCTTGGCATTCGGTTCAAAAGCACCCAACAGAATTTTGCCTGCGTCCTCTTTGTAATACGCGCATTCATCGGGAACGCGCAGAACCGGCAGCTGAGTCAAACCGTCGATATTTTCGGTAACGATGTAGAAGTGTTCGCAGGCGTGCAACGGCACGTTCACGCCAGCCATCTGGCCGACCTGATGCCCCCACATACCGGCGCAGTTCACCACCATGTCGCATTCGATATGACCCGAAGCGCTGCCGTCATCTGCGACCCAGTCAACGCCGGTTACCTTGCGGCCCAGCTTGACGATGTCGGTGACTTTCACACGTTCTTTGACGATACCGCCACGCTGACGGGCGCCCTTGGCCAATGCCAAGGCGATGTTGGCCGGGTCACCCTGACCGTCCAGCGGCAAGTAAACAGCACCCTTCACGCCTTCGAGGTTGATGTGGGGATACAGCTCCTGAACACGTTCATTCTCGATTTCTTCGACCTCGACGCCGAAAGCGCGCGCCATGGCCGCCTGACGGTAGATCTCTTCTTTGCGCTCTTCGGTTAGCGCAACGGTGATTGATCCACAGCGTTTAAAGCCTGTGGCCACACCGGTTTCTTCTTCGAGCGAGCCATAGAGTTCCTGGCTGTATTTCGCCAACTTTGTCATGTTCGCCGTTGCGCGCAGCTGAGCGATCAGACCCGCCGCATGCCAGGTCGTGCCGCTGGTCAGCTGCTTACGCTCCAGCAGAACAACGTCTTTCCAGCCTTTCTTGGTCAGGTGATACGCCACCGAACATCCGATGACACCGCCACCGATGATGACAACACGGGCCTTGTTTGGAAGATCAGCCATTCTCATGATTCCGCTTTATGAGTTTCCACCCAAAATGACACGGAAGAGCGACACAGAATGCACGAAAAACGTCAACCCATTTGCAAAAATCAACGTTGTTTGACTTGCCGTTTTTCGCGTCTCAGCACAAAGGGGGTTACGCCGAAAAAGCTTTTGTAGACCGACGAGAAACCGTTGGGGAAACCGCAGGCAAGACCAATTTCGCGAACACTCATCGTTGTGTTCAGCAGTAGGTTATTGGCCTTGGCCAGCCGCATTTCGCGGTAAAAGCCGTTTGGTGTGGTTCCGAAATAGTTCTTGAACTTCCGTTCCAGCGATCGGTTCGAAAGCTTTAGCGCTTCGACGATTTCGTTAATCGGCAGCGGGTCTTCGATATTGGCCTGCATCACCTTGATGCACTGGTCCAGTTTGGCGTCACCTGTAGCGGTGGTCTTTGATCCGGAAAATGGCTGGAGAGACGAGAAATCCCGAATGTTTTCGTGCAGCATGATGTCGGCCACGGTCATTCTTGTTGGTCCGGAAACATGACGCCCGATCACAGCCAGCGCGACATCGGTAGTGGCCTCCATCCCGGCGCAGGTCACCACGGCGCCCTGTTCTGTTGCAATCGACAGTTTGGCCTCGAACTGGGCGCGACGTTCACGCAAGAAGGACGCGTTTTCCCAGTGGGTCGACATGTCCTCGGTCCCCTGCTCGTCGATATAGCGGCTTGCAGCTTCGGACAGCAAAAAGACCTGTGCGCCGCGGAAAGTATAATCCGACACAACACGCCCCAGAGACAGATCAGGATGATCGGGGTCGGAATTTCCGATGACGAACAAATAGTCCGCGTTGGGCTGCGACGGAATGCGGTCGGTCTGGATCGTCGCCTCGCTGCTGCTGGCGACCGGGCCACCCCTCAGAGAGCGATAGGCATAGGTGAACGGCGGGCTCGGACAAACGCGGTTGGCCAACCGCAGCACCTCAACCAATGACGCCAGTTCCAGCAGCACATAGCCCGGCGCGACAACGATGTCGAAATGTCGCTGCGCGTTAGAAGCCGGGATGTTCGACGGCGATGGCATCACTTTCCTCTCAGACAATCCGGTGCCCGGCGGACCGCAATCGATCGGCAAGGACCTCAATGTGGTCCGGCCCGACTTCGCAGCATCCGCCAACAATCGTTGCCCCCTGCGCTACCCATTCCATGGCATGATCGGCATAAGCCTCGGGTCCAAGATCGTGGCGCTGTGTCAACACGTCGACAGTCGGCGCGTCTTTCAGGAAATCCTGTGCAATCCCGGTGAACCCATTTGCATAGGCCCCAAATGGCCGCCCCATCGTGGCGATGACCTTCAGCGCGGCGGGGACGGCCTCGGGGCGCGAACAGTTTATCAGAACAGCGTCAGGGTTAAACCGATCCACAAGAGGCGCAATATCGGCAAGCGGTTCACCGGATCGCAGCCGTGTTCCGTCATCATCCATCACAGAAAGCGCCAGCCAAACCGGTTTGCCTGCCTCAGCCGTACCACGCAGGGCCCCTTCGGCCTCTTGCACCGAGGAAACAGTTTCGATCAGGAAAAGGTCGACGTCATCGGACATGAGGTTAACCAACTCGGCAAACTTTTCGGCGGCGTCTTCCACATCAGGGTTCAGATCGGGGCGATAAGACGCCAGCAAAGGACCCAGCGCCCCGGCGATGCGCCCGGAACCGCCCGTGCGTGCGTGGTTCGCCTGAGTAACCGCAGCTCGGACCAGATCGGGCAGTTGATCCTCCATATCCAGACGCTCCAACCGCGAACGATGGACCGCGTAGGTGTTGGTCGTTGCAACCGTCGCACCACGGCGGAAGTATTCGGCATGGACCTCCTCCACCAGTTCCGGGTGGTCGATCATCACGCGCGTCGACCACAGCGGTGTGGGCTTGTCCCCGCTGCGTTTGACCAGTTCCTGCCCGATCGAGCCATCCAGAAGCGTGATATCCGCCATTTGCCAACCTCCCTACGGAATTAGAACGAGTTTTCCCGGCAGCGCCTTGGACTGAAAGTCCTCCTGCGCCTTGGCGATGTCTCTTAGTGGATAGGTCTTAGAAACCAAAGGCTTGATGCGGCCCGCATTCATCATCTCGACAAGGCGGCCAAAGACTTCAAATGCCTGATGTGTGCAGCCGTGAATCGTGATGTCGCGCAGGTAGATCTCACGCAGGTCAGCCGAAACGATTGGTCCTGCGATTGCTCCGGAAACGGCATAATGACCGCCGGGTTTCAGGGCCAAGATCAAGCCGGGCCAGGCCGGGCCTCCGACAACGTCGATCACGACGTCGAACATGTCCTTGGGCAGCGGCGCGTTGCGGTCAAAGGTGTCCACGGCCCCCTGCGCTTTGACCACCTCGGCCTTGGTTGATCCCGTAACGCCCCAAACCGTCGCCCCGCGTAGAGACGCCAATTGCACGGCGGCAAGGCCCACGCCGCCTGAGGCACCGGTAATCAGCACCTTATGCCCAGCGGTCACGCCAGCACGGGTTAACAGGTTCTCTGCCGTGCCAAATGCACAGGGGATGGCGGCGATTTCGACATCTGACAGGGGTGAGGCCGTCACGTCATACAGGTCGTCGGCCTGAACCAGACAGTATTGCGCAAACGCGCCGTCGATTTCAGAGCCTAATGCGATAAAGCCAGTCGGATTGCCGGGACGCGGGCGTGGCAAGTTGATCGGGCAGGTCACCCGTTGCCCGGCCTGAAACCCGGTCTCTTGCCCTGCCAATTCGACTATCCCACACAGATCGCCACCCTGAATGCGGGGGAACGACAGCGCACCTCCCCAGCCTCCGGCATCAACATCCTGATCAACGGCGTCCGTTGCCCCGGTCACGTCCGAGGAATACCAGCCGACCCGTGTATTGATGTCCGTGTTGTTTACCCCTGCGGCCGCGACCCGAACCAGAACCTGCCCTGGTCCGGGCGTTGGGACCGGAATATCCTCGCGCCATTCCAGCGCATCGGGACCGCCATGGCGCGTCAGGTAAACGCCGGACATTTTCGTGGGCGTGGTCATCTTTAGACCCTGTCTTCCGGATGGGCTGGAACCGGCCCCATCGGCACAATGTCGTAACGCGCGTTGAGCTCGGCCATTTTCGCCTCATCTGCAAAGTCAGCCTCGGTCATCGTCGCCAGTTCGGCCAGAAACCCGTCGAACCCCGAGGGTTGAAAGATCATCAGCATTCTGGCGGGCGCGCCATCGGCGACGCGACACGCATGGGGTACTCCGGGCGGGACATGCATGGTTGTGCCCGGAGTGCAGCGATGCCAGTCGCCATCAACGTAGAAATCCACCGCGCCTTCCAGAAAATAGAAGGTTTCGGCATGGGTATCATGGCGATGAAGGCCAAGCGCGAAGCTGGCCTTCAGATTATCTTCCATAAGCGTGTATGCGCCATCGGTGTCCTGACCCGACACTTTCACAAAGGTGTGGTCATTTTCCCAGTCATAGTTGGGACCCTCACCGGGTCCCAGTTTGGCGTATCGTTTGCTCATGGAGGTCTCCGTGAGAGTTTAAGCGCGCAACCGCTCGTTCTCGGGATCCCAAAGCGGCTGATTCTGCTCTACCACAGCGCGGCACTTTTGGCCGTAGATTTCGACTTCAAGCTCGGTGCCGGGGTTGGCAAGCTCGGCCTTGACCATGCCCAGCGCGATGGATTTGCCAACGCGGTATCCCCATGCGCCCGAAGTGGTCTCGCCCACGATCTCGCCGTTCTGCCAGATGCAGGACATGTAGGGCGCGTCGCAGTCTCCTGCATCCACTGTAATGGTGACAAACGACTTCTTCACGCCCTGCTGCTTTTCGTTCAGGATCGCGGCCTTGCCGGGGAAGTCCTGCGGCTTGTCCAGTTTGACGAAGCGTTCCAGACCGGCTTCCAGCAGCGAGTAGTCGGTCGACAAGTCACCCTTCCAGGCACGGTATCCCTTTTCGATGCGCAGCGAGTTCAGGGCGTACATGCCGAACGGTTTGGCACCGGCATCGATGATCGCGTCATAGATCGCAGGCATATGCTCGTTCAAAGCGTGGACTTCCCATCCCAGCTCACCTGCAAAGGAGACGCGGATCAGATAGGCGGGCTGGCCAGCAACGGTCGCAGACTGATGAGTCAGCCACCCCGAGGTCAGATCCGCATCCGTCATAGTCGACAGAATCTCGCGCGACTTCGGACCAGTGACGATCAGTGTATCCCGTGACGTGGTAACGTCTTCAATCGAAACACTCGCAGGCATCGCGTTCATCAGGATGTCCCGATCATGCCACTGTGCAGTTGCGGCGGTGATCATGATGAACTCATCCTCACCCATTCGGATACAGGACATCTCGGTCAGAATGCGACCACGGTCATCAGAGATATAGATGAGGTTCATCCGGCCGACCTTTGGCAACCCACCGGTTGCGAGGCCGCGCAGCGCCTCAGCGGCGCCCTCTCCCTTGACCATGAAGCGCGAGAAGCCTGGCAGATCTAGTACGCCACAATGGTCTCGCACGGCCTCGCATTCTTCTTGGATCCGCTGCTCCCACGGGCCGGACCGACCCCAGGTATGGGTTGCATCAAGCGACGTGTCATCGCCCGGCTTCGCGAACCAGTTGGCCCGCTCCCATCCGTTATAGGCACCCATCACGCCGCCCAGCGCCTTGACCTTGTCATGCACCGGCGACAGTTTCTTGTCGCGCGCTGCTGGCCATTCATGATGGGGGAAATGCATGGCGTATTCGTTGCCATAAACTTCCAGACCTTTCTGGTTGCAGTAGTCCTGATCTGTGTAATCGGTGTAGCGACGTGGATCGACGGCCCACATATCCCATTCGGTCGCGCCATCGACGATCCATTCGGCCAGCACCTTGCCCGCACCACCGCCTTGCGCGATGCCGAAGGTGAATGTGTGCGCCTCGAACGCGTTTTTCACACCGGGCATTGGGCCGATCAGCGGCAGCCCGTCCGGCGCATAGGGGATCGGGCCGTTGATAACGCGGCCAACACCCGAGGTCGCCATCAGCGGCACCCGCTCCATCGCGTCAGTGACGATATCCTCGATGCGGTCCAGATCATCGTTCCACAGCTGGAACGAGAAATCCTCGGGCATAGCATCATCTTCAGTCATCCAATGGCCCTTGCAGTTAGGCTCATACGGACCAAGGTTGAAGCCATTCTTTTCCTGCCGCAGGTAGTACGAGATATCCACGTCGCGCAGCAGTGGCAGTTTCTTACCACCGTTCGCTTTGGACCATTCTTCAATTTCTGGAACTTCGTCGGTCAGCAAATACTGGTGGCTCATCACCATCGCGGGAACTGTGCGGCCGCCGAAAGGTTTGAACCACTCTCCCACGCGCTGCGCGTAATACCCAGCCGCGTTCACAACATAGTCGCAGGCGATATCGCCTTTGTCGGTGTGTACGGTCCAGGAGCCGTCGTCGTGCTGAGTTACGCCAGTTGCCGGGCAAAAGCGGATGATCTTCTGGCCCATGTCACGGGCGCCCTTGGCCAGCGCCTGTGTCAGCTGCGCCGGATCAATGTCACCATCGGTGGGATCGTACAGAACGCCTTCAAGATCGTGCGTCTCCAGGAATGGATAGCGCTCTTTAGCTTCTTCCGGTGTCCACATCTCCATCGGGATGCCTTGATAGCGTCCCATCGCCATGGCGTGTTCGAACTCTTGCATCCGCTCCTTGCTGTGCGCAAGACGGATCGAGCCTGAAACGTGGTAGTTCATCGGATAGTCGACCTCTTCGCCCAAACGCGAATACAGCTCGGTCGAGTACCGCTGCATGTTCATGATCGCCCAGGAATTCGAGAACGTCGGAACGTTACCCGCCGCGTGCCAGGTCGAGCCAGCGGTCAGTTCGTTCTTTTCCAGCAGAACACAATCAGTCCAGCCCTTCTTGGCCAGATGGTACAGCGAGGAGGCCCCCACCACACCGCCACCGATAACAACCACGCGGGCTTTTGTCGGAAAATCGCTCATTGGTCTTGATCCTTGTTACTGTGCCCGTTGGGGCAGATCGTCTGTGATGTCGTAGTAATCGCCCTTGTCGGCGACAAAGATATGCTTCGAGAGCGTTAGACCCGTGGGCTCGCTGAGCGCACCCATGGAAATTGAAATCGTGTCCTCGTCATTGTGCTGCCAGAAGAGGAACGAGCCGCAGGAACGGCAGAAACCGCGGCGGGCGGTGTCCGAAGCGCGGAACCACGTAAGCGTGTCGCTGGCGGTGAAGCTCAAGTTATCCTGATGTGTCCAGGTCGAAGACCAAACATGGCCGGACTGCTTGCGGCATTGACCGCAATGGCAGGCCGAAGGCTGTGAAAGCTCTCCGTCAATCGTGAACGCGACTGCGCCGCAGAGGCAAGAACCGTTTTGCATCTGATTACCCCCTAGCTGCGGGCGTGGAGCTGGCACCCAGCAACACGCCATAGATGATGAAACAGGCGGCCATGACACGACGCACCCAAGTGTTGAAAACCGCTCCCAGCGCCGCTTTGCCCATCAATGTGCCCATCAGGGTGAACCCGGTATAGCTGAGCGTGGTAATGACCAGCGCCGTGGGCATGATAACGACCATCTGCTGCCAGATCGGCACATCCGGTTGCACAAATTGCGAAAAGGCGGCGAGATACCCTGCCACGCTTTTAGGATTGATCGTCGCAACCGCCAGTGCGTGCAGATACACGTGACGCGCAGGGCGTTCGGTAACTGGTGCCGGACGCGTGGCATTCATCCAACCGCGAACCCCAACCCAAATCAGGAACCCTGCACCAACCAGTTTGGCGATGAAAAACCCGGTTGGGGAGGCTGCGATCAACGCGGTCACACCTAGTGCTGACAAAATTAGAAACACGCTGGCCTGCGTTAGAATCGCCAGCACACCCAGCATCGCCTTGGGAAACGGCAGACTCATTCCGTTCGAGATGCAGTTTACCGCATTCGGACCCGGAGTGGTGACGAACACCACCCAGAACAATGCGAATATGGTCCAGGCTTCAAAGCTCATCAGTACACCGGCGGGGCGATAACCCAGATGGCCACTGCGGGCTCATCATAGGGGTTCGACCATTGATAGGGTTCATGTTTGATCCGAAAGCTGTCGCCGGGGCCGACCGAAAACTGGCGCCCACTGATCGTCAGTTCCAACCGCCCTGACACCATGTACCCAACCTCCTGCGTTGGTCGGTTGGCCGGGGTTTGCATTTTCGATCGGGGCTTGAATGTGGAATGCACCATTTCGAAATCATCGGTCAGATCGGGCGACAGCAGTTCTTCGATCAACCCTTCCTCACCGGACCCCATCGGGCGGCGCGTTCCGGCGCGCACCACATACCCCTGCTCATCTGCCGGAGCGGAGGAATGCGCGAACAGCATCGACATCGGCACGCCCAGACATTCGGCAATCTGGCGCAGGTCGGAAATTGAGGGGTCGGACTTGTCGCGCTCGACTTGGCTAAGCCAACCAACAGAACGACCCAGACGTGCGGCGATCTCGGTCAGCGTCAACCCACGCGCCTTACGCAAAGCCCGAAGATCGGCTCCGAGTGTGGCGCTGTGCGGGGCTTGGCTGTTCACTGAACGCTCCGGGGTTTGGTGAAATTTTCTCCTCGTTTTTCACGATGCGCTGATTCCGTGAAAAAACCAAGATATTTTTCACTTGGACGCACAACATTGTTTGGGTATCCGTCCACCATGTGGATTGCGGTGATTTACTTATGGACCATCAACGCCCTGACTTTGCTTGCCTTTGGCTGGGATAAACTGCGGACAAGACGGCGGAAAAGGCGTATCTCGGAACGAAAGCTATTGTGGTTGGCGGCGCTAGGCGGCAGTCTAGGCGCATTGCTGGGGCGGTGGATTTTCAGACACAAAACCCGCAAGCGGCTGTTTTCATACTACATCTTTGGGATTTTCGGCGCTCAGGCTGTCCTGGCCTATCTTCTGGCGGCCTTGGAATTGCCCAGCCTAGTCTAGCGCGAGAATTCCATCAGGGATTAGGTGCTAACCATTTGGGAAACTGTCTGCTACACTCTCGTTCTATCTGAATATGATTATTCTTACGCATTCGCAAAGGGTTGAATGACAAATGGACAACGGCATCGGTTTCTTCGACATAGTCTGGTCAATCTTCTGGCTGTTCCTGATGGTGGCCTGGTTCTGGGTGATGATTTCGGTTGTGGCCGATGTCTTCCGATCCAAGGACCTAAGTGGCGGTGGAAAGGCAGTTTGGATTGCCTTTGTCATCCTGATTCCTTGGATGGGTGTTCTGGCCTACCTGATTGTCCGCGGCGACAAAATGCACCAGCACAATGCCGAAGCCATGAGCCAGATCGAACAGGCGCAAAAGGACTATATCCGCTCAGTCGCGACCGTATCTGCTGCGGATGAGCTGGAACGGCTTGCAGCGCTCAAGGAAAAAGGCGTTCTGACGGATGAGGAATTTGCAGCGCAGAAAGCCAAGCTTCTGAGCACCTGATAGGAAGCACACACTAATCAATATGGCCGGGGGTACGCCGCCGGCCATTTTTACTTGGCGAATACGCTGGACAGAATTCCGCTCAGGTTCTTTGCGTCTTGTTCATTAAACGCGTTGGGTTGATCACTGTCGATATCGAACACCGCAATGACGTCACCGGTGGCGTTGTGCACAGGCAGCACCACCTCGGATCTGGTCGAAGATGCGCAGGCGATATGGCCCGGAAACGCATCCACATCCGGCACCAACTGTACCTCGCCCGTACGGGCGGCAGCGCCACAGACACCGCGGTCGAACGGGATAACCAGACAACCGTGCCCACCTTGATAGGGTCCGATCTTCAAAAGCCCGGGCTCAGTGACACGGTAGAAACCTGTCCAGTCAAACCGATCATCGGAATGGTGCACCTCGCACGCAATTGTAGCCATCAGAGCCACGCTGTCGGTTTCGCCTTGGGTCAGGGCGGCGATGGTTTTGGCAAGTGTGTCGTAATCAGCTGTCATGTCGGAACTCGTGGCAGGGGTTTGCGCCGGAGTATTTGGAAAAAGAGGAAGCGTCAAACGCGTTCGATGGCTATCGCCGTGCCTTCGCCGCCGCCGATGCAGATGGCCGCCACCCCGCGTTTCAGGTTTCGCTTTTCCAACGCGTTCAGCAGGGTGACCATGATCCGTGCACCCGACGCACCAATCGGATGCCCAAGTGCGCAAGCCCCGCCGTTCACGTTGACGATATCGCGGGGCAGCCCCATCTCGTGCATGAAAGCCATCGGCACGACCGCAAAGGCTTCGTTAACCTCCCACAGATCGACATCTTCTTTCGACCAGCCGATGTTTGTCAGAAGTTTCTGCGCGGCCGGAACAGGTGCCGTCGTAAACAGCCCCGGTGCCTGCGCATGGCTAGCGTGGCCGACGATACGGGCACGAACGGTCAGACCCTGCGCTTGGGCTGCGTTCTCGGATGCCAACATCAATGCAGCGGCACCGTCGGATATCGAAGAAGAGTTTGCCGCCGTGACAGTGCCATCCTTCCGAAACGCCGGCTTGAGCGTCGGGATCTTCTCGGGCCGTGCCGAAAGCGGCTGTTCATCCGATGCCTGCGTGATCTCACCCTTGCGGGTGCGGACCGTAACCGGCGTGATTTCATCCGCGAATGCGCCGTTTTCCTGTGCGGCCAGCGCATTTGACAATGAACGCAGCGCATATTCGTCCTGCGCTTCGCGCGTGAACTGATAGACCTCGGCACAGTCTTCGGCGAATGTGCCCATCAGGCGACCTTTGTCGTAAGCGTCCTCGAGCCCGTCCAAGAACATATGATCCATTGCCTGCGTATGACCCAATCGCGCGCCTTCGCGCATTTTGGGTAAAAGGTATGGCGCGTTCGTCATGCTCTCCATCCCGCCTGCGATCATTGTATCGGCATGCCCTAAAGCGATCTGGTCATAGGCCATCATGGCCGCTTTCATGCCTGATCCGCACATTTTGTTCAGCGTTGTGGCGGGAACGTCTTCGCCCAACCCTGCCGCAAAACCGGCCTGGCGCGCGGGCGCCTGCCCCTGCCCGGCCGGCAAAACACATCCCATAAGGACTTCGTCAACGGTTTCAGTACCGGCCCCTTGCAACGCTGCCCTGATGGCGTCGCCGCCCAGATCGGCCGCTGTCACGGTATCGAACATCCCCTGAAACCCACCCATCGGGGTCCGCGCCGCGCCGGCGATAACGACTTGCTTCATCTGGATGCTCCTTCGCTTTTCTACTGGAATGGATACAGAATGGTAAGAATTGTCGTCTAGCGTATTTCTACGAGTGATTTTCAGTTTAGAGAGCCCGTGCGCATGGCCCTGACCAGTAAGATAACAGACACGACGCAGATCATTACCGTGCATTCGGACAGGATTGATGCCGCAATGGCCATTCAGTTCAAGGAAGACATGCGCAATGAGGCTGACGGTGGCGCGCCGCGCGTTGTTCTGGACCTGACGGGGGTCGAATTTATCGATTCAAGCGGCCTTGGGGCCATCGTCGCGTCGATGAAACAACTGGGCAGTGACCGCAGGTTGGATTTGGCCGGGTTGCACCCGTTTGTCGAAAAGGTGTTTCGGCTGACCCGCATGGATACGGTGTTCAACCTCTATCCTACCCTGGCCGACGCTCTGGCACCGCCGGCGGAATGATTTCACGGATTGAATAGGCACGATGTCGATGGGGAACGGGAACTGCTTGGATCTGAGTTTTACTGCAACCGAAGCCGAAGCCAGTGTTGGTATCGCCCAGCTAAGCAAAGAGCTGGAGGTGCAGGGCCTGCCGTCACACAAGGCGAGCGACGTTAAAATCGCGCTGGCCGAGGCGATCAACAATGTGGTCGAGCATGCCTATGCGGGCGTCACTCCGGCCAAGGTCAGGGTGCATTGTCGGCTGCATCAAAACTGGCTGGATATTCTGATCTCTGACACTGGGAATCCTCTGCCCGGATTTCGCGTGCCGGATGGTGTGCCTGCGCCTTTGGGATCGACGCTCGATGACTTACCCGAAGGCGGGTTTGGCTGGTTCCTGATCCATGAACTGACCAGCGACATTCGCTATGAGCATCGCAATGGCTGCAACCGGTTGTCACTGCGGTTTGACTTCCCAAACCCCTCCGCCGGACCCAAAAAGGCCACATAAAGGCCCTGATCGCACCATGGCCGTGCCGCAAACAAAGGGCAAAAAGGTATCCGTAGCTCAGATAGCTTCCCTCGGCGCCTCGTGTCACAGCCCCCACCCAGTGAACGGCGCCGAGGATCTCCCTTCCCGCTGATGTGACTAGACAATCCGTGACCGCGCTTTACGTTCGGCGTGTTCAAAAGGGGAAGGCAAAGCTATGCGGGATTTTCACACTCCGGGTCGGTCCGAAGTTTTGGCAACCGAAGGAATGAGCGCCACATCGCATCCTCTGGCCGCGCAGGTTGCCGTAAATATCCTGCAGCAAGGCGGCAATGCCATGGACGCCGCCATCGCAGGCGCTGTGCTGCTGGGCATTTGCGAGCCGCAGATGACGGGCATCGGTGGCGATTGCTTTGTCCTGTTCAACCGCGCAGGCGAAGATCAGATACGCGCCCTAAACGGGTCCGGACGCGCTCCAGCCGCAGCCAATTCGGACAAGTTGCGGGCCAAGGGGCTGGATACAGTGCCGTTGAACACACCCGATGCCGTAACAATTCCCGGTGCGATTGATGCCTTTTGCCATCTGGCAGAAACCGAGGGCAGGCTTGGGCTGGAGGTGATACTGGCACCTGCCATTCACTATGCCGAGGCCGGTGTCCCGGTCGCACCCCGGGTCGCCTATGATTGGAAAACGGGGGCTGACACGTTGCAGGGGGCTGCGCGCAAGCATTACCTGACTGACGGCAAAGCGCCAAAAGTAGGCCAGATCTTTCGCGCGCCGGGGCAGGCAGAGGTCCTGCGCCAGATTGCACGCAATGGCCGTGATGCCTTTTATTCCGGTGAAATTGCGCAGGATATGATCGACGCCTTGACGGCATTGGGCGGAGTTCACACGGCTCAGGATTTTCTGGCCACGCAATGCACAGACACCCAGCCCGTCAGCGGAAGCTACAAGGGCATTGATCTGGTCGAACATCCGCCAAACGGACAGGGTGCGACGGCGATCCTGCTTTTGAATATCCTGAAAAACTTTGACCTAGCGGGCCTTGATCCGTTTGGCCCCGAACTCATACATCTTGAGGCCGAGGCTTCGAAACTCGCCTATGACGCGCGCAATCGGTTCATTGCGGACCCAGATCACACAACCCACGCTGAACGGTTCCTTGACCAGACGGTGGCCGATAAACTGGCCGCGTTGGTTGACCCCAAGCGCGCCATGCCGGCGGCAGCCCCGCTAACCGAGTCCATTCACAAAGACACAGTCTATATCACGGTTGTTGACCAAGATCGGATGGCCGTCTCGCTGATCTATTCCATATTTCATAGCTTCGGGTCCGGTATCGCATCAGAAAAGTACGGGATATTGCTGCAAAACCGCGGCTCAGGCTTCAACCTGAGCCCCGGTCACCCAAACGAGCTTGGCCCGGGCAAACGCCCGATGCACACGATCATTCCCGGTATGCTCAAACAGGATGGCCGTGTGCTCATGCCATTTGGCGTGATGGGCGGAGCTTTTCAACCAACAGGCCATGCACGCCTATTGTCCAACCTCACTGATCATGGGTTGGGTTTGCAGGCCTCTGTGGACGCCCCGCGCGCCTTTGCAGACGGCGGCGTTCTGAAACTTGAACGCGGAATTCCGCCCAGCACATCTCAACAATTGAGCGATTTTGGGCACAACGTTCAGGTTCCAGAAACGCCCCTTGGCGGAGCGCAAGCAATCCGAATCCGCACAGATGGTGTTCTGGAAGGCGCAAGTGACCCCAGAAAAGACGGTTGTGCGTTAGGTTACTGACCACCTAGGCGCGCAATCTGGCGCACCAAATCACTTAGTTCAAATTAAAGTGCAGCGGGTATGCGCCATTCTCGAAAGGACCGAACATGTCAGGAATATCAGGATGCTCCACCGGTTCCCCGGATTGGTCCGCAATCAGATTTTGTTCTGAAACATAAGCCACATAGAAGGATTGGTCGTTTTCTGCGAGCAGATGGTAAAACGGCTGATCCTTGATGGGGCGGCTGTCCTCGGGAATGGCCTGATACCACTCTTCTGTGTTGGAAAATTCCGGGTCCACGTCAAAAATCACCCCTCGGAAGGGATGCTTTTTGTGGCGGACCACCTGTCCCAGGCGGTACTTGGCATTTGTCTTCAGCATTATCTCAGCCCCCAGAGATCTTACTACCTCTTTCCGGGCCGGAATGCCAATCATTGATCGGAAATTAAAGGAAACAGTCTGTGAACATCTTACTGACAGTGTTCGAAATTGTGGCGCCGGTTTTTCTGCTGGCGGGCATTGGATTCACCTGGGTTAAACTTGGTTTTGAGTACCGTTTGGAGTTTGTGACGCGCCTTGCCGTGACGCTTGCCGTGCCCAGCCTGATCTTTGTGGCGCTGATGCAAACCGAGATCCCGGCAGGAGAGTTGACCCGCTTCACACTGGCCGCAATTGCGGGTCATATTGGCCTTGCCGTGGCCTTTGGCGTTTTCGTTCGACTTTCAAACCTGGACCGTCGGACTTACCTGTCGCCACTGATTTTTGGCAATACCGGAAATCTGGGCCTGCCGCTGTGTATTTTTGCGTTTGGTCAGGCAGGTCTGGGTTTTGCAGTCATTTTCCTGGCAATTACCGCCCTGTTTTCTTTCACCTATGGAATTTACCTCGTCGCTGGAAAGGGTGCATTCGGCAAAGTTGCGCGCGAACCGATGGTTTGGGCAACCCTGCTTGGGGCCTTATTCCTATGGCAAGACTGGGAAACGCCACTGTTCCTGACCAATACGCTAGAGCTGCTAGGCCAAATGGCCATCCCCATGATGTTGATTACAGTCGGCGTGGCAATTGCAAGGCTGACGACCCGCAAATTGGGTCAGGCGATCTGGCTGTCCGTCCTGAAGCTGCTGGTCTGCTTCGCGCTCGGCTGGGCAATAGCTCGATTCTTTGATCTGGACGCAACCGCTTTTGGAGTATTGGTCCTGCAGATGTGCACCCCGGTCGCGGTTACATCGTACCTGCTGGCCGAGCGGTTTGACGCGGATTCGGACGCGGTTGCAGGGATGGTCATGGTATCAACTGTGCTAAGCGTGGGCGCTTTGCCTATAATTCTAGCCATTGTTCTATAACGATTGTGATTTCCTAATCGCTCAATTTGCGCTAGAATAAAGAAAAAAGGCACGAGGCACATGAGCAGAATTCTTTTCGTACTCTTCGGGGTGCTGCTTTTGGCATCCTGCGGTGGCGGGTCCAAACAGCCACCGAGCAGATTGAATGACGCGTGCAGCATTGCGCGCGAACGGCCTGATTTTATCAAGGCGTTCAAAAGCACCGAACGAAAATGGGGCGTCCCAATTCACGTTCAAATGGCGACGATCTATCAGGAAAGCCGCTATAAACACGACGCACGTACGCCGCACCAATACGTTCTGGGTGTGATCCCCATGGGCCGTCAAAGCAGCGCCTACGGATTCAGCCAGGCGCTGGACGGCACCTGGGATGAATATCGCAAGGAAACCGGCAAACGCCGCGCCAAGCGGGACCGCATCCGCGATGCGTCAGATTTCATCGGCTGGTACATGAACAAAAGCCATCAGCGGAACGGTATTCACCCCACAGATACGCGCAACCAGTATCTGGCGTATCACGAGGGGCACACCGGCTTTGCCCGTGGCAGCCATAACAGCAAATCCTGGCTGTTGAACGTCGCCAATGACGTCGATGCACGCGCCAAACTTTATCAGGCGCAGCTGGCCAATTGCCGCTACTGACAGGAGTGCGGGTCAGCGATTGCCTGACCCGCTTCTTTTTGATCTTGAAAACAGATCGTTGCTGAGATTTCCGCCGGTACTCAGCTGCCCCAGCAGAACGGTCGTCTGACTGCCGGCATTGTCGTGAATGACCCATTTGCGCAGCTCGATCGGGTCTCCCGTAAACATCAGTTCAATCCGGCCGGATTCGGGGTTCTTCGGGTCCCGAGCGGTAACAACCGTGGCCGTCCCGTCAAAATCATGGGCAACCACCATATTCGCCTGCCCCAGGTTGACGTTGCGCGCCAGCACCAACGACAACGGTGTACGTTTCAGCGGATACTGCTCCGGCGGCTGGTTCGATTTCGGATCAAATATCTGCACCGTACCTGCGCGCGCCAGAACCACAGCGCTGTTGGGAGGATCATATTCAAACCGCATTTTACCGGGGCGCTCTAGCCACAGCTTTCCGGTGCTCAGCGAACCGTCATCGTTGACTTGTGTAAACGTGGTCTCGACGGTTTTGAGGCCGTTGAGGTAGTTTGAGATTTGGGACAACGGCAGCTTTTCAGCCGCCCAGGCCGCAGGCGCGGCGAGTGTCAAAGCAAGGGCAAAGGCAATTTGTTTCATAACTCCCCAGATAAGCGCTCTGCACTTGTTATTAAATATCCTATTGCTCAGGGACGAGGATTTCGCGTTTCCCGACGTGATTTGCCGACGAAACAACACCTTCATCCTCCATTTGCTCAACAAGTCGCGCAGCTTTGTTATAGCCAATGGCAAGTTTCCGCTGAATGTATGAGGTCGAGCATTTGCGATCCTTGATCACAATCCCTACCGCCTGATCGTACAAAGCATCCTCGCCATTCGTATTGCCGCCCGTGTTCAGGCCCAGAACCGCGTCGATGTTGTCGGCTTTGTCCTCAGATGGACCGTCCAGCACGGTGTTTACATAGTCCGGTGGGCCGAACTGTTTCAGGTGGTTGACGATTTCCTCGACTTCCTCGTCCGAAACAAACGGGCCGTGGCAACGGGTGATCTTGGCGCCACCTGCCATATACAGCATGTCGCCCTGCCCCAGCAGTTGCTCGGCCCCCATTTCGCCCAGAATAGTGCGGCTGTCGACTTTCGAGGTCACCTGGAACGAAATCCGGGTTGGGAAGTTCGCCTTGATCGTACCGGTAATCACATCGACCGAGGGGCGCTGCGTGGCCATGATCAGGTGAATACCCGAGGCCCTTGCCATCTGCGCCAGTCGCTGGATACAGGCCTCGATCTCTTTGCCCGCGACCATCATCAGGTCGGCCATCTCATCAACAATCACGACGATGTATGGCATCGCTTCGGGCGCGAACTCTTCTGTCTCGAACGTTGGCTCGCCGGTTTCATCGTCGAACCCGGTCTGCACGGTGCGGCTGAACATCTCGCCCTTGGCCAATGCGTCCTTCACGCGACCATTGTAACCCGCGATGTTGCGCACGCCCATCTTGGACATTTTACGATAGCGGTCCTCCATCTCGCCCACGACCCATTTCAGCGCGACAACCGCCTTTTTCGGGTCGGTCACAACGGGCGACAGCAGATGCGGAATGCCATCATAGACGGACAGTTCCAGCATCTTGGGGTCGATCATGATCAGGCGACATTCGTCCGGTGTCAGCTTATATAGCAGCGATAGGATCATGGTGTTGATCGCGACCGACTTACCGGAACCGGTTGTTCCCGCAATCAACAAGTGGGGCATCTTGGCCAGGTTTGCGACCATGGATTCGCCGCCGATATCCTTGCCCAGCGCAAGTGGCAGCGCGTGGTTGCCATCGCCGAAATCACGGCTGGCAAGGATTTCGCGCAGCACCACCATCTCGCGGTTTTCATTGGGCAGTTCGATCCCGATCACCGAGCGACCCGGCAGGGTCGAAACACGTGCCGACAGCGCCGACATCGAGCGCGCGATATCATCGGCCAGACCGATAACCCGGCTGGCTTTCAGGCCCGGAGCAGGCTCTAGTTCGTACATGGTAACAACAGGGCCTGGGCGGACGCTGGTGATCTCACCTTTGACGCCATAGTCGTCCAGCACGTTTTCCAACATGCGCGCGTTTTCTTCCAATGCCTCATCGCTGAGGTGATGGCGCTGAATGCTGGATGGGTTGGACAGTAGGCTCAGAGGCGGCAGTTCAAAGTCCGAATGCCGATCTTCAAAGGACAGCCCAGGCTGTGCTTCGGCCTGTGCACGACGCGACGGCGCAGGGGTGCGGCGCACGGGCTGTGCCACAACGGGTTTGCGCGGTTCGGCCACTGGAATTTTCATCGCAGGAAGCGGGGTCGGTTCGGGTTCGGGTGCGTCTTCAAATACGGCCTCATCCTCATAGACGGGCTCGGGCGCAAAATCATGATGCAGGGGTTCCTGCTGCCACTCGGGTTCAGGCTCGGCCGTCAGCATCGGCTCGGGCGGCAGACCGTCCAATGTCATCGGCGGCTCGGGCGGAAGCTCCTCTCCGCCTCTGGCGTTCAGGATCAGCGGGTCCGGCCCCCGGCCACGCCCTTTGGTCAAAGGCAGGGTTGGATCGACCTCTGGCGCTACTTCACCCGCGGCCACCTTGCGATTGCGCACGGCTGCCGAAATCTTGGACTTGATACGATCTTCACCCGGCATTTCATCGAATCCGGCAACCGGTTCGCGAGCGACCAGTTCAGGTTCCGGCATGGGATCGGCGCGGCGGATCAGGCTTGGCATCCGCGCCAGCAGACCGGGTTTTGCGGGTTCGGGCTCGTCGAAGTCCGGCTCTTCGAACATCGGATCGGCATACGCCATATCATCGTCAAACACCGCGTCGTTGGCCTCTGCGCGGATGGCCTTGCGCTCTTCCCACTGTGCCCGGCGATCTCGCGCCGCCTGTGCGGTCACCGACGCACTGCGACCCAAGAGGTTCATCAACATGTCATAGGACATCACAAGGCCCAACAAGAAGGCACGCGCGCCTTTGCACACGTCGGCTTTTGTGAACCCAAGGACAAATGTACCCAGCACCAGCATGCCCGCGGCCATTGCCAGCGACATCAGTTTGACCGTGAAATGTGACGATATAGGCAGCAGTGTTAGCAACGCACCCATGACGGTATCACCGAACAAGCCCCCCAGACCAAAGCTGTGGGTCGTGCGCCATGCCTCACCCGGCACCAAAGTTGCGGCATAAACGGAAACGATGGCAATCCAGATCGGAGCAAAGATCAAGCGGGCCACTGCGCGTTCCTCGCCGAAGTGCCCGGCAAAGCGTATGCCCCAGCCAATCAGCACCAGCGCGATGCTCCAACTGCCCCATCCGACGATCATGAACAGCGGCGCAGCGATCGACGCCCCAATCCGCCCCATCCAGTTCTGCACCGGCGCGTCTGTCGACACCATCCAGTTCGGATCATCTGGCGTGTAGGACCAGATCATCGCGGCTGAAGCCAGCCCCAGCAGGATCAGGGCGATCCCGATCAGTTCCTTGCTGCGCCGCTCGATGGCGGCCTGAGTCGTGCTGTCCAGCAATGGATCGCGGTTGCGCGCGTTATATGATGCCATTTTGCCCTCGTACCTCACGAATAGATGCAGTCACGGAGCGTAATCAGCCCCTGCCGCAACTCTGTTTTTGGGGCCACCATTGCGACCCGGATAAATTGCTCGCCCGGGTTTTGCCCCGGGTCACCTTGAGAAAGATATGCACCAGGCAGAACCCGAACGCCGGTTTCCTGCCACAGCCTTAATGTGGTTTCTTCGCCATTTTCGACCGGCAGCCACAGGAAAAACCCGGCTTCAGGCGGCATATAGCCCTGCACGCCCGCGAAAACCTCATCCGCAATGGTGTATTTTTCCTGATACAGCGCGCGGTTCTCGACAACATGCGCCTCATCTGCCCAAACTTTTGCGGCGGCAGTCTGCAAAGGTAGCGGTAAAGGCGCACCTGCGTAGTTGCGTAACTGCTTGACCCTCTTGATGGTCTCGGGACCACCGGCGATCAGGCCCGAGCGCAGACCAGCCAGATTGGACCGCTTGGAAAGAGAATTGAACAAGGTGATCCGTTCCGGATCGGCCCCAAGTTCCTGCGCCACAGCCAGAACACCTGTTGGTGCCGCGTCGCGGTATATTTCTGAATAACATTCGTCCGCAAAGATGCGGAAATCATAGGTCTCGGCTAGTTGGATCAGTTCGACCCAATAATCGCGCGAGGCGACCGCGCCCTGAGGGTTTGCAGGCGAACAGATATAGGCCGCAACAGTGCGGTTCAGCACATCCGTAGGCAAGCTGGCATAGTCCGGCAAGTGACCGTTGGCGGCTGTTGCAGGCACAAAAACCGGCTCAGCCCGCACCGAAAGAGAGGCTACCATGTAAACCTGATAGAACGGGTTCGGGCACAGAATGGCGGGCTTTTCGCCATTTTTCTGCTCGGGACACAGTGCCATCGCCGCGTTGTACAATCCTTCGCGCGTGCCGTTCAGCGCCATCACGTTGGCGTCGGGGTCCATCGAAACGCCATAGCGGCGATCAATCCAACCTGTAATCGCCGACCGCAACTCGGGCGATCCTTCGTTTGGCGGGTATCCCTTAAACCCGGCCGCGTTTTCTGTGATCACATCGGTGACCCACGCCGGAAAACCATGCATAGGCGCGCCGATGGTCATGTGAATCACTTCGCCACCCGGCTGGTGGTGATCCAACAGGGTGCGCAAACGCGGGAATGCATATTCCGGTAGGTCCGAAAACCGTTCGGGGAAATTCATAACTACTGCCTCAATACCGGGATCATTTCGCCCCGTTTTACAGGCAGACTACAGATCGCACCCGGTTTCGTCCAGACAAAGAGGTGGCGAATCAGGGGATTGTGGCATTCAGGCCAACGCCGCCTCGGCGGCTGATCCCAGCCTTAGCAGGGCCTCTTCTGACCCCGGATATCCCATCATCATCACGCCACACCCGGGTATTCCGGTCGGCAGTGTCAGTGCAGCAAGTCCCATCAGATTGCCAATACGGGTGTTGCGCAGCGCCAACAGATTTTCCGTGACATAGTAGTCATGGTCATTCATCAACCGATCCAGATTCGGCGGCAAAATGGGCGCTGTCGGCGCAAGCACCGCATCAAACCCGGATGTGGCGGCATCCCATGCCGCCCGACAGGCTTTCAGCCTGGACCAGGCCGCGATGTAATCGGCACCCGTCGCGTTTTGACCCGACCGAAACCGTTCCAGAATCTCGGGATACATGGCATCGGGATTGGCTTCGATCACATCGCGCCACAGCCCATAGGCTTCGGTTGTGTAGAGAACGCCAGATAGCGCCATGGCGTCGTGCAGCTCGGGGACGTCCAGCGGAACGATCTCGACACCGGCCTCGGTGAGTTTTTCCAACCCATCCTCAAAGGCCTTGCGCGGTTCATCCCTCAGGTCGTCCTGCGCCACAGTCTGAAGATTGGCAAAGCGGCGGCCTTTTAGGCTGGCACCGCGGAGATCCGGTGGAGAGCGCCCCTCCAGCAAGGCCAGCATATGAGCTGCGTCCTCGACTGAGCGGGTCAGTGGGCCAACAGTGTCAAACCGCAGACACAAGGGCACCGTTCCTTCAAGGCTGACACGCCCGGCGGTGGTTTTCAGCCCGACCAGATTGTTCCAGGCCGCTGGGATGCGCACTGATCCGCCCGTATCCGAACCGATCCCACAGGCGGCAAGGCCCCAGGCGACCGATGCGGCCGCGCCGGAAGAAGAGCCTCCGGATACGGCGTCTTCATCGTCAATGCATGGGGGCGTGCCAGTGATCGGGTTCAGGCCAAGGCCTGAGAAGGCCAGCTCGCTCATATGCGTCTTACCCAGACAGACCGTGCCCATGGCGGTGGCGTTACGCACAACGACCGCGTCCATTTCGGGAACCCGGCCTTTCAGCAAGGCCGAGCCTGCCTCAGTCGCTGTGCCGGCGGTGTCGAACAGATCTTTCCAGCTGATCGGCACACCATCCAGCAGGGACCGCCGCAGGCCCAGATTGGCGCGCTCCTGCGCAGCCAATGCCTCGGCCCTGGCACGATCATGCGTAACGCGGGCATAGATCCTGTCGCGGTGCGGATGCGCGTCGATGGCGGCCAGATAAGTCTCGGTCAATTCAACCGGATCGATCTGTCCCATGCCGATGCCCCGACCCAGATCACACGTCGTCATGGTCAGCCAGTCCTGCATCCCTGCCCCCTTGCGAAAAAAGCACTTTGAGGGACGGTAGCGACAGGACCGCACATGGACAATCCCGAAAGGGCGCGCATATTGCAGGCCATGGAACACAACTCGGATATCCTGATCGTAGGCGGCGGCCTGAACGGCCCGGCCCTGGCGCTGGCACTGGCCCAGACAGGGCATTCTGTCACCGTCATCGACGCATTGGCCGAAAAAGCCCGAAAAAACGCGGCTTTTGACGGGCGCGCCTATGCTCTGGCGCTGGCCTCGCAGCGGTTGTTGGATGCGGTTGGCGTCTGGGACAAAGTGGCAGACCATGCCCAACCTATGCTTGAGATCAAGGTCACCGATGGGCATTCCGGTGCCGGCTCATCCCCGTTTTTCCTGCATTTTGACCATGCCGAGATTGAAGAAGGCCCGATGGGCTACATGGTCGAAGACCGCCACCTGCGCCGCGCGTTTTTGGACGCAATGGCCGAGCAAAGCGGCATCACACAGATCAGCGGCAAAACGGTTGTTGCACAAGCCACCAACGACACGGGCGCAACGCTGACGCTGGATGATGGCACGACCCTGACCGGCGGATTGTTGGTCGGCTGTGACGGGCGCCGCAGCGGCACAGCTGCACGCGCCGGGATCAAGCGCACCGGCTGGGATTACGGCCAAACCGCGCTGGTGTGTGCAATTGAGCATGACCTGCCCCACAATGGCGTGGCGCATCAGTTCTTCATGCCCCCCGGCCCCTTGGCGATTCTGCCGCTGACTGGCAATCGCAGCTCAATCGTCTGGAGCGAGCGCACCGCAATGGCGCAGCGCATCAACGCGATGCCCGAAACGGATTACCTGCAGGTCCTTCGCCCGCGTTTCGGGGACTTTCTGGGTGATATCCGTCTGCAGGGTGACCGATTCACCTATCCGCTGAACCTGACCATCGCCAATTCCTTCATCGGTGACCGTCTGGCGCTGGTAGGCGACGCCGCCCACGGCATGCACCCAATCGCAGGTCAGGGTTTGAATGCAGGTCTTCGCGACGTAGGCGCTTTGGCGGAAGTTCTGACACTGGCTGGACGGCGCGGCGAGGATATCGCATCAGTTCTGGTGCTGGAGCGCTATCAGGAATGGAGACGGTTCGACACGGCGGCGCTGGCCATGGCGACCGATGTGTTCAACAAGCTGTTCTCCAACGACAACCCCATTCTGCGCTTCGGGCGCGACATCGGGATGGAGATCGTCGGCTCGGTCCCCGGGCTACGTCGCGGCTTTGTACGTGAGGCCGCCGGGCTGACCGGAGATCTGCCAAAACTTCTGCAAGGGCGCGCGATTTAATCCAGCTCGCGCGCTTCATCCACCAGCATGACCGGGATTCCGTTGCGGATTGGAAAGGCCAGATTGGCAGCTTTGGACACCAATTCCTGCTTTTCGGCGTCGTAATGCAAAGTGGTGTGCGTCTGCGGACAGATCAGGGCCTCAAGCATGTGACGATCAAATGGGTGTTCGGCTTCGGTCATTGCAGTTTTTCCTCGCTCGATCCGCCGCGCATGGCGAATTCAATCAATGTCACCAATGTCTCGCGGCGCGTGCGAAGGCAAGGTGCCTCGAGCAACGCCTGTTTCTCTTCAGGATCGAAATCCAACAGCATCGACAGAGAATTCACTAGCAGCTCGTCATCGGCATCCTTCAACGTGTCCCAGTCGGTCGAAAGCTGGCGCGAGGAAAAAAACCGTTCGAGCAAATCCAAAAACCGCGACCGATCGAACGCATTGTCCGCTTCGGCCTTGCCGAGATCGCGGTCAAACCCGTCCCATGAAACTGCACAGCGGCGATAAGGCGTAAACGCATCCAACTCGGACTTGATACGAAAACGTGAGACGCCCGACAGTGTAATCAGGTACCGACCGTCTTCGGTTTCGGAAAACTGTGTGACACGTCCGGCACAGCCGATTTGATGCAGTTTGCTTTCGTTGGACTGACATGGATTCGGCTGGATCATTCCAATTAGCCGTTCTGGCGTTTTCAGCGCGTCGTCCAGCATTTGCAGGTAACGCGGCTCAAAAATATGCAGCGGCAAGCGAGACCGGGGCAGCAAAAGCGCCCCGGGCAATGGGAAAACGGATACCGTCTCCGGCAGGTCAGCGGGATGCATCATGTACCCGAGTGTAGCTCTGATCGGGATTTAGGCAAATATCATCGAACTGAGTTTGCGCCGCCCGTTCAGAACAATCGGATCATTGGGCTTCAGCGCGTCGAAAATTGTGAAAAGCTGCGCCTTTGCGGCACCGTCATCCCACTCGCGGTCGCGGCGGAACAGTTCCAGCAATTGCGCTACAGCCTCTTCAACTTCACCACTGGCGTGCAGCGCCTGTGCAAGATCGAACCGCGCCTGATGGTTGTCGGCATCTGCCTCAACCGCTGCTTTTAGTTCACCCACAGGACCAGCATCGGCAGCCTGTTTCGCCAGCTCCAGTTGGGCATGGGCGGCCTCAACCTCGGCCGAGGTTGAAATCTCTGCGGGTGCGCCGTTCAAAATGGCCTCGGCCTGCTCCAGATCGCCTGCTGCAATATGAGCGCGCACCAGACCGCCATAAGCGGCGGCGTGGTTTGGGTCTTCTCCCAGAATAGCGGAGAAGGTCTGTGCGGCATCCACAGCTGCACCTTCGGCCAGCATTTCTTCGGCGGCCAGAACAGCGTCATCCAGCTGCCCACCGGGGCTTTCACCACCTGCGGCCTCAATCACCCGGTCCACAAACGCCTTGATCTCGGACCCTGGAACGGCACCCTGAAACCCGTCGACCGGTTGACCTTTGTAGAACGCGTATACGGTCGGGATCGACTGAACGCGCATTTGCGAGGCGATCATCTGTGCCTCATCCACATTGATCTTGACCATCTTCACCGCCCCTTTGGCGGCGGTCACAGCCTCTTCCAACAGCGGCCCAAGCGTTTTGCACGGACCACACCATGGGGCCCAGAAATCCACGATCACAGGGGTTTCCTGCGAGGCCTCGACAACATCGGCCATAAAGGTGGCCTCGGATCCGTCCTTGATCAGATCGGCGGTATCGGGTCCGGCTGCGGCGTTCAGAAGGTCCATGGCATTCACTCTTTCGTTCGAATTTGGCCCCTATATGCAACTGCAATGGGCAGAAACCAAGGGGAGAGTTGCGGGGTCAAAGGTCGAATGTCGCAAAGACTGGTGCGTGGTCGCTGGGTTTTTCCCACCCGCGCGCATCGCGCAGCACGCGGCTTGAGTGGCCTGCGTTGGAAATATCCGGCGTGGCCCAGACATGATCCAGACGCCGCCCCTTGTCGGCTGCGTCCCAATCGCGGGCCCGGTAGGACCACCAACTGTATAGCTGCCCGTCGGGGATGTCCTGACGGGTAATGTCCACCCATCCGCCTGCGTCCTGCGTTTCGGCCAGCGCCTCAACCTCGATCGGCGTGTGTGAGACAACCTTGAGAAGTTGCTTATGCGACCAGACGTCATCCTCGCGCGGGGCGATATTCAGATCGCCAACCAGAATGGACTTTTCGGGCTTTTCGGCATGGAACCAGTCGCGCATATCTGTGAGGTAGTCGAGCTTCTGCCCAAACTTCTCGTTCTTTTCTCGGTCTGGGATGTCGCCACCGGCCGGGACATAGAAGTTGTGAATGGTGACACCGTTTTCCAATCGCCCAGCGATGTGGCGCGCGTGGCCGAGACATGCAAAATCCTTGTCACCGACTTCTTCCATCGGCAGGCGCGAAAGGATGGCGACGCCGTTATACCCCTTCTGGCCCCTCGCAACCATGTGGGTGTACCCCAGTTCGGCAAATCCGTCGGTTGGGATCTTCTCAACCGGCGACTTGCATTCTTGCAAACACAGAATGTCCGGTGCCTCTTCCTGCAGCAATTTCAGCACGATAGGCTCGCGCAGGCGGACCGAGTTGATGTTCCAGGTAGCAAGAGTAAAGGGCATGGGGGATTCCTCTGTCGCGGTTGGGCGGAGGTTAGCGTGGTGAGGGATAGGGTGCTATAGGAAACGATCGAGGAAGAGCAGCTAAGCGGACTAAGCCGCCCTTGAATGCAGAACACTGATTGCTACTCTAAGGTTGAAAGATATTCGGTTCATAAACTTAGGCTGTGATACTCCATGGTATTTTCATTCCAAACTTTGAATGCCTACTTCGCGGAAGTATGGCTCTCGCTCAGATTGGAGGGCGTGTGTGGATTCCCTTTAGGTTTTTTGATTACTGAGGAAGAGGCGCTACGAACGAGTATAGACCGCGCCAGGAATATTTTAAGGACGGGTACTATGCGCGGAGTATTCGACGGAGAAAAGTTAATTGGTTTCTGCGGTTACCGCCCCGAAACGCTGGAACAAACGCGCCATCGCGCCGAACTTGGACCCTTCTATGTGAGCCCTCTTTACCATGGCATTGGCGCTGCAGACGCACTTATCAGTGGGGTGATAGGCGAGGCTCTCTTGTCAAAGGTCGAGCAACTGGAACTATTTGTTGATACTGAAAACTACCGAGCAATTGGTTTTTATGAGCGGCACGGATTTGAAAAAATAGCGACCCATCTCGACGGCGTTCGGATAGATGGCAAGTCACGCAATGACTACTTTTTTCGGCTGCGCCTCGCCCAATAGTGACGCACACAAAGGGCTCAAAGCGGACTTCAAATCCCCACCGTCTACAAAAAAAGCCGGGCCATAAGGCCCGGCAGTCCAACAGGGAGGTGCATGTCATAACCCGGACATGCGCGGGTTGGGAGTACTCTAATTACACATCCAGAGTATCACTTTGATCCACGTCAATCCACCCGGAGTTACGAGACCAAGCGATATCCGCCCGATTCTGTGACCAAAAGGCGCGCGTTCGATGGATCGGGTTCGATCTTTTGGCGCAGACGATAGATGTGGGTTTCCAGCGTATGTGTGGTGACACCAGCGTTATAACCCCAGACCTCGTGCAGCAGGACGTCGCGGGCGACCACGCCATCTGCCGAGCGGTATAGGAACTTGAGAATGTTGGTTTCTTTCTCGGTCAGGCGGATCTTGCGATCCTCTTCGGTGATCAACATCTTCATCGCCGGCTTAAAGGTATACGGCCCCAACACAAAGACCGCGTCTTCGGATTGTTCATGCTGGCGCAACTGCGCGCGGATGCGGGCCAGCAAGACCGGAAATTTGAACGGCTTAGAGACGTAATCATTGGCACCGGCATCCAAACCCAGAATGGTATCTGCGTCGCTGTCATGGCCGGTCAGCATCAGGATCGGGCTTTTGACGCCTTGTTTGCGCATCAGACGGCACAGCTCACGACCGTCCGTATCCGGCAGACCGACGTCCAGAATGACCAGATCGTAAATCGCCTCGCGTGCACGCTCCATGGCGGATTGACCGTCTGCCGCTTCGAACACGTCAAAATCCTCGGTCATCACGAGTTGCTCGCTGAGCGCTTCGCGTAGATCTTCATCGTCATCCACCAGCAGGATTTTCTTGAGCTGAGCCATGTCCGGTCCTCCTAAGCCTTTTCCACCATTTGCGTGCGGAAGATGCAATCAACAAGATTTACTGCAACGGTCTCACGCCCTCGTGTCTGACGCAGAGGAATTGTTTCACTTTTTCTTCTGTTCGGGTTAGACGAAGACCAACACGTTATAGGGTAACACAGATGAGTCTTATCCCCGATATCTCGGAATTGCTGGCACGGGCCCGCGCGGATCTGCGTATGGGCGTTCCCGTCGTATTGACTGATGACAGCGGGTTCAGCGTCATAGCGATAGCGTCTGAGACATTAAGCGCACAACGGCTGGCCGACCTTCGGAACTTCGAAGGTCAGCCTGTGGTCGCGATCACCGTAAGACGCGCAGAAACGCTGAAGGCACGCGCCTATGATGGCGACCTCGCACGGGTAATCATCCCATCGGACACCGACATCGCATGGGTTCAGGCGGTCGCAGACCCCTCGGATGATCTAAATACCCCGATGAAAGGCCCTCTGATGTCCGAGCGTCAGGGTAGCGCAAACCTGCACCGAATTGCCATCGCTTTGACGAAGTCCGCACGCCTCTTGCCGGCCGCCGTGGTGGTTCCAATTGATGACGGTCGCGATTTTGCGGTGGCACATGGCCTGACCTGCATCGACCATACCCGCGCTGCGCCGCATCTGGCAGATCGAAGCGCCCTGCACGCGATTGCCGCCGCGCGCCTGCCGATGGAAGTGTCCGAGGCCGGTCGGCTGCACGTTTTCCGCCCCGAAGATGGCGGAGAAGAGCATTATGCCGTGGAAATTGGGCGTCCGGACCGAAGCAAGCCAGTTTTGGCCCGGTTGCATTCGGCCTGTTTCACTGGCGATCTGATGGGCAGCTTGAAATGCGATTGCGGACCCCAGCTGCGTGGTGCGCTTGCCCAGATGGGCTCCGAAGGTGCTGGCGTGTTGCTGTACCTCAATCAAGAAGGACGCGGCATCGGCCTTGCCAACAAGATGCGGGCCTATTTCCTACAGGATCAGGGATTTGACACGGTCGAGGCCAATCACCGATTGGGATTCGAAGATGATGAACGTGATTTCCGACTGGGTTCGGACATTCTGAAAGAACTTGGATTTTCGTCGGTTCGGTTACTGACAAACAACCCGGCGAAAATCGCGATGATGGAAAAGACGGGCATCGCCGTGACTGAAAGAGTGCCGCTGAAAGTGGGTGAAACAGCCCATAATCGGGGATATCTGGCGACCAAAGCCGCGAAGTCAGGCCATCTGCTGTGACCCCTGAAGATCTGGTGCTTACGCCACGCGGCGTCCGGTTTGCCGGTCGACTCTTTCCCTGTTCGGTCGGAAAAGGCGGCCTGACAGATGACAAGCGCGAAGGCGATGGGGCAACACCGATCGGGGTACACCATATTGTCGGTATGCTGTTTCGGCCGGACAGGCTCACAGCTCCGACCGCATGGGCCATCCCAATAGGCCCCGGAGATCTTTGGTCCGATGATAGCGCGGACAGTCAGTACAACCAGATGGTCAGCGCGCCCTACGCGCCCAGCCATGAAAAGATGCGGCGCGCGGACCCCCTGTACGATCTTGTTCTGATCACCGACTGGAACTGGCCGAACTCTGTGCCGGGCCGCGGTTCCGCCATTTTCCTTCACCAGTGGAGACGCCCCGGCTACCCAACCGAAGGCTGCGTTGCGTTTCGCCGCGACCATCTGCATTGGATCGCGCGTAGAATTTCCCCCGGAACGCGTCTGATTATCCCGCAGGTTTGACCCGCTCGCCAAAGATGGCGGACCCCACACGCACATGGGTGGCGCCCAGTGCAATCGCCTGCTCGAAATCACCGCTCATCCCCATCGACAAGCCCTGTAACCCGTTGCGTTCGGCGATCTTGGCCAGCAACGCAAAATGCAGCGAGGGTTCCTCTTCAACCGGCGGGATTGCCATCAGACCCTGAACCGGCAAATCCAGTCGGCGACACTCGGCGATGAAGGCATCTGCCTCAACCGGCATGATCCCCGCTTTCTGCTCTTCTTCTCCGGTGTTGACCTGGATGAAAACATCAGGGCAGTGGCCAAGCTCTTGCGCCAACCGCGCAAGTGTTTTCGCCAGCTTGGGCCGATCCACCGAATGAATCGCGTTGAACAGCTCCATTGCCTGCCGGGCCTTGTTGGTTTGCAGCGGTCCGATCAGATGCAGGTCAATCTCTGAGAATTTCTCTTTAAAGCCCGGCCATTTTTCGGCCGCTTCCTGCACGCGGTTTTCCCCAAAACAGCGGTGGCCTTGGCTCAGCACGGCCTCAACACGTTCATTCGGCTGGACCTTTGAAACCGCAATCAGCTTTGTCGATCCCGCAAGTCGTCCGGCGGCGGATTCGGCCTTGGCGATGCGGGTAGTGATGTCGTGCAGCGACATGGATTTCCTCTCTCTGCTTTGGGGCAGGAAAACACCAAGTCCGCGCAAAAGAAAAGGGCAGGTCCGAAGACCTGCCCTTAAACTTTGTGGTTTAGCTCAACTTAGAAGTTGAACTGAGCACCGAAGTCGGCACGTACTTGGCTCTCGCCGTCGCCACGCTTCTGTTGGCCCAGACCACCGCGCAGCGATGCACCGCCGCCCAGGTCGTACTTAACGCCGATACCATACTGCTGCAGGTCGTCATCCGCCGAACCGTCACCGTAAGCGGCGGTCAGAGTGGTTGCCGCGCCCAAGTTGTAGGCCAGCGACAGACCGTATGCGGTGCCGTTGCGATCGGCGTTTACAACGTCATCGTCAGCTACAAACAGAGTACCCGAGAAGTCACCAAATTCTGCACCCAGGGTCAGAACGGTCAGCGACTGCTTTTCGCTGCTGCTGTTCACGTTCGCCTTGGTCTGACCATAGGCCAGTGCAGCGGTAACGTTGGCGAAGCTGTAGGTTGCGCTGATGTCCCAGCGGTCTGCGTCCTGCGGAACACCGTCCAGAGCAACAGTTGCTTGATCATATGACGCGCCGAATGCGAAATCGCCAACTGCGTACTGGAAGAACACAGCGTTCGAACCCGAACCGGTCGACGAGTAACCCAGGAAGCTGTAGTCAACGCCCGAGTACTGACCGATGAAGGATTCCAGACCAGGCTCGTTACCGTAGTAGTTCGCCAGGTTGTCAAAGGCACCCGCAACGTTGCCCGCGTCAACACGCAGACCACCGTAGATGACCGAGAAGCGTGCGCCGTTCAGGCCAGCCGAGTTGGCTTCGCCGTTGCCGGCATTTTCGTCAGCTTGCAGACGAACACGAGCCGAGAACTCAACGCCGCCATCGGTTTCTGCGGTGCCGTCGATGTTCAGACGGAAGCGCGAGACCAGGATGGTGCTGTCGGTTTCGACATCTGCGGTGCCATCAGCGATGATGTCGCCGTTTGCGTCCGTGGTGAAGTTGTTAACAGTACCGGTACGGTCTTCAAGGTAGCCAATACCAAAACGACCGTAGCCGCTGAATTTAACGTCGGCCGCTGCAACACTTGCGGTTGCGATCAGAGCGGTCGATGCGAAGAGAACTTTTTTCATCTTGTTTCCCTCGGTTTCAAAAGTTTTTCTACTCGACACATGCCTCAGCACATGTCTCAGCACGGGAACCGTTTCGCTCGAATTGCCCCCTTCACGCAAGCTTGCCTTAAATGTGAAGGGCGCATTGACCCCAAATTGGTGCAAGGATGCCACAGTCGATATTTGGGGATTAAACTACCGGCCACACTGACATGTGTAATAAGAATAGGGTTGTTGCTGAACTGGACCTTGTCTAGGAGTAACACTTAACCAAGTAGACCAAGTGAAACAGGACCAGTCGACAATGCGCCTGCAGACGATTTTCGTTTTGATCATAATGACTGCTGCCGTGTCGGCCTGCGGACAGAATCAGAGTGCGGCTCCGAATCCCGCGTTGCTGTATACAGATAGCACACGCACAGAAGAACGAGAGCTGAACGATCCAGAACGCACGACAATCTGGGACGTGTTCAACCGCGGGAATGCCGAACAGATCGTCAATGTGAACCGGTATTTGTGGGCGGCATCACTGGATGTGTTGAATTTCCTCCCAATTCAGGAAGTTGATCCATTTACCGGCGTGATCGTAACAGGTTACGGCACGCCTCCTGGTGGCGGACGTTCTTATCGCGCGACCGTGCATATAAGTGACCCGGCCCTGGCGGCGCGGTCGCTTTCGGTGGCACTGCAGACCAGCGGGGGCGCTCCGGTCAGCGCTGCAACAGCCCGGGCGGTCGAGGATGCGATCCTGAATCGCGCACGCCAGTTGCGCATTGCGGACAACAAACTCTAGCCACCCGCCGAAAATCACAATATTACCACGCCGGGCTCACGCCCGGCGTTTTCATTCACGAAGGACCGCACAATGTCGCGCTACTCGGCCACCGAAATCGAAGAAAAATGGCAAGAGGCCTGGGACAAGGCCGGGATCTTCACCGCCGACCATAAGGCGGACAAGCCGAAATATTACGTGCTTGAGATGTTCCCCTACCCGTCAGGGCGAATCCATATGGGTCATGTGCGCAACTACACGATGGGTGACGTGATCGCGCGACACAAGCTGGCTACCGGCCATAACGTTCTGCACCCGATGGGCTGGGATGCCTTCGGGATGCCCGCAGAGAATGCCGCCATGGCCATTGGCGGCCACCCGAAAGACTGGACCTATAGCAACATCGCCGACATGCGCGGACAGATGAAGCCACTGGGCCTGTCGATAGACTGGTCCCGCGAATTCGCCACCTGTGACCCCGAATATTATGGCCAGCAGCAGGCTTTGTTCCTCGATATGCTCGACACCGGGTTGGTTTACCGCAAGAACGCCGTGGTGAACTGGGACCCGGTCGACATGACCGTTCTGGCCAATGAACAGGTGGAAAATGGACGTGGCTGGCGCTCGGGCGCGCTGGTGGAACGGCGCGAGCTGACCCAGTGGTTCTTCAAAATCTCGGACTATTCCGAAGAATTGCTGGATGCGCTTGATACGCTGGAGAACTGGCCTGCCAAAGTGCGGCTGATGCAGGAAAACTGGATCGGCAAGTCGCGCGGCCTTCAATTTGGCTTCGAACGTACTGATGGTGGCGAGCCCATCACCGTCTATACGACTCGGCCCGATACGCTGTTGGGCGCGTCCTTTGTTGGTATTTCGCCGGATCACCCGATTGCCAAGCAGCTTGAGGCCGAAAACCCGGAAGTTGCTGAATTCGTTTCCGAATGCCGCAAGGGCGGAACAACGGAAGAGGCCATCGAGACCGCCGAAAAGCTGGGTTATGACACTGGCATCAAGGTCAAACACCCGCTGGACCCGAACTGGGAACTGCCGGTCTGGATCGCAAATTTCATCCTGATGGATTACGGCACCGGCGCGATCTTTGCCTGCCCGGCGCATGATCAGCGCGACCTCGACTTCTGCCGCAAATACGGCCTGCCGGTGGTCGATACCTTCTTTGCCCTGGATGATGACACACCAGTCGACAAGATCGCCTTTGTACCGCCCAAAACTGAAAAAGTCCGCTGGGTGAACCATTTTGCTGGTCTGACAGAGGCCACAGGTGACGAGGCGATCAATGCCACCGTCGATTTCGCGGAAAAAGCAGGTTGGGGTGAAGGCGTCACCAAATATCGCCTGCGCGATTGGGGTCTGAGCCGTCAACGCTATTGGGGTTGCCCGATTCCGGTCGTGCATTGCGATAAATGTGGCACCGTGCCTGAGAAGAAAGAGAATCTGCCGATCGAATTGCCTTACGACGATGGCAACGGCAAACCCATCGACTTCTCGATCCCCGGCAACCCGCTGGACCGCCATGCCAATTGGCGTGACACCCCTTGCCCGTTTTGCGGCGCGCCTGCCAAGCGTGAAACCGATACGATGGACACCTTTGTCGATTCGTCGTGGTATTTTGCCCGTTTCACCGCGCCGCGTGCTGACACGCCCACCGATCTGGCCGAGGCCGAATACTGGATGAATGTCGACCAGTATATCGGCGGTATCGAGCACGCGATTCTGCACCTGCTCTATTCGCGCTTCTTCGCGCGGGCGATGAACATCACGGGGCACCTGCCGAAGAAAGCCATCGAACCGTTCAATGCACTGTTCACGCAGGGCATGGTCACGCATGAGATCTATCAGACTCGCGACGCCAATGGCCGTCCGGTTTATCACCTGCCCGAAGATGTAACCGACGGAAAACTGGCCGACGGCACCGATGTTGAGATTATCCCTTCGGCCAAAATGTCGAAATCAAAGAAGAACGTGGTCGACCCGGTCAGCATCATCTCGGCCTTCGGCGCGGATACCGCGCGTTGGTTCGTCCTGTCCGATTCGCCGCCTGAACGGGATGTCGAATGGACCGCATCCGGGGCCGAGGCTGCGTTCAAGCACCTCAGCCGTGTGCATCGGATCGCGACGGAAATCACCGAATCGGATGTTCCGGCCAATGCCGAGGATGAAACCCTGCTGCGCGAGATGCACAAAGCCATCCATGACGTCACAGGCGGCGTCGAATCTTTCGGCTTCAACGCCTCAATCGCCAAGCTTTATGCTTTCACCAACACGCTGGCCAAATCCAAGGCGGGCACCGCAGCCAAGCGCGAGGCCGCCAAAACGCTGGCACAGCTGATGTCGCCGATGACCCCACACCTGTCCGAGGAGCTTTGGCAGCTGCTGGGAGGCGAAGGACTGGTTGCCACGGCACCATGGCCTGTTGCGGATGCAGCTATGCTGGTGGACGACACCGTCACCCTGCCGATCCAGATCAACGGCAAGCGCCGCGCGGAAATCAGCGTGGCCAAGGATTTGTCCAAGGACGAGGTTGAAAAAATCGCGCTGAGCACCGAAGCTGTGCAAAAGGCGCTGGATGGCGCTACACCCAAGAAAGTAATCGTTGTACCGGGCCGGATCGTGAATGTCGTCGTTTAACCGCAGAACCTTGTTGCTGATACCGCTGGCCCTTGCTGCCTGCGGTTTCGAACCTGTGTACGCCCCGGGCGGATCGGGCTCGGCCCTTTTTGGTCGCGTAGAAGTGTCTGCACCAAATACGGTCACCAGCTTTCTTCTGGTCGAAGATCTGGAACAAAAGCTTGGCCGTAGTTCAACATCCGGCAGTGAATATAGTCTGGATGTGTCCGTCCGGACCCGGACGGTGGCGGCTTCGATCACCTCAACGAACGAAACCAACCGTCTTATCATCAACGGGACTGCCAACTATTCGCTTAGATCTAAAGCGACGGGGCAAGTTCTTGCCTCGGGCTCGGTGACGGACTTCGTGGGGTATTCGGCTGCCGGTTCCACCGTATCCACCCTGGCTGATGAGCGGGATGCAACGCAGCGCCTGATGGTGATTCTGTCCGATCAGATCATCAGTCGGCTGTACGCCACGCCGGACCTGTCCGCATGAAGCTGAGCCCGCGCGAGGCCGAGGGATATTTCTCGAGACCCGACGCGGACAAGACCGGGCTGTTGATCTACGGTGCGGATGCGATGCGTGTAGCGCTAAAGCGGCAACAGGTTTTGGCCGCTCTGCTGGGCGCCAATGCCGAAGAAGAGATGCGGTTGACCCGCCTACCCGGAAGCGATCTGCGTGGCGATCCGGCCTTGTTGCTGGACGCGGTCAAGGCGGTCGGGTTCTTTCCCGGGCCACGCGCTGTATTCGTCGAAGACACAACCGACACCGCCGCTCCCGCAATCCTTGCCGCGCTGGAAGATTGGGTGGCTGGCGATGCCCAGATCATCGTCACCGCCGGGCAGCTCAAAGCCAGTTCCAAGATTCGCAAAGCGTTCGAATCGCACCGCTCGGCCTATGCGGTGGGCATCTATGACGACCCACCATCCAGGGCCGAAGTCGAACGAGTACTTTCTGAGGCCGGTTTGCAGAACATTCCACGCGATTCGATGGCCGCGATTGCTGAGCTGGCAACCGGTATAAGCCCCGGTGACTTTACCCAAACGATCGAGAAACTGTCGCTTTACAAGCGCGGTGACAGCTCCGACCTGACCATTGAAGACGTCGAAGCCTGCGCGCCCCGCTCGACTGAGGCCGCCCTGGACGATGTGCTGAACGTGGTTGCCGATGGTCGCGCGGGTGAAATCGGCCCGCTGATCCGACGTTTGCAATCACAGGGAACCAATGCGGTCAGCCTGTGCATCGGCGCGACAAGGCACTTCCGCACTTTGTATGCATGCGCATCCGATCCGGGCGGAGCAGCACAGGGCATCGGAAAGCTGCGCCCCCCGGTTTATGGGAAACGGCGCGACCGCATTCTGCGTCAGGCCCAAGGGTGGGGTGCGCCAAAATTGCAAACTGCGTTGACGGTTCTGACAGATACGGACCTGTCGCTGCGCTCGGCCGGGCAAACGGCACCGGCCATGGCATTGGTCGAACGTGCCATGATCCGTTTGGCGATGCTGGCGCGGACCCGCTAACCGCTTTGATCCAACCAATATGCCGCCGAACGCCCAGCCCAACGGCCGGTCGCCAGGCAGGCTGTTAGAAGGTACCCCCCGGTCGGGGCCTCCCAATCCAGCATCTCGCCCGCGCAAAACACTCCGGGACATGCAGTCAGCATGAGCCCCTCATTAAGCGCCGCACGTGGTACGCCGCCTGCCGTGGAGATGGCCTCGTCCATCGGGCGCAGGCCAGAGTGTTTGATCTGCAGATGCTTGATCTCGCTCACGTCTAGCGACTGGGTCTGGCCGTCGCGCTTGGACATTTCATGAAACAGGGCAACCTTTTGCGAAGACAGGTGAAGAGATTTCTTCAGCCACTGGGACAGGGTCGTTTTCGATTTCTTTGACGCAAACCGGCTACGCAACGTATCGGCATCCAAATCCGGAACCAAATCAACAAAAAGCGGTGCTCTGTCACGCAAGGCCGGGGTCAGTGAGTACAATCCGCCCCCTTCCAACCCTGTCGCCGACACCGTAGCCTCGCCCCGGCTTTCAAACTCTCCAGCCCTCCACCGCACAGACTTTAATGCCGCACCAAAATGCGGCTGCATATGGGGGCTCCATTCCACGGAAATGGCTGAGTTCGCGGGTGCGAAAGGTGTGAGGGGCACGCCTCTACCCGTCAGCACCGATGCCCAAGCTCCGTCTGATCCCAACCGCGACCAGCTTGCCCCACCCAGCGCAAGAACAGTCACATCGGGGTACAGGTTCTTCCTGCCATCATCCGTGTCGAATACGGCTTGGGCACCATCCCAGCCAACCCACCGCCAACGTGTTCTGATCTGCACGCCAGCCTCTGCCAGCCGTGCCAGCCACGCCCGCAACAGCGGAGAGGCCTTCATCGACGTCGGAAACACTCGCCCGGTCGAGCCCGTGAACAACTCTTGCCCCAACCCTTGCGCCCATGTTTGCACGTCCGAGGCATCGAATTCGGCAATCATCGGTCCCAGCCAGGTCGCGGCCTCACCATAGGATCCCAGCAAAGTCTCAAGCGGCTCGTCCTTGGTCAGATTCAGCCCGGACTTCCCGGCCATCAGGAATTTTCGCGCCACCGAAGGCTTGGCCTCGGCCACCACAACGGAATGCCCGGCTTTGGCCATTTCCTCGGCCGCCATCAGGCCTGCGGGTCCGCCGCCGATCACCAGTGCCTGTGCCATCCCTGCCCTCTTGCCTTTCGCGCCACCTGACGCAACCTTACCCTCGTCATGACGAACAGCGATCCGATCTGCCCGCTCTGCAACCGCCCGATCCCGGATGGGGGCGGAAGCCTGCACCATCTGATCCCAAAACTCAAAGGGGGCAAGGGCGGACCCACCGTCCTGCTGCACCAGATCTGCCATAAAGAGGTGCATGCGACCCTGACCGAGGCGGAATTGGCCCGTGAATTCAACAGCGTCGAGGCCCTGCGCGCCCATCCGAGGCTGGAGAAATTCCTGAATTGGGTTCGCAAACGCCCGCCCGGCTTTCGCTCGAAAGTTCCGGGCAAGCGTCGAGGTCGTTGATCAGCCGGGATTAACCGGGTCGCCAAACGCGTCCCGCGTCGGCGCGGCAAGCCCCTGAAACTCCAAACCGCGATAATTGGGCACATTGGCGAACCTGACGCCTTCGACGTGTTGGAACTCCAACGTTGTGTAGGGGCGTTTCCATAGCCACTCGCGGTTTTCCACTGCCCACAAGTCAGCGTGTGGCGGAACATCGTCGGTAAACGCGTAAAAATGCAGATCAAAGCCGTATTGATCAATGTCTTGCACCGAAAGCAAACGCATACCGTTTGCGCGGCAAAATGCATCCTCTGCTGCTATATTTCCGGTTCGCAGGGTGATCTGGCCGATACAAGCCTGCGCAAACGGATCGCTCGGATCTGCTGCGTTTGGAGGCCGGTTGCCTTCGAAATCATGCTGAAGCAGTTCGATCACAAATCCTTCGGGGTCTTTGAGATGGCACATATACCCGATGTCCAGAAACTGCTTCGGGACCGAAACCTCTATTCCCTTTTCACGCAGGAATGCTGCGGCCAGATCGACATCCGGTACGGTTATGCCGATTTTCCAATAGCGTTGGCCTGTGTCATGGGTGTAGCCCCCGCCGCCGGGCATCAGCAACAAATCGGCGTCTTGCCCGGGATAACCCATGCGAAGGCACAAACCCTGGTCCCGAACTGACATACCAAGGACGTTCGCATAGAAATCACTCAACTTTTCGGGATCAGCGACGCGCAGTCGCAAACCAGATAGCCTCATGCGCACAGCCCAGCGATTCCTGCCGCGATCCTTGGATCGGCGGCGACGCTGTCAGCGACCAGCTCGCGCGCAGTTTGCATCAGGTCATCCGGTGCCACCACCCGATCCACCAAGCCAAAGGCATAGGCCTCATCCGCGGTGATCTTTTGCCCGGCCATCAGGACCAACTTGGTGCGTGACGGCCCTATCAGCGCCGACATGCGCACAGGATCGGACGGTTGCGGCAGAAAGCCCAGCTTCATCACAGGATAAAAAAACTTGGCGGACGGGACCGCAATTCGAATGTCACAGGCGAGCACCATCCCGTTCGCGCCGCCGGCCAAAGTGCCATTCAAAGCAGCAACGGTCAGGCATGGCAGGGCAGCGATTGCGCCCGACAAACGCTCCCATACGTCCGAGGTTGCAAGCCCAGCGCGCGCCTCGGCCAGATCGGCCCCGGCACTGAACACACTGCCCGTCCCGGTCAGAATCAACGCGCGCGCCTCGGTGGCGGCTTCGGCAATCTCGGCCAGCTCAGTCAGCATCGCCCCTGTCAGCGCATTGGCTTTGCCCGGGTTGTTCAGGGTGACAATCCACAAGTCGTCTTCTTTGTTTAATTCGATCACGTCAGCCCAACCCTTTGTCGAATATCTTCACGCCGCAGCGAAATTTCGGTTCCCATAAATTCATCCGCGTCTGCGGTACACATCCACAGCAGCGCCTTCGCCGGCCAGTCTGCAGGAATGTGATCGCTCCAGTCCAACTGACTGACAGCGTTGATGCCGCTGGTTTTGATGACCCGCTGCATGTCGGTCGCCACGGTTCCCGGTGACAGACCCATGGCGCGGATGCCGTGTATCGATTCCTCAAGGTGCAGGCATTCCGTCAGCATCTTGGCACCAGCCTTGGATGCGCAGTAATGGCTCCAGGCTTCGATCGGGTTCGAGGCCGCGCCGGATGATACGGTCAACACTGTGCCCCCGCCCGCCGCCCGCATAATGGGCAAGGCCGCGCGCATTCCGTAGAATACACCTTTGAGGTTGATATCGATCGCCTTGTCCCAAGCCGCAACATCCGCGTTCGAAAGATGGAAGATCGGATCGATGACACCGGCATTCCCGATCAGGACATCCAATCCGCCAAAGCGGTCGACGCAATCTGCCACAGCCTGTTCGACCTGCGCAAAATCACTGACGTCACATTCCAGCGCGATCACATTTTCGCCCAGCGCAGATGCCAATGCGGCGATCTGATCGCGACTGCGCGCGACCAGCGCCACGTTTGCGCCTGCTGCGGCAAAAACGCGCCCTGCCTCTGCCCCGATGCCGCGGCTGGCCCCGGTTATCAGTACGGTTTTCCCCTGCATTTGGATCCTCTACCTCTATCGGTTTGAAATTGTGTGATTGCTTACCGCGCGAAAGGGTAAAGGGTCCAGTCCTTGCCCCTTGACGCCCGACGCCACAAACACGACGATGCCCGCAAAATTATCTAGAAGGGTACTGTAATGTCCGTTTTCCTTCGCCGCAGTTGCGGTGCTGTTTTGGCTTATGCCGTTATCACACAAGGTGCACTTGCCGACCTGACCTCACAGGATGTCTGGAATGACTGGAAAACCTATCTGGGACAGATGGGGTACACCGTTTCGGGCGACGAAACCGTTGCAGGAAATGTCACGACGATTGCCAACATGGCCATGTCTATGGACTTACCGGAAGAAGAGGCAACTTTTCAGATGGTCGTTCCAGAAATGACCCTGACGGAAAATGGCGACGGTACGGTGAGTATTGGTTTCCCCGAGAATTTTCCGATGACGATTTCCGGAGAGGGGGACGGCGAAAAGTTCTCGGTCAATGTCGATTATTCGCAGAGCGAGATGAACCTGATCGTTTCAGGCTCGCCCGACGAAATGACTTACGACTATTCGGCCGACACGATAGGCATCAAGCTGGATGGTCTGAATGTGGACGGCGAAAAGATGCCCGCTGATGCGTTGGCGCTCAGCCTGAACATGACAGATCTGGCTGGCAGCTCGGTCATGAAAATCGGCGAAAACCGTGACATTGATCAGAAATTCACCGCGGGTGGGATGACCTATGATATGGCGTTCCAGGACCCGGACAGCGGCGACACGGCCAAGGTAGACGGCTCGATGAGCCAGCTGGCGTTTGAAGGCACAAACGTTATCCCATCCGAATTCGACATCTCGGACCCGCAGGCCTTCTATAAGGCGGGCTTCTCGTTCTCGGGGCTGTTCACCTACGGATCCGGCCAGAACGCGATTGCAGGGACCAGCGAAGGCGAGGCATTCTCGGTCGGAAGCGAATCCCAAGGTGGTAAATTTGGCGCCAGCATCGACGCCGAGCGTCTTGCCTATGACATCGAGCAGAACAGCGCGAAAGTCGCAGTGACGACCGCCGACCTGCCCTTCCCGATTGAAATCGCGATGGAGAACGCCGGGTTCAAGTTTGAAATCCCGGTGCAGAAATCCGAGGAAATCCAACCGTTTGGATTCGCCATGAACCTGACCGACTTCACCATGTCGGATATCCTGTGGAGCATGTTCGACCCAGCAGGCGCCCTGCCGCGCGACCCGGCGACGATTGCGCTGGACACGACCGGGACCGCCAAGGTTCTGTTGAACATCTTTGATCCTACCGCAGTCGAAAACCTGGATACATCTGACGCAGCACCGGGCGAATTACACTCACTGAAGATCAACGAACTGCTGGTGTCTCTGGTCGGAGCCAAGCTGACCGGTGAAGGCGATTTCACCTTCGACAACTCCAACGTCTCAGAGTTCGACGGAATGCCCACGCCGACCGGCGTTGCCAAGCTGAAACTGAATGGTGCCAACGCCCTGATCGACAAGTTGATCGAGATGGGGCTGGTGTCGGACAGCGATGCAATGGGCGCTCGGATGATGATGGGTCTGATGGCCGTACCGGGTGACGAGCCCGACACGCTGAGTTCGGAAATCGAATTCACTGCGGATGGTCAGATTCTGGCGAACGGCCAGCGTATCAAGTAACACTTCGGGAAGGCGGCACCGCTGCCTTCCCAAACCTTCGCCCGTGGTGCGAACTCCGGCACCGGGCGCATCGTGCCGAATTCCATTTCAATAGTTTGCTCAACCTAAAATAGCCGCAGGCCTTGCGAGACCGGCGGTCCAAGGCTAGGTCGAATGCACACAGACCGGAGGCCTCATGACCCGCACACCAGAAGAAATCAGCCATAACCTGCTGGACGCGGCCCGCAAAGCCGGAGCTGAAGCGGCGGATGCCATCGTTCTGGATGGCTCATCGGTATCGGTTGAAGTCCGCAGTGGCGCGCTGGAGCACGCGGAACGGTCCGAAGGCACCGACCTGGGACTGCGTGTGTTTCTGGGCAAGCGGCAGGCGATCGTCTCAAGTTCGGACAGTCGCCCCGAAACACTGACGGCGATGGCGCAACGTGCAGTGGCCATGGCAATCGAAGCTCCGGAAGATCCTTTTACAGGGTTGGCCACGCCCGACCAGCTTGCAAAAGACTGGGATATCGCGGCACTGGAACAATTCGACCCGACGCCCGAGCCATCGGCGGATGCGCTTTTGCAGGATGCACTGGCTGCCGAAGCTGCCGCTTTGGCAATTCAGGGTGTGTCCCAGGTATCGGACGCTGCGGCCGCCTATGGCACCCACCGCGTGCATCTGGCCGCCACAAATGGCTTTTCCGGCGGGTATTCTCGCAGCAGCCGCTCGACCTCTTGCGTGGCCATCTCTGGCGAAGGCACGGGGATGGAGCGTGATTACGACGGCGACAGCCGAACGTTTCAAAACGACCTGCGCAGCCCCGGTGAAATTGGCCGCACAGCAGGCGAACGCGCCGTTGCTCTGATTGGGGCACAAAAGCCCGCGACAGGCAAGTTCCCTGTTCTGTTTGACGAGCGGATCTCGTCTTCGCTGATCGGTCATCTGTTGGCCGCCAGCAACGGCGCCGCCATTGCTCGTGGTGCGTCATGGCTGAAGGACAGTCTGGGAGAGCAGGTGTTGCCTGAACACTTGTCGCTTATCGAAGACCCGCACCGCCCACGTATCTCGGGCTCTCGTCCGTTTGACGCCGAAGGATTGCCAACACAGCGAAGGGCCGTCGTTGAAAACGGAGTGCTGACTGGTTGGACACTGGATTTGGCCAGCGCACGGAAATTGGGCATGGCTTCGACCGGAAATGCGGCGCGTGGCGTGTCTGGCCCGCCGTCGCCCAGCAACTGGAACCTGAGCTTGACCCAAGGCACGCACAGCCGGGACGATCTGCTGCGTGACATGGGAACCGGCCTGCTGGTGACCTCGATGATCGGATCGACGATCAACCCCAATACCGGCGACTACTCACGTGGGGCATCAGGCTATTGGGTCGAAAACGGGGAAATCACCCACCCCGTCAACGAATGCACGATCGCTGGCAATCTGCGTGACATGCTGAAACGGATTATTCCGGCAAATGACGCACGCACGTATTTGTCCCGCGTGGTGCCATCGGTCCTGATCGAAGGAATGACACTTGCCGGCAACTGACCTGCAACTGCTGATTGACGCCGCATTGGAGGCCGGAAAGATCGCCACTCGGTTTTCGGGGACCACGGCGCAACGCTGGGATAAACCCGACGGGGCCGGCCCGGTAACCGAAGCTGATCTGGCCGTGAACGCGATGCTTGAGCAAATGCTGCCCGCAGCGCGTCCGGGGTATGGCTGGTTGAGCGAAGAGACCGAGGATTCAGCTGACAGGCTGTCGAAAGACCGTGTTTTCATCATTGATCCCATCGACGGCACCCGCAGCTTTGCCGAAGGCTCGCGGACCTGGGCCCATTCATTGGCCATCGCCGAACAGGGCGAAGTGACGGCCGCTGTGATCTACCTGCCGCTGCGAAACCTGCTATACGCCGCAGCAAAAGGTCAGGGCGCTACGCTCAATGCCGAAAAGATCCGGGTCAGCGAACTCGGTGTGTTGGAAAGCGCCGAGGTGTTGGCCGCGAAACCCAACATCCAGCCGCAACACTGGCGTCAGGGGCAGGTACCCGAGTTCAAACGGAACTACCGGCCATCTCTGGCCTATCGCATGGCCCTTGTTGCACAAGGTCGATTTGACGGGATGATGACCCTCAGGCCCAGCTGGGAATGGGACATCGCCGCAGGTGATCTGATAATACGCGAAGCCCTCGGCCGGTGTTCGGACCGCGCGGGGCTGCCGCTGCGGTTCAACAACGCAATTCCGCGTCTGAACGGTGTGATCGCTGCAGGTTCAGGTGTTTATGGGCTACTGTCGGAACAACTCGAACCGGAAAGCCCTGGAATCGCACCATGAGCAAGCCACGCTCGTTAAGCCTTGCCGCCTATCGCGTGCTGTCCTGGGGTATGCAGAATACCGCCAGCAACGGCGATATTGCGCGCCCCGAGGGCGAGGTTCTGTGGTTGCACATAAATGCGTGGGAACGTCACCGCGCTATTGTTGATTTTTGCCAGCGGTTGCAGCAGACGCGCCCCAATCTGTCGATGGTTCTGACCGCGCCACCCGATGCAGATCTATCAAGATGGGCCAGCAGCGGATACCCTCTGGTCAACCTGCCCACCGAACAAACCGGGGCGGCGCGCGCGTTTCTGGACCATTGGCAGCCGGATATCGGAATTTGGGTCGGGGGCGGCCTGATGCCCAACCTGATCACACGCGCCGAGGAACATGGGATTCCCATGATGTTGATCGAAGCACAGGCGGACGTGAAAATCGCGCGCGGCGGCCGTTGGCTGCCCGATATCACAAGATACACGATTGACTGTTTTCAGACGATCCTATGTACGACACCGGAAATCGCCCGCCAAATTCGGCGATTGGGCATCGCTTCGAACAAGGTGCAAGAGGCACCGCCCCTACATGTCAGCCCAAACCCGCGCCCATGGCCCGAGGACGAGCTGATCGAAGTGAACCATGCGCTGTCTGGCCGACCGGTCTGGTTGGCGGCGTGGGTCCAGGACAAAGAATTCATCTCGGTCCTCAGCGCCCATAGACAGGCAATGCGCATGCTGCCGCGTTTGGCATTGGTATTGCAAGTGGCCGACATTACAGAAGCCGGGCCGCTGCACCGGCGGCTTGAGGCGATGGATCTGCGCTGCACCAACTGGGATGAAAGCGGGACGATCGAGGACATGACTCAGGTGATACTGTCCGCCGTGCCCGAGGATTTGGGCCTGTGGCACCGTGTATCGCCGGTGACCTTCATGGGCAGCTCGCTGGAACGCGGTGCCGGAGGCGCAGACCCGCTCGTCGCCACAGCGCTGGGCTCCGCCGTGATCCACGGCCCGTTTGTGCAAAGCCAACAACAGTTATACGATCAGCTAGACCGGGCGGGGGCCGCGCGCACCGTCAGATCCGCCACCGAGCTGGGCGATGCAGTGGTGGAACTGTTGGCACCGGATCAGGCCGCCAATATGGCGCTGGCCGGGTGGCAGATCGTAACCGAAGGTGCGCCGCAAGCGGATCACCTGATCGACATGATTCAGGACTACCTGGATCAGCGGAGTGCAGACGATGCGAGCACCTGATTTCTGGAATACCGCCCCGGATCGGCTGGATTTGCGCGCTCGCATGCTGGCACCGCTTGGGCAGCTCTATGCCGGGGCAACGGCGCGTCGGGTCGCCTCGGAACCCGGTATTAACCCAGGCGTTCCTGTCATTTGCATTGGCAACCTGAACGCGGGTGGCACTGGCAAGACCCCAACCGTGATCTGGATGATCGAGCAATTGCGCGATGCCTGGCATGAGACACATGTGGTCACGCGCGGCCATGGCGGTTCGCTCGAAGGGCCGGTGCGCGTGGACCCCGGCAAGCATACCGCGGCGCAGGTCGGGGATGAGCCCCTGTTGCTGGCGGCTTTTGCCGATGTCTGGGTCGCCAAAGACCGCGCCGCTGGAGCAAAGGCAGCCGCAGCGGCGGGTGCCACAGTCATCGTGCTTGACGACGGCTTTCAAAACCCCTCGGTGGCCAAGGATTTCTCGGTCATTGTGGTGGACGCGGCACGCGGGTTCGGAAATGGACTGTGCTTACCGGCTGGCCCCCTCAGGGAACCGGTGGAAGTCGGGTTACAGCGCGCTGATCTGGTGCTGTCCCTTGGCGAAGCTGATGCCCAAATCGAGTTTGCCGAACGCTGGGGGAAAAAACTGTCCGTCCCACATGCGACCGGCGCGGTTGAGCCGCTGCAAACCGGCATGGATTGGAGCGATACGCCCGTTCTCGCCTTTGCAGGAATCGGACACCCCGAAAAGTTCTTTGCCACTTTGCGCCAACAAGGCGCGACCTTGCTACGGGCCGAGGCATTGGATGATCACCAGCCGCTGACACCCGCCCTTATGACCCGTCTTGAAAACGAAGCCCGCTTGTTGCGCGCGCAAATGGTCACCACGGAAAAAGACGCCGTTCGCCTGCCCGCTACATTTCGCAGCAAGGTCATCACGCTTCCGGTTCGTCTGAAGGTCGATGAGGCGGACAAGGTCAGGCAGATGATTTTGCAGGTCGCCCCGTCGCCCTGAAGGACGACCGGCCCGGATTGAGCCGGTCGTAAAAGCAATTAGCTGCCCAGTTCGTCTTCGATCAGCTTTTTGAAGCCGTCATAGGACTGATTCTCAACCGGCTTGCCATTCACGATGAAGGACGGGGTCGCCTGAATACCGTCGCGCTCGGCGTTTTCCTGATACCAGGCGACCAGCGTCTGCGCGCGGGTTCCGTCCTGCAGACAGGCTTCAAGCTGATCATTGTCGATACCAGCCAGACGCCCGATTTTGCGCAGCTCGTCCACGATTTCAGCGGGACCACCGGCTTTGGTCCATTCGGACTGACCTTCGTAGATCAGGTCGGAGATGCCAAAGAACTTTTCGGGCCCGCCGCAGCGCGCAACCATCGACGCCCACAGGCCATAACGGTCAAAGTAGACCTCGCGATAGATGAACTTCACCTTACCTGTGTCGATAAAATCCTTCTTGAGCTGCTTGTACGCTCCCGAGTGGAAATTCGCACAATGCGGGCAGGTATAGGACGCATATTCGATGATCTCGACTGGTGCGTCCTCGGCACCCAGAGTCATCTCGACGATGGTCGAGGTGTCCAGATTTGCCTCTTGCGCCTCGGCGCTGCTGATCAGCGGATAGGCGGGGTTGGAATTTGACAGCGACAGCCAATAACCGCCAGCGGCCACGGCGACGGCCGCACAAATTCCGGTTGCAATACGGCTCATTTCTCAGCCCTTTCTCAGCGTTTTTGCTTGGATAAAACGTTACGGCCCAGACGTTCAAGGGCTGCGCGCAGATCACCATCGTGAACTTCTTGCGCAGCGCGGTCTGCCTCGGCTGCTATTTCTGGTTCGATCTTGGGTTTCGCTTGTTTCGGCTTGTGGTCGAAACTGGCCTGCCCCTCGGCAAATCCTGTCGGAGCGGTCTGGGTGATGCGCACCCGGCTGATGGCGCTATAGCCATAAACCGCGTTCACCTTGCCGCGCAATTGTTCCTTCTGCATCTCCAGCATCGGGGCCTGCGGTCCGGTGGTCAGAACCGTTAGCGTGGCACCAATGCCACCCTTCCCGTAACCCACTTTTACCGGTCGCGCGATAGCGGCCATATCCTGTCCAACGATCTCGGACCAATGGGTCAGCAGGCGTGATACGGCAAAGCCCCGGCTCTCACCGGCGTGCCTGATCTGGTCGTTCAGCAATGTCGCGGTGCGTTTGAACCCGCGGGTCGAAGAACGTCTGCGCTGCATCTGGTTTCCAACTCCTGCGCCGCTATTGTAAAGGGCAGAACAACAGGCGCCAGCGAAACCCGACAAGGAGATAGATAAAACTTGCGTGACTCCGGTGAATTTGACGTGAGCAGTGCGCTGCTGGATTGGTACGATCGCCATGCCCGCGAGATGCCTTGGCGCGTAGCCCCAGCCGATCGGGCTGCGGGTGTGATGCCCGACCCCTACCGCATATGGTTGTCCGAGGTCATGCTGCAGCAGACCACTGTTGCGGCTGTGCGCGAATATTTCGTGCGATTCACAACCCGCTGGCCAACGGTCGAAGCGCTGGCGGCGGCGCCCGACGATCAGGTCATGGGGGAATGGGCGGGGCTTGGCTATTACGCTCGTGCCCGCAATTTGTTGAAATGCGCCCGGGTCGTGGCCGAACAGCATGGTGGAACGTTCCCCGATACCTACGATGCGCTCCTCAATTTGCCGGGGATCGGTCCCTACACCGCCGCTGCAATTTCCGCCATCGCCTTCGACCGACCCGAAACCGTGTTGGACGGCAACGTAGAACGGGTTATGGCCCGACTTTTCGACATTCACGACCCTTTGCCCGGTTCAAAACCGCAACTGAAAAAGCATGCGGCTGCGCTTACGCCTGCCACGCGACCGGGAGACTATGCGCAGGCGGTCATGGACCTGGGGGCAACAATCTGTTCACCAAAATCTCCGGCCTGCGGTATCTGCCCGGTGCAAGCCACCTGCGCCGCTCGCGCCGCTGGAACGCAATCCGATTTGCCACGCACGACACCGAAAAAGCCCAAACCCACGCGATACGGCCATGTCTATATAGCTCAAAACGATAATGGAGCCTTTCTGATGGAACGTCGTCCCGACAAGGGCCTGCTGGGTGGCATGCTGGGTTGGCCGGGATCAGAATGGTCAGACGGCCCGGCCGAAGCACCGCCCTTTCCGTGCGAATGGCAGGTGCTGCCGGGCGAGGTACGCCATACCTTTACCCACTTCCACCTGATCCTGCGCATCTGGACGGCCAAGCTGCCGGTCGGCTGGTCGCATGACGATCTGATTGTCATGGAAAAACACACTTTCCGACCCGGTGATCTGCCAACTGTTATGCGCAAGGCCTATGATCTCTGGCGCTCTACGTAACCCATTGTGTGGCATTGCCGGGTGGGGCTAGTCTGCCCACAGTTTCTCGGAGCGAAGCGATGATCGCATCAGACAGTCTGTCACGCTGGCAAGCGGCATTGCCCTTCTGGGTGTCCTTCCTGCTGATCCCCGTCGTCTGGCTTACCGCCGTTGCCGGAGGCTGGTGGGTCTTGCTTGTGCCTCTTTCGACCTGGTGGGCGTTTGCAGTTCTGGATCGGTTAACGGGGCTCAACCTTGAAAATGCGGATCCGGACACGCCGGACGGCGGTCTCAAATGGTACATTCTGCTGACCAAGGCATGGGCCCCGGTTCAGTTTCTTACGCTGTTTGGGTTGCTCTGGTACGCCACACATACCGATCACCTGTCTGTTTTTAGCAAGATTGGGTTGTTCTTCGGGATGGGTGTGATCTCGGGCACCATCGGGATTAACTACAGCCATGAACTGATGCACCAGAATGGGCGGTCAGAACGTTGGCTGGGGGATATTCTACTGGCCATGGTGCTGTATTCTCATTTCCGGTCAGAACACCTGATTGTACACCACCGCTATGTCGGGACGCCCCGCGATCCGGTCACTGCGCGGTACAATGAAGGGTTTCACCGCTTCTATCCACGCGTCCTGTGGCAGTGCCTTCGCTCTGCTTTCCGCGCGGAGCAGGACAAACTGGCGCGCAAACAACGCCCTTGGACCGACCCGGCAAATCCCTTCTGGCGCTATTGGGCGTTGCAGACGGGCATGCTCGCGCTGGCCTTCGTGGTTGGGGGATGGTCGGGCGTCGCCCTGTTCCTGATACAGGCGGGCGTCGCCATATGGCAGCTGGAACTGGTGAACTACGTCGAACATTACGGCCTGACCCGCAAACACCTTGGCGATGGCAAGTACGAGCATGTCCAGCCGCGCCATTCCTGGAACGCCTCGCAAAAAGCGTCGAACTGGTTGCTGATCAACCTGCAACGCCATTCCGACCACCACTACAAACCTAACCGGCGCTTTCCGCTGCTGCAGCATCATTCGGAAGATGCGGCCCCGCAACTTCCCTATGGCTATCCGGTTATGACCATCGCTGCGATGGTCCCGCCGCTTTGGCGGCGCGTCATGAACCCCCGCGTTCGGGCCTGGCGGCGTCAATATTATCCCGAAGTCACCGATTGGAAACCGTACAACAGATCTCTCAACCCGTTTCCGCGTTCGTGACCGCAGCGCGCGCCCGCGCGCTGCCCGGCCCAACAGAATGACCCGCATCTCTGATGCGTGTCAGATCGGCGGGAGCTGCCCGTTCTACTGCGCCCAGATATCCATAGTGCCCTGCACCCCGCGGACTGGCTGGCTTTCATGCTTCACAAAACCTGCTGTCAGGTCGGCGGCGTTATTGCCCTCCTGCATCACCTGTGCCCGGACCGCATCACTCAGCACCACGCGAACACCAAGGTCACGCGTCATCGCTTCGAGCTTGGCGGAGACATTCACCGCATCCCCGATAACCGCAAATTCCAGTCGGTTCGCTCCGATATCTCCCAATACCACCGAGCCATAGTGAACCCCAATTCCTACACGAATTTCCGGCTCACCTGCCCGTCGCCGTTCCAGGTTCCAGCGATCAATCACATCCACCATATCGCGCGCGCAAGCCACCGCGTTGCTGGCATCCAATGGGGTCGGTACCGGTGTGCCGAAGGTCGCCATCAATCCGTCCCCCAGATATTTGTCCAACGTGCCATGATGGCGAAACACTTCGGTTTCCATTCGGGCGTGAAACCCGCGCAAAACTTCAATGACGTCATAGGGGTCGCGCCCGGCAGCGAATTTGGTAAACCCCACGATGTCGATGAACAAAACGGCGATGTCTTCTTTGCGAACCTGCTTAAGCGGCTCATCATTCTGGCTGAGTTCATCTACGACATTCGGAGAGAAATATCGCGACAGGTTTGCACGCTCCCTCTCAAGCCCGGCATTTGTCATCAACAATCGATTGAGCCGCCGCATCGAGATACCAAGCGTAACCGCGACCATCAGGAATACGATCACCTGCTGAATACGCTGAGGGACCATGAAACTGTTGGGGTCCAGCAACTCCGCAACATCCGGATATCCGGCCAATGCCTCGTACACGCGCTCACTGATGCCCGGAATTGGCGTAGCCACCCACCAGGCGATGATCCAGCCTACCGTCCACATCGTCGCCGTCCACGTGCCGATTGCCACGACCGTGCGCCACGAATAGGCCAGAGTTCCCGCTGCCAGAATGATGAAGAAATACTGGAAGTTGTCGAACCGGTATTGCATTGCCAGCGGTCGAACATCATCGCTGAACGGGTTCGGCACGATCATCCCCAAAGTCATGATCAGCAAGTCGACGAAGATCAGCAAAAGCTCGACCCGTGACTGGCCCACGCTGCCAGCCCGCCGGATCAGCCAGCCATTGGCGCAAATCAATAACAGGATGAAGTGATACCACAGAACGTCCCAATGTGGGTTCAGGTAGATCAACAAAATGCCAGTCAGGCCCATCGCTACCCAGCGGGCGCGGACAGCCAGTTCCAACCCTTCGCGCTTGTGCCGTTCCAGCGCAGCCTCGGTGTACTTGTTGTCCAGATCATATTTGTCGGGCTGTGTCACAAAAAACCGCCCAAATCGGGTTTCGCTGGCTGTGGTATCCGACATTGCCAAGGTTCCTTCCGTGAGCAGCAGGACAAGGAATCTCATATCGGAACTGAATGAAGAATAAAACAAAAGACCCCGCCGAGATCGGCGGGGCAAGGCGTAGTGCCTTGTGTCAGGCCACAGGCACCGGCGGTATTCTTGAAATCAGTTGTGCATCTCGGACCGGATCTGCTGACGCAAAACGTCGATCGGCACCGTTTTGCCATCGCGTTTGAAGCACCAATAGGTCCAGCCATTGCATGAGGGCGCGTTTTCCAGATGCGCCCCGACCTGGTGGATCGAGCCTTTGACGTTATCGCCCACCAGCGTTCCGTCCGCACGCACTTTGGCTTTGTGACGCTGATTCATGGAATAAAGCTCTTCACCCGGACGCAACATACCGCGTTCAACCAATTGGCCAAAGGGCACGCGCGGCTCAGCGCGTTTGCTTGCGCTGACTTCCAGCGCTTCCCGGTCGAATTTGCGGACTTTCGAGATACGATTCTCGGCAACCTTGCGATAGCTTTCCTCGCGTTCGATCCCGATGAATTCGCGGCCCAGCATCTTGGCAACGGCACCGGTTGTGCCCGTCCCAAAAAACGGGTCCAGAATAACATCACCGGGGTTGGTCGAACCGATCAGGACGCGGTGCAACAGGGATTCCGGTTTCTGCGTCGGATGCGCTTTGTCGCCGTTTTCATCCTTGAGGCGCTCATGCCCGGTGCAGATCGGCAGAACCCAATCGCTGCGCATCTGCACACCTTCGTTCAGCGCTTTCAGGGCTTCGTAGTTGAAAGTATACTTAGCACCTTCGCGCTTTGAGGCCCAAATCATCGTCTCATGCGCGTTGGTAAACCGCTTGCCGCGGAAATTCGGCATCGGGTTCGATTTGCGCCAGACAACATCGTTCAGAATCCAGTATCCGGCGTCCTGCAGGGCTGTGCCAACGCGGAAGATATTGTGGTAGGACCCAATCACCCAAATCGCGCCATTGGGCTTGAGCAGACGATGCGCCGCTTTCAGCCATTCGCGGGTGAACTGGTCATAAACGCCAAAGCTTGAAAACTGATCCCAGTGATCGTCGACCGCATCAACCTGGCTGTTATCGGGGCGGTGCAACTGGCCTTTGAGCTGCAGATTATACGGCGGATCCGCGAAAATCAGGTCAACCGACTCCGCAGGTAGACTGTTCATCACATCGATGCAGTCGCCAGATAGAATCGTGTTTAAAGGGAGCGCTTTTGCGCCCTTTTTAGTGGTTGTTGTCATTCTACTGCCTCAAGTATCCACGGCGCTTTTGCGCTCATTTGGTTGAGACAAGGATGAGTCAAAGTCGATTCGCCGTCAATTTCTTTTTTGAATCAGCGGCTTACGATTTACTCTTGATACAAGATATTGTGTACCGGCTTGAACGAACGCCTATGATGTGGGGTCACACCAAGTTTTTGCAGCGCTTCCCTGTGTTGTTTTGACGGATAGCCTGCGTTCTTCTCCCACCCATAGCCGGGATGCTGTTGCGCCAAATCCACCATCAGTTGATCGCGCCAGTTTTTGGCAATGATGGAAGCCGCTGCAATCGACACGGAATGCGCATCCCCTTTGACTACCGCTTGCGCCGGGATCGTCAAGCCGCGAGGGATCATGTTTCCGTCGATCAGCAGATAGTCAGGCGGCGGATCCAAGGCCGCAACCGCACGTTCCATCGCCAGATGCGAGGCACGCAAGATGTTGTGTTCGTCAATCTCGGCAACCGAAGCGTCGGCAATGGCGAATTCCGCCCGGTCGCGAACGGCAGCGTCCATTGCAACGCGCCGTTTGGCCGTCAGTTTCTTGGAGTCATTTAGCCCCTCGGGAATATCTTCGGGGTTCAGGATCACGGCGGCAGCAACCACAGGCCCGGCCAATGGCCCACGGCCCACCTCATCCACACCGGCAATGCGCAGATATCCTTGCGCCACTGCCGCCTGTTCAATCGAATAGTCTGGCGTTGTCATACCAATCGAAAACCGCGTTTCGCGCCCCACCGCAAGACAAAAAGAGAGGGCGGCTTGTGCCACCCTCTCCCGCGCGGCGCTTCTGTGGCACCGCTCCTGCTCGAAAGTGATTACTTGTAAACGACGCGGTATCCCTTCTGGCGCAGGCATGCGGGTTCATATGCCCGATTCACCTTATTGCCGTTCCAGAAACCGACCTTGCACTCTTGCGGCAGGCTATTGGCATGTTTGTAGTGCTTCTTGAGGCATTTCGGAGCCAGAAGCGGGTGATTGTTCGAATAAGCGCTATACTTGCGCAGGCATTTCTGCGGCAGATCATACCGCGCGACGTGTTGCGGCAAGGGGCGCACTGGGTAACTGGGCTGGGCCACATAAGGCTGAGGCGTATAGGTCTGATGACGCGTCGTCCGGTCCTTGCGTTTTTCCTTGTTATAGTAGTGGACCCCGGCACTGATGATCGCGATGGCAGCAAGCCCGCCAAGGATGTCCTTGGCATCCGCCGCCCGCGCCTGCGAGGCTGAGACGCCGGTAATGGTGATAGCGGTGGCAACGATAAAAGCGATGAACTTCCGGTGCATAGTGCGTGTCCTTCCTGGTGTTTCGGGGCGATCCGGCACAGACCGCAAACGTGATACCCCAACACTGGGTCCGCACCCTTCAGACAAGCAATAACGGGCGGTTGTTATCCGATATCACGTCCCTCAAACCCCTTAGGTTATTGAATATCGTGCAAACCCATGCGCAGGATGCAGCCTATGAAACCGATCCTCTCTTCTCTGGCCGTTGCGGCCCTGATATCGCTTGGTACTGCTGCGTCGGCAGAGTGTTATGCGGATTATAAGGCCAAGCAGGACAATCCACTGCGGCTGCATTACGGCGTGATGCAGGTTTCGGCCTGTGACAAAGGCCAGGCCCAGCAAGAGGCCTCAAAACGCCTCAGTGCGTCGGGCTGGACCTTGTTGAATGTCATGTCTGTCTTTGGGCCGGAAGGATTGGAAAAAAGGAAGGCCAATGCCGGACAATTCTATCTCCGTTACTGAGGCCAGGCGGTCAGGCACACGATTGGTCGGCGCAGGTATAGCGGCAATCGTCCTGATCCTGATAACCGCCGCCGTCTTCCTGTTCTGGACCCTGCCAGACGCCAACGCCTTCAACGCGCGAGTGGAGCGGTTGTTTGTCGAAAGCGACCTGACGTCGCAGACGGAAATCCGGCTGCTTGAGATTCTGGCCCAGTCCGGCACCGCCTTTGCCGATACCCTGTCCAGCTATCGGATGGTGATTTTCGTATTGCTGGTCTTTGCCAGCGCCATGCTTGTGACGGCGCTGGTCTTTCTGGTGATGCTGGTGATGCTGAACCGCCGGATGGCGCAGATCGAGCGCACGGGTATTCAGGTCACGTCGCTGCTGATCAGTCGCGAGGAAAACACCGTATATCTGAATAATATGGACTTCAAACTGACCCCAGCTGCGATGGAGACCCTGTCGGTCCTTGCCGAATCCCGACTGGATGACGAGGTCCTGTCCGGCGTTCAGATCGAAGCAGTGATTTCGGGCAAAAGCGCCGCCGATTGTGACGAAGCCGCTGGCGCTACGCGGATAAAACGGCTGCGTGACGCCTTGGGTAATCAGATGGTCAGCGAATTGCTGGTCAAGAACATCGCCAAGAAAGGCTATATGTTGTCCATCGAAAAGGACGTGATCCAGATGGTCTGATCCAATAGGACCGCACAGCTATCGTGCAGAAAAATGCCGAGGCTGCCCCTTGGAAAACCTCTTCACAAGGCCCATCCTATAGGGACCCCGCGCCAGGGAGGATGAAGATGAACGTCCACGCCACAGCAAGACCAAAAGGCTATGGAATCTCGGTCGAACGGTTAGATGGTAAGATTGCGATTTACCGGGACCAGACCCTTTTAGCCGAAAGCAGCAACGCCAAAGTCATGTACGAAACACGGCTGCCGCCGACGATCTACATTCCACGCGAAGACGTGCTGGTGGATCTCAGCGACGAAACCGAGCTGCAGACTTTTTGCCCCTTCAAAGGCACCGCAACCTATCACGACGTCATTCTTGGCGGCGAACGGCTCGCCAATTCCGTATGGGCCTACGAAGAAGCCCTCCCCGAAAGCGCTGCCATTCAGGGGCATATCGGGTTTTTACCCAATGCTTATTCCCGGATCGATTTGGGCGACAACCAACTGCGGGAACCCCAAGACGGCAATATCAGCGGCCCTTTGATCGATTGGCTGATGCGTGGGGCGTCCGCAAACAACACGCCTGAGGCGTTCACCAAAGCGCTGGCCGAGAAAATGCTGGAACACGGGATTGCCATTCAACGCCTCAGCATTCTGACATGGTCCCTACACCCTTTGATCGCCGGCAAACACTATATTTGGGAAAAGGGCGAGGCTGAGATCTCGACCAATGTTCCGACCTATGAAATCCACGACCACCCGGCATACATCAACAGCCCGTTGCGCCATGTGTCGAACGGGCTAGGCGGTGTGCGTCAGCGGCTGAACGCCGAAAACCCCCACAACAGCTTTCCAATAATGGAGGACCTGCGTGAAAAAGGGGCGACCGACTATGTCGCCATGCCGTTGCCGTTCTCGGATGGACGTACCAACGTTCTGACCCTGACCTGCGATCACCCGGACGGTTTCACGACGGAAAACCTAGGGCTGGTGTTCGAATGCTCGCTGGTCATCGCCCGGTTTTATGAGGTTTTCATGCAGCGCGAGAACGCTCAGGTCCTGCTTGAAACCTATGTTGGCAAACGCTCGGGCGCGCGCGTCTTAGGGGGTGAGATCCGGCGCGGTGACGGGGATGAAATTGATGCCGCCATTATGTTCTGTGATCTGCGCAATTCGACCAGCTTGGAAGAGAAACTGGGGCGCGCCGACTACATAAATCTACTGAACGACTTTTTTGAAACCGTTTCTGGCATTGTGCATGAAAACGGCGGCGAAGTCCTGAAGTTCATCGGTGACGCGGTCCTTGCCGTGTTTCCAGCGGGTGAGGATTCAAAAAACGCCCGCGAGAACGCGCAGCGAAGCGCCATCAACATCGTAGAAAAGTTGGGAGAGTTGCGCCAGTCAGGTTCCGACAACCATTGTGATTGCTCAATCGGGGTTGCCTACGGGCGCGTGACCTACGGCAATGTCGGTTCACGTGAACGGCTGGACTTTACCGTGATCGGACAAGCCGCGAATATCGCTGCGCGTCTGGGTGAATATGGAAAAACCAAAAACCACAGGATTGTGGTGTCTGCCGATATTGTGCCCGCCTGCGCCAATGCGCTGCCTCTTGGCGACGTCAAGCTGCATAACGTTTCGCAACCGGTCGAGTCTTATGCTCTCAGAACGTCCGCAGATGCCGTTCTGAACGCTTAAGATACAAAAAGCGCGCAGTTCAAATCAATCAGGGCCACCCGACAATGCTTCTGGTGGTCGTCGCGCGTCCGAAGCACTTTTTTGCCTTAGACACCAAGCAGGATTAGCGCAGTCTGCGCCGGGGAAATCGCGCTTTCAAGCTGGGCGATTTGACTACGGGCAAGGAATTGATCTGTCAGCCGCTCTATTGCGGCCTTATCCTCGAATTGGGCCAGATCATCGGACCCGGTCAGCCCTGACAACCTGTCTTTGAACACTTCCAGTTGCTTGTCGATATTCAACTGGCCAAAGCTGGACGGTAACCCCAGAGCATTTTCCATCATCCGCCGCAGCGGAGGCAAGCTCATCAAATCAAACCACTTGGTATCTTTGCTGCCTTCCTTTTGAGCCAGCTCCCCCAGAGCATGCTGCGCATACAAAGCGATCCGCATCGTTTCATCTGATTCACCCACAGCAATTTCAAATCGCGACACGACACTGTCACGTGCAATCTCTTCCATGTTGGTGATCAGCCCGGTTTTTCGCACCTCGCCCGGCCCAAACCCAAACGCCTCGGAAAACTGCCGGTACCTTTTGTCGGACAGACGATTGGACAACGCATCCTGCGCCTTGGTCCCGTCGGACAGGATCTTCTGGATGAAATAGCGATTGTCCAAGTCGGATTCCAACCCAAAGGCGCCAAGTGCAACTTGCAACAGCCGGCGATCGGACACCAATTCCTCTGCTGTCTGGACCTTTTTGATCTTCTCCAAAAAGTACTCACTGTCCCTTTTGTTGACAGGGGACGAAGAAAAACTGTCGATCTGCGCGTCATATGTCCGCTGCAGGAATCGCCAGCCGACAATGCCGCCCGAAAGTATGACCGGCTGGAACGTCATTACTGGTAGGCCATGAGCCGCTCTTCGCGGGGCAGCAGCGCGCGCAAGGCTTTAAGGCATTTGTAAAACTGCTGATCCAGAAGCGCTTGCGTTGCCTCGGACAGAACCCGGCGACTGTCGGCGTCAGTAAAGACCTGGCTCAGCTCTTCGACGCGCCGTAACAATTGTTGGCGTGCCTGATCGGGTTCCATATGTCCAGACAGCACAAGTTGAGCAGCATAGCAGACACGTCGAACCGGAGTGTTCACCTGGTCTGGGTGGATCGCATCCCGCAGGCGCAGTACATTTGCCTCAGGCGTCATGATCGAAAACCGACTACGGCGGTCGCCATTTTCCACGACTACACCGTTGATCAAAACCCGCTCTTTCGGCGCCAATTTCAAAACCAACCCTGCCATCAGGTAGCCCCCATTTGGCGAAGACCGCGCAGAACCGCCATGTTGATCTCCAACAATGGCTCAACCGAGGCTTTGTTCCCCAATACCTGGCTGCTGTGTTGTTCGGTGAATTCAGCCAGATAGAATATCCGCGCACGCAGATCATTTGGCAGCGCATTGTCAGAGTCCGTGACGCCACTGGCCAGTACGGTCCACAGTCGCCGGTTTTCGTTTAAAGCCTGCACAAACGCGCCGAAATCTGATTTTTGGCGGGCCGCGGCGGCCTTGAGCCTGCGCGTGATTTTCGAAATCGCTTCGTATTCCGTATCGCGCGGGGTGCGCGTTGGCGCGGCGGTCTGTGCATATGCTCGTTGTGCGAGGGCTTGCGGGGTCACTTAATATCCTTCCGGTAATCTGCCACTTGGCGGTCAGTATCGGGGCGCGTTGCCGCGCCCCGACCATGTTCCTTAACTTAGCGGAACAGTGACAGAATCGACTGCGGTGCCTGATTTGCGATCGACAGCGACTGGGTTGCCAGCTGTTGCTGAACCTGAAGCGCCTGCAGACGTGCCGAGGTTTCTTCCATATCCGCATCGACCAATGACCCGATTCCGGATTTGAACGAATCCGCCAGGTTCGAAATGAACTCCTTCTGCGTTTCGATCCGACCTTGCGAAGAACCAAAAGCCGCCGATGCATCGATCGATGTGTCAATCAGCGTCTCGATTGTGGCCAACGCGGCCGTAGCACCTGCACCGGTTGAAACATCAATGCCCGTCAATGCGCCAAGACCGCCTGAACCCGCGTTCACATACTGAGCCGAGAACGAAATGTCCGTGCCGGTGGCATTGGCAACGGACAAGGTGCCCGCGGTGCCCGAGTCATAATCAACAGTCAGACCCGTGATACCAAGTTCATCAATTTTCGCCTTCAAACCCACTGCAACGATATCACCGGTCGTAGAGGCCGCAGCATCCGTTGCAGAAACCGTGTAGGATACGACCTGATCGTCGATCGCCAACACAACCTTGTCACCTGCAGCAAACGCACCACTGGATTCATCCGTTACCAGCGCAGTTGCCGAAGTTGTGCCGTTGTCAATCGTCGCACCAACGCGGTCGTTGCCGGTGGAAGACCCGGTCGAACCGTCAAACACCTGAGCCGCCGTGTACCCGCCGGTAGAAAGGTCCTGGCCCGCAACAGTGATAGACGACGCGGTCACGTTGCCAGAGTTGTCCCGGTCAAGAGACGCCAGGATCGAAGCGGAACCCGCCGAGCCGTTAACCAGGTTGAGGCCGTTGAATTGCGCGGCGTTAACAACCGAGTTTATCTGGCCCTTTAACGCGGTGACATCGTCGTTGATCTTGTCGCGATCTACGTTGTCTTCCTGTGCTGCAACGATCTTGCTTTTCATCTGAGACAGCAGATCAGTGACCGTTTCGGACGCGTTACGCGCCACCGCTACGGTGGACTCACCCAGTGCCAAGCTGTCCTTGATCGCATTGAAGCCTTTGACATCCGATTCCATGACCTTGGAAATCGCCCAGACGGCCGAGTTATCTTTCGCAGTCGCAACGTCCTTACCGGTGGAGATCGCGTTCCGCGTTGCCCCAAGATCCTTGTTGACCGACTTGAGAGTTTGCAGCGCAACCATGGCGCCATTGTTTGTCAGAATGCTGGACATTAGCTTTCTTCCTTTTCCGTTCGGGCCCTTTGCGCCCATGCTCATCCCGCCACTGGTGCGGGCTTTGACGTCTTTCTGATCGGTGCGATCTGCCGTCGGGCTGTTCGCGCCACCTGATTTGTCCAGGTGCCCGAACACCTTTGACGTCGATCCCCTAACGGAGTGCTAAAGCGCGAAGGTCAGAAACCTCGGATTTGAATCAAACCCGTATCTATGCCCGTTTTTCCAGCTTGCCTTGATGGCGGACGGCAAATTCGCTGCGCTGCCCGTCCGCACCATAGGTGGTGAATTCCTGCCGCACGCGCCGCAACTCGGCCATGCGGTTGGCCACCGCGCGAATCCCTTCGGCGGCGCTGTTTAGTAACGCCTGGTTCCGCTCGACCTTTCTTTGCAGGCGGATCAGTTCATCACTATCAAAGACGTCAAGATCATTAATCGCACCGATCAGTTTTTCCTTTTCCAGAGCCGTGTTATGCAGACGATCCAGATCGCCCTGCACCAGCGCGTTTCGCTCAAGCTCAAGAACGTCTTCGAGTGATTTTACAAGGTCGGCTTCAGACGTCTTTGGCATCGGTTTTCTCCATCATGGATTGGAACAGGATTTCGGACAGCCCAACGCCACCGGATCTGGCCAGCGCACGGGCCTGATGCTGAACAAGAAATGAGGCAAACTGATCTTCGCCTGCACCGCCGCCAAAGGATTGGCGCGCTTTGCCCAGCCCGGCCGATTTCAGCATCTCACTCAGAAACGCAGCCTCTAGTTCTATGGCCGCCTCCCGCAATTTCTGGGAATAGGCAGGGGCTTGAGATGGGGAGAGAGGCGGGGAAACCTTCATTGCTTTCTCCAAAAATTGCATCGAACTTTTTCGATCAAAAGCGAAAGCAGTTAAAATAAACGTAACTTCCTGCAGGCAGGTTTCCGGTCACACAACCGGAGTCGGAGCAAAATGCCCAACCCTCTTTCAGTGATGTCATCCTCGCCGACCGCAACCGCAAAACCCCACGGGATCAATCCCGAGCAGGGGGATGAAAACGGCGCGACGTTTGAGGCCGTGCTCAATCAACACAAAGGTGAGAACAAGCAAGAAGCAGCCGCTCTTAAAGGCGCTGAACCTGAACAGGACGTCGACGTTGAAACGGACGAGGCTGTCTTGCTTGAAGATGCAGAAGTGTCCGCTGATCGCAACCAGAGTGAGCGGACACCCCTTTTGGACACGCGTCTTGAAGTGAGCACAAAACGCGATCCTGCCGAAACACCCGTGTCAGCTGCGTTACCCGACTCGCGCAGTCCGAAAGTGCCTGAAACCGAGCAAACCGGCCAGGCCAACACGGTCGATAAACCGGATGCAGGCATCAATGATTCGCGCAAAGTCACCCCGGATTTTCGGCACAGCTCGGCTTTGAGACCCGCGTCACAACCAATGGCAAGCCGGGGGCAGGCGGACCTCGCGACTTCTGTGTTGCAACCTGTGGGTATATCCCCAAAAGAGACCGCAGACCTTACCGTTCATCCAGAGCGGCACCAGCGTGAAACGCAACGTCCGCCGCAAAGCAATCTTGCACCTCAACAAACGACCAACCCGGATCGCGCACCAAGCATCGCTCAATTGCAGATGTTCGCGCCGGAAAAAACCCGTGCTCAGACTGACGCGCCAGCATTTCACGAGGTCGAAGACGTTCACGCCCTCAGGGCAGATTCGCCCGGTTTGGCGGGGCGGGATCCGGTAACTTTTACACAAGCCATGGCACAGACTGCCCGGGCCGAGACAGCGCGCGCCGTCGCCGGGCAAATGGCGGCCGTCATCAATACTCAGCCGAAATCCGGTTCAGTTGAGATCGCGCTGAACCCCGAAGAACTGGGGCGAGTGTCCATCATGTTGAACGGTCGCGATGACGGATTGCATCTGACAATTTCCGCCGAGCGCCCGGAAACCCTCGAGATGATGCGGCGTCATTTGGCGGTGCTGGAAGAAGAGTTCAAAAATTTTGGCTTGGGCGATCTGGCAATTGACCTTGGGACATCCGAAGACGCCGAGCATAACCAGGCCGGCCACCAGGATGGATCGCCTACTGAGACCGCGCAACTCACCGATTCCTCTTCAAACGCGTCACCCATTCCTAAAACCGGCCCCGTTGGCCGCATCGACATGAGGTTGTGAAATTGATTACCCCGACCCAACCCAACGCCCAACCGTCAGCCACAGCGCAATACAAAGACGCGCCAAAGCAAACAGGTCTGGCATCAGACTTTGAGACATTCCTTACAATGCTGACCGTACAGGCCCAGAATCAGGATCCATTGAAACCATTGGATGCCTCAGAATATGCATCGCAACTGGCGCAATTCTCGATGGTCGAACAACAAGTTCAGACAAATGATTTGTTGGCGACACTTGGACAGGCGCTGGGTGGTGCAAATCTGGACAAACTCGGCAAATGGATCGGGATGGACGTTCGAGCGCCCGCGGCTTTCCAATATGAGGGCGAGCCTGTGACGCTGTTTGCCACACCCGCACCAGATGCTGACAAGGCGGTCATGGTCATCCGCGACAGTGACGGAGCCGTTGTCGATCGTGTGGCTGTTTCCACGACCGACAATAAAACAGTTTGGACTGGTCAGGGAAGCGATGGGCAGCCTCTGGCGGCGGGAAGTTACTCGGCCACACTGGAAAGTTATGATGGCGACGAGCTGTTATCGACACAGCTGGCAGAGACCTATGGCGAGGTTGTCGAAGCTCAGTTTTCGGACAATCAAGTTATGCTGACCCTCGAAAGCGGGCAGGTTGTCGCTGCCACGACGGTAACCGGGGTCAGAGCCGGAACTTGATCTGCCGGGCAGGACAGTTCAAACCTTGGCAGATTCGACTCGCTAACTGCATTGGTGAAACTCCTGCCTGCCCCAACCCACCCCCCTTCTGATCTGATCGACGATCTGCGCGCCCGTGGCCTTGTTCAGCCCGGCGCAGAGTTTCAAACGTTGTATGGCGGGCGAACAAATCAGGTCTGGAAAGTACTGGGTGGCAGCGGTGACAAGGTTCTGAAGCTGTATCGCGCTACACCGCGCAATCCACTGTTTCGCAACGATCCGGAACTCGAAGCGCAATGCCTGCGCGCCCTTGAGCCCACCGGATTTGTTCCCCGCCTGCGTGCGACAGGAACACATGATACAGGCCATTGGGTGTTCTACGATCACGCCCCTGGATCACCGTGGCAAGAAGGGCCTGAGAGTGTCGCCGGTTTGCTGCGTGAATTGCATAGGCTTGATGTTTCGGTCCAAGCGCCGGATGGCTGCAATGGCAGCAGGGATCTGGCTGAACATGCCGAACGTATTCTCAGCGTCTGCACCTCTGATACACGCGCACGGCTCGCGCAGCTGCGCCCAAAAGGCCATGTGCCCGCGACCGCACACACATGCCTGATCCATGGCGATACCGTGGCCGGAAACATCCTTGTCGCGCCGACTGGCATAACCCTGATCGACTGGCAGTGCCCGGCTTGGGGCGATCCGTGCGAGGACATTGCAATGTTCCTGTCCCCGGCCATGCAACGGCTTTACCGGGGCGCACCCCTAAGCGTGACCGAGGAAGAGCGGTTTCTGGCTGCATATGGTCACGATGAAACTATCGCGCGATACCGGGATTTGCGCCCGTGGTATGCGTGGCGCATGGCTGCCTACTGTTTGTGGCGCATCGAAAACGGGGCTGCGGATTATGCCCAAACGCTCGAACTGGAAGTCGCCGCGCTTTAGAGCGATAACCGATCCGCGATTGCCATCGCAGCATAGGCGGGCGGCATCAAGGCGCGCCGCCAGAACCCAAGAGGAAACCGTCCCGGCGGCTGTGCAATCGGCGCGGGCAACTCGGTCTGTTTATCCAAAACCACGCGGGCAAGGGCGCGCCCGCAATACGTCCCCATGGCAACGCCGTTCCCGTGATAGGCAAAGGCGGCAAACATTCCGGGTTGATCGGGAACCGGCCCGACATAAGGCGTCAGCTTGCGCGACAGGCACACCATTCCGGACCACATATGGGTCACATCCACATCTTTCCATTCTGGAAACATGGCCTGAAAGTCCCGACGCATTGTCCGGCGAATGGCCGCCTCGGCCCGAGGGGACGACTGTAACCCTCCGCGCATGCCGAACAGGAACCTCCGATCAGGCATCAGGCGGAAATAGTGCAGCAGGTTTCGGGTGTCATAACACATCTGCTCCGAGGTCCACCCCTGCGCTTGCAACTCAGCGTCTGTCAGGGGCCGGGTCACCAGAACCGTGGATTGCGTGGGCATGTAGCGTCCCGACAACCAGGGCGGCATATCCTCGCTGGAGTATCCGTTCGTGCAAATCAGCACGTTCGTGGCGCGGATGTGACCTGATCCGGATTCAATATCGAACCCGGCCTGAGTTTTCCTGATGGTTTCAACCAGCGATTTCTGGAAAATCTGTACGCCCCGCGCCTTGGCGGCACTTGCCAAGCCAAACAAATACTTTCGAGGGTTAAGAGCGAAACCAACCGGATTTGTATATGCACCATGAAAGGAACCGCCCAGACCCAGGCGCTGCAGGTCGTCAGAATCGTGCAAGACACCTGATGCTTCTGCGTTACGACGTAGCTTTTCCATCGCCCGTGCCGAATGGGCCAGTTGGGTTTCCCCTTTCGAATGGGTATCGGCGTCGATCTGATGCTGTTCCAGCAAATCTGCGACAAGCTGAACAGCGTCTTCTTCCGCTTGTTCGTAGGACTGCGCAGCCTCAACACCAAACCCACGGACCAAAGCCGCATGGCTCAGCTTGGACCCTCCGAGACAGCAAAATCCTCCATTCCGGCCCGAGGCACCCCACCCCGGGGTTGCGGCCTCAAGAACCGCAACTTTCACTCCTGCCTCGGCCAGATGCAGGGCTGCCGAAAGCCCCGTGAAGCCGCCGCCGACGATTGCGACGTCAACGTTCAGATCACCGTTATGGGTCGGCCAATCAGGTGCCGAAATTGTCTGATCCCACCAGCAGTTCTGACGGGGTCCAGGCCCATAGGTGTAGTCCGGAAAAAGACGTTTCATTCGGTGCGCGCAGCGGCAAGTTCATCCTGCTTTTGCCGAACCATTGCGCGTTTCGTCACCAGCGAGGCGGTGATAACGCCAACCGTGACGACTGCAATCATGATGGTAGACAGCGCGTTGATCTCGGGGCTGACGCCCAGACGCACGGCCGAGAATATCTTGATCGGCAGCGTTGTCGCCGACGGGCCCGAGGTAAAGGACGCGATAACCAGATCGTCCAGCGATAGCGTAAAAGCCAGCAGCCAGCCTGAAATCACTGCGGGCGCAATGATCGGCAGTGTCACAAGACGGAACGCCTGCGCTGGCGAACATCCCAGATCCAAAGCGGCCTCTTCCAGCGACTTGTCAAATGTCACAAGGCGCGAAGACACGACGACCGACACAAAGCACATCGAAAAGGTTGTGTGGGCCAGAACGATGGTCAGAATGCCCCTGTCCAGCCCAATGCCGATAAACAGCAGCAGCAACGACAGGCCGGTGATCACTTCGGGCATTACCAGAGGCGCGTAAATCATTCCAGAAAACAGTGTCCTGCCAAAAAACCGCCCGCCACGGACCAGAACATATGCGGCAGCGGTGCCAAGAACCGTGGCCAATGTGGATGAGAACACCGCAACACGTATTGTCACCCAGGCCGCGTTCAGAAATGCCTCGTTCTGGGCAAGCTCTCCGTACCATTTGGTCGAGAACCCCGCCCATACTGTGACCAGCTTGCTTTCGTTGAAGCTGAAGATGATCAGGATGACCATCGGGATGTAGAGGAACGCAAATCCCAGTGTCAGAGACACCGCGTTGAACCAACTCAGCCTGTTCATTGCTCGGCCTCCGTCTGTTTCTGCTGGTTGCGCTGGAACAGCACAATCGGGATCACGAGGATCAGCAACAACACAACGGCAACGGCACTGGCCACCGGCCAATCGCGGTTTGAGAAGAACTCTTCCCACAGCACCTTGCCGATCATCAGCGTGCTGGACCCGCCCAACAGCGACGGGATCACGAATTCACCGATCACCGGGATCATCACCAGAAAACAGCCGGCAATGATGCCGGGGCGCGACAGCGGTATAGTCACCAGCCAGAACGCCTTCAGACGGGAACAGCCCAGATCTTCGGCTGCTTCGATCAGGGATTCATCCATGCGCTCCAACGATGAATAAATCGGCAGGATCATGAAGGGCAAATAGGTGTAGACGATACCGATGTAGACGGCAGTGTTGGTGTTCAAAATGGTCAGCGGGGTCGAAATGATACCCAGCCACAACAGAATCTGGTTCAGATAGCCTTCATTGCTGAGAATTCCCATCCACGCGTAAACGCGGATCAGGAACGAGGTCCAGAAAGGCAGGATCACCAGCATCATCAGCGTCGGGCGCCATTCGGCTGGCGCACGAGCCATTCCATAGGCAATCGGATAACCCACCAGCAACGTCAGAACCGTCGAGATCAGAGCGATCTTGACGCTGGACAGGTAGGCTTTCCAGTAAAGGTCGTCTTCGGTCAGCCAGACGAAGTTTTCGAGATCCAACTGGCTGAAAAAGTCGGTTATCCCAGACCAACCCTGCGACAGATCCAGTGTCGGCGTATATGGCGGGATCGCCAGTTCGACATCCGACAGCGAAATCTTCAGAACGATGAAAAACGGTATCAGAAACAGGGCCAGCAGCCAGACGTAAGGAACAGCGATCAGAAGGGCGCGGCGCATCAGTTTGCCAACAAAACCGCAGCCGTTGCCGTCCACGACAGCCAGACCGGGTCTTCCCATGTAAAGGATCGGCGCGAGATTCGGCGCGTGTTGGCCGATTGCGCCTTGATGATCGTGCCATTCGGCAGTTCCACGTAGTACGTGGACAAGTTGCCCAGATAGGCAATGTCAAGCACCTTACCCTGTACCGCATTGATGGCATCCGCCGGGCGGTCGGCCGAGATCGTCACCTTTTCGGGGCGGATCGCAAGATGGCAGCTTTGCCCGTTCGAGAATTCTGTCGACGAGGTTGCGGTCAGCGGCGATTGCCCCTCGGCCCAGTCGATTTGGTAGGCTTCATCGCCGTTCGCAGTCGCCCGGCCTTCGATGATATTCACATCCCCGATAAAGTCAGCGACATAGACTGAGTTGGGGTTTTCATAGATCCTGTCCGGCGTAGATACCTGCATCAACTTGCCCTGATCCATCACGGCGACGCGGCTGGCAACAGTCATCGCCTCTTCCTGATCGTGAGTCACGATCACAAAGGTGGTGCCGGTCTTTTCCTGAATATCCATCAGCTCGAACTGAGTGTCCTGCCGCAGTTTTTTGTCCAGCGCACCCAAGGGTTCGTCTAGCAACAGCAGTTTTGGCGCTTTTGCCAGTGACCGTGCCAGCGCGACCCTCTGCCGTTGGCCACCCGAAATCTGGTGCGGTTTACGGCGGGCGAATTGCTCAAGCCGGGTCAGGCGCAACATCTCTTCCACGCGGTCTTCAAGATCCCGCTTGGGCATGTTGTCCCGGCGCAGACCGAAGGCGATGTTCTCCCAGATGCTAAGATGAGGAAACAGCGCATAAGACTGGAACATCATGTTCACAGCCCGCTTGTTTGGCGGGATCGGGTCGATGTCCTGCCCGCCCAGCATGATGTGCCCTTCGGTAGGCTTTTCAAACCCTGCCAGCATCCTCATCATGGTCGTCTTGCCGCAGCCGGATGGACCGAGCAAAGCAAAGAATTCCTGTTCAAATATGTCCAGTGACAGGTTGTCGATCGCCGTGAATCCGCCAAAACGTTTGGTCACATTCTGGAATTGGATCAATGGTTTCGCCTGTGGATCTTCCCACGGCGCAAAGACGTTTGTGTTCAAGGCGGCCCCCGTTCGACGGTCTGATTGAAAGGGCAAGGCGGTCGGACCGCCTTGCTCAGATACTTCGGTTCAGGTGCCCGATTTGATTTTGGTCCACAGGCGGGTCACGCTCCGCTGCGTTTTGACTGGATAAGGCGTCGTGATGTAGAGATTCTGCATCGTGGCATCACTCGGATAGATTGCTTGATCACCAATCACGTCTTCCTCAAGGAACTCCTGAGAAGCCTTGTTGCCATTGGCATAGTACACATAGTTCGATGCGGCAGCCATGTTGTTGGCGTCCAGAATGAAGTTCAAGAACTGGTGTGCGCCTTCCGGGTTCGGAGCATCCGCCGGGATGGCCATCTGGTCGAACCACATCAGCGAACCTTCAGCGAATGGGTGGTATTCAATTTCCACGCCATTTTCGGCCTCGGCCGCGCGATCCCGCGCTTGCAGGATGTCACCTGACCAACCGACAGCTACGCAGATATCGCCATTTGCCAGCGCGTTGATGTATTCCGAGCTGTGGAATTTCTGGATATGCGGGCGAACGCCAGCCAGGACTTCTTCGGCTTTACCGATCACATCGGTGTCATGGCTGTCCGGATCTTCACCGATATACTGCAGCACCATAGGAATAATCTCGGCCGGAGCGTCCAGGAAATGGACGCCGCACGAGGCCAGCTTTTCCATATTCTCCGGCTTCAGAACCAAGTCCATGCTGTTCAGAGCAACGTCATCGCCCAGCACTTCCTTAACCTTACCAACGTTAACGCCGAGGCCGGTCGTCCCCCACATGTAGTTGATCGAATAGGCGTTGTTCGGGTCATAGCCTGCGGTACGTTCCTGAATCACGTCCCAAAGGTTTCCTGAATTCGAAAGCTTTGCTTCGTCCAGTTCCTGAAAGGCGCCAGCTTGAATCTGACGCTGTAGAAACGTGCCCGACGGCACAACCACGTCATAGCCTGATCCTCCGGCCAGCATCTTGGTTTCCAGAACCTCGTTGCTGTCAAACACGTCGTAGATCAGGGTCAGCCCTGTCTCTTCTTCGAATTTTTTCAGTAGATCCTCGTCGATATAGTCGGACCAGTTGTAGACGCGCACCTCTTCGGCAAAAGCCGCCGAAGTCCCCAGCGCGACAATCGCTGTCATCGTCAGCGTTTTGATTGACATATTTCTCTCCCTGCAAGTGTACGGGTATTCTCCCGTTTTTTTTGATTTGATCAAGTTTTGCGTTTTCCCCCGATCCATCGTATGGTTTCACGAGGTCAGGCGTCTGGCAAGTCGACACCACGCGAAACAGGGTAAACCACTTGGATTTGATCAAAAATAAAGCATCCAGCTCGAAGGTGGATGAGGGAAAAAGACCGGCGCATGAACAGGTGTACCAAACCCTGAGATCGCAGATCATGTACGGTGATCTGGTCCCGGGACAACCCGTCACGATACAGGGTTTGACCGAATCGCTCGGGGTTGGAATGACCCCCGTCCGCGAGGCGATCCGGCGGCTGATTTCGGACGGCGCGCTGGTGTTTCAGGGCAATCGGCGCGTCTCCGTGCCTTTGTTGTCGGGCACCGATGTCGAGCAGATGATTTTTGCCAGAATATCAATAGAATCAGAGCTTTCCAGACGGGCAACCGCGAATCTCAAACCTGCTGATATCGATCAGCTCGAAAAGCTTGATCAGCGATTGGATCAGACCATCACAGACGGCGACGTCAGTGGTTATTTGCGCTTGAACCACCAGTTTCATGAAACGCTCTATGCGCATGCGGATGCTCCGATTCTCAACGATCTGGCCGAACGGCTTTGGCTGCGGTTCGGCCCCTCACTACGCGTTGTCTGCGGACGATTCGGAACACATAGCCTGCCGGATCGGCACAAGGACATCATCGCAAGCTTGCGGGCGAAAGATGCGGAAAAGGTCGCGAAAGCAACCGCTCAGGACATCGAGCAGGGTATGGAATTGATGTCGGACGCTTTGATCTCCGCCTGATTCAGGTCGATTCGATTGACACGAAAAAATTTGATCATATTGTGACGGGTAACCGCCTTTTGCAGGAGATTCTCTGATGTCGACCATCACCAATCACATGCCGACCGCCGAATTGCAGGCGCTGGATGCGGCGCATCATATGCACCCGTTTTCGGCCAACGGATCATTGGGCGAGGAAGGTGCGCGCGTCATCACTCGTGCCAAAGGCGTGTACCTGACCGATAGCGAAGGCGAAGAGATTCTGGACGCCATGGCCGGTCTTTGGTGCGTCAATATCGGTTACGGTCGCGATGAACTGGCCGAGGTTGCTGCCCGTCAGATGCGTGAACTGCCCTATTACAACACGTTCTTCAAAACGACCCATATTCCGGCCATCGCTTTGGCTGCCAAGATTGCGGAACTGGCGCCGGGGGATCTGAACCACGTGTTCTTCGCGGCGGGCGGGTCCGAGGCAAATGACACCAACATTCGTCTGGTTCGCACCTATTGGGCTGAGAAGGGTCAGCCCGACAAGAACATCATCATCAGCCGCCACAATGCCTATCACGGGTCCTCTGTCGGTTCCGCCTCGCTAGGCGGTATGGCGGGCATGCATGCGCAAGGCGGCATCCCGATCCCGAACATCCACCACATCAACCAGCCGAACTGGTGGGCAGAAGGCGGCGACATGGCGCCGGAAGAATTTGGCCTGGCCCGCGCGCGTGAGCTGGAAGAAGCCATTCTGGAACTGGGCGAAGACCGTGTCGCAGCCTTTATTGCCGAACCCGTGCAGGGTGCGGGCGGGGTGATCGTTGCCCCCGATACCTACTGGCCCGAGATCCAGCGCATTTGCGACAAATACGATATCCTGTTGATCGCCGATGAGGTGATCTGCGGCTTTGGACGCACAGGCAACTGGTTCGGGTCCGAAACCGTTGGTATCAAACCGCATATCATGACAATCGCCAAGGGACTCAGCTCGGGTTACGCGCCCATCGGTGGATCCATCGTGAATGACGAGATTGCCGAGGTGATCGGCGGCACCGAGTTCAATCACGGCTATACCTATTCCGGCCACCCGGTTGCGGCGGCTGTCGCGCTAGAGAATCTGCGCATCCTTGAAGAAGAAGGCATCGTCGACCACGTCCGCGACGTGGCCGCCCCCTATCTGAAAGAGAAATGGGAGGCCCTGGCCGATCATCCACTCGTCGGTGAGGCCAAGATCGTCGGCATGATGGCCTCGATCGCGTTGACGCCGGACAAGGCCAGCCGCGCCAAATTCGCGTCCGAGCCCGGTACGGTCGGCTACATCTGCCGCGACCGCTGTTTTGCCAACAACCTGATCATGCGCCATGTGGGTGACCGGATGATCATCTCACCCCCGCTGGTCCTGACCCCTGCGGAAATCGACGAGATGTTCGTGCGGATTCACAAGTCACTGGACGAGGCGCAGGCCGAGATCATCGCGCAGGGTCTGATGAAGGCGGCGTCATAGCCCAGATTGCTACTATTCAGGTTAAAGGGGCGCACTGGATGCGCCCCTTCCCACTTTCTGAGTCGCAATTGCCCGTCAATCGATGCAGCTCAATTCCTGAACACAACTAGATTCGATCAAATCGAGCGGCAAAAAGAAGTAATTTTGTATCGCGCGACAACCAAAAATTTATCGCGCGATAAATATCTTGATTTGATGTAATTCAGATTCAAGTATGCGAATGCGACTCGGTTAATTGTATTACCTCTACCGGCGTCGCGACCCGCTCTTCTGCTGGGTCCACCTCCCGTCTATCGTAGTGAGTGCCGGTAGTCGGGAGGTTGCACAGCCAATACCTGAGAGAGTATCCGCAGTGCATACCCAGGCAATAGATCAACGCCCCTACATTGTCACCGCAACGCTTCCAAGAGCTTCAGACTGGCGTATCCGTCTGGCAGCAACCCCTGCGCCAATTGATACGCCCGAACAGCTTTGACTGTGTTTGGCCCTGTGCGCCCGTCGACGCCTTGGGTATCAAAGCCAGCCTCGGTCAGGCGGGATTGCAATTCCTTTTTCTCGGTGAAACTCAACACCCGGTCACCACGCGGCCATTCGGTTTGGAACGCCCCCCGTCCGGCAAGACGGTCAGACAGGTGTCCTATCCCGATCACATAGGCGTCGGCACCGTTGTATTTCTCAATCACCTTGAAATTGTCGAAGATCATCAGCGCGACGCCCCGCCCTCCGGCGGGTAACAGAATTGCCGCTTGTCCGTGATCCGAAATGTGGGCGCCACTCGCCGCCACCACGCCACGTGCGGCCCATTGTGAGGGCATCAATGTGTGATCCCGCCTTGCGGTGGAATAGTCGAACACTTTGGGCAGGGTCACCTCAACGCCCCACGGCTGCCCCTTGGTCCACCCATGCCGCGCCAGATAGGCGGCGGCCGAGGCCAGCGCATCGGTTGGATCGTCCGACCAGATATCGCGCCGCCCATCCCCGTCGAAATCAACTGCGTGGTCCAGAAATGAGGTTGGCATGAACTGCGTATGCCCCATCGCCCCAGCCCAGCTACCCACCATATTGCGCGGGCTGACGTCGCCCGCCTGAATGATCTGCAATGCGGCGATCAACTGGGTTTCGAAAAACTGCGCGCGTCGTGCGTCAAACGCCAATGTCGCCAGTGATCGGATCGTGTGATCACTGCCCCGATAGGTCCCGAACGAGGTCTCAAGCCCCCAAATCGCTGTCACAACCTCTTTTTCGACGCCGTACATGGCTTCGATGCGGGTTAGTGCTTCGCGATGGCTCTCCAACCCCGCCCGGCCGTTTCTGATGCGCGTGTCCGAGACGGCAGAATCCAGATACTCCCAAATGGGTTTCGAAAACTCTGCTTGGTTGCGGTCGCGCCTGATCACGTCCTTATCGTAGGTCAAACCTGCCAGCGACCTGTCCAGTGTTGAGGCTGATATCCCCTGCTCGGACGCCCGTTCACGAAATGCTCCAAGCCACGCCTGGAACCGCGCGTTTCCTTCCGTCGACACCCGGTACTCCTTAGCTGAGGGCCGTAAAGCTGGCCGGATCGATATCGCCACGCCAGCTGACGCCAACTGTATGGCCTGTGACCCGCCCAGAGTATTGATAGATTCCGCCTGCACGATGGATGCCCATAATGCGGCGGTCATAACGCCACCTATGCATTTACGCATTCCGAATTTTCCTGGTTTCTGCTCAACCTCAGAATACCGCAGAATTGGAATTTTCCAAAGCGTTCAGCTTGACCCTTCGCGATCTTTTGCTTTGTGCTGTGCGCGGATCTTGGCAAGGGCCTCGCGCAACAAAGGGATACGGTTCGGCCTAAAGCTTTCATCTGTCACGGACATTTCGCGTATCCGGTCCAGCCGAAAGACGCGGAAATCCTGCCTCAGATGGCACCAGGAAATCAAAACGCTGGCGCGGTCCATATAGACGATACTCAGCGGGTTTACCTTGCGGCGCGTGTCATCGCCCTTGGCATCGGTGTAGGCAAACTCGATCGTGCGTTCGTCCCATGTGGCCTGCCGCAGGTCAGCCACCGCGATGGTGGGCTTGGCTGGGCGATCAAACCGCGTCGCTGTCAACACGGCATGGGTCAGGCGGTGCGACTGGCGCTGGGGTAGGCGTCCCTGAAGTTTTCGTAACGCATTGCCCGCCGCATCCGCTAAACCGGGGTCGCCAATGGCCTGAACCTCTCGCAACCCCAACACCAGCGCTTCAAGCTCATCATCTCTGAATCCAAGCGGCGGCAGGGTTGCGTCTTCGATCAGAGTAAAGCCAAAACCGGCCTCACCGTCGATCACCGCCCCAAGCCCGCGTAACGACTCAATGTCGCGATGGACGGTGCGCGGCGAGACGCCCAGATCCTGCGCCAGTTGCTGGGACGTCTTCGGCGAAGGACCAGAGCGCAGGGCTTGCATCAATTGGAACAGGCGGGCGGTTCGGGACATAATGCAGGTTAGACTAGACCTGATGACAGAAACTGTCATCAGGCAAAGCTATTCCTCGGGCATCCCGAATTTGGAGCCTCCGATGTTGACCCTTATGATTTACCCTTCGGCCTTTGGCCAGTTCAGCGCCAGCCCCTTTTGCGTCAAGGCCGCTTACATGTTGGAACACGCGGGCCAGCGTTGGCAGCGGTCCGATATGTTGGACCCCCGCAAGATGCCCCATCAGAAACTGCCGGTTCTGCGCACGCCAGAGCGTCTTGTCCCCGATAGCGACCTGATCCGCGATTGGCTTGAGGCGCAGGGCGCAAACTTCGACGCTGGGCTAAGCGACATACAAAAGGCGCAGGCGCGAACGCTGATCCGCATGGCAGAAGAACATATCTATTTTCAGGTCGTCCAGGACAGATGGGCCAATGACGAGGTCTGGCCAATTCTGCGCAAGACCTTCTTTTCGGTTATTCCTGCGTTGATCCGAACGCCGGTGTCGAACTCAATCCGGAAAAAGGTCGTCCAGGGATTGGTGTTTCAGGGTGTCGGCCGCTTCTCTCCCACTGAGCGTCAGGATCGATTGGAGCGGGACCTTGAAGCGATTTCCGCTTATTTGTGGCAATCGCCGTACCTTCTGGGCGACCGGCCAACATCAGCAGATATGAGCGTTGGGCCCATGTTGGCTGCAATGCGCGCAACACCAGCGGAAACCCCGCTGACCCGGCGGATCAAACAGGATAGGCTGCTCAACGATTACATCGACCGAATGGAACAGGCGATACCGCTGCATGACACCATTTAATGATCCCGCCGTTCAGGCCGCCTTTGAAGCATTCCCCGAATATACGCGTTCGGGCGTGATTGCTTTGCGTGAACTGGTGTTTTCAACAGCCGGGACTTTGCCTAAAGCCCAGCCATTGAATGAAGCACTGCGGTGGGGTCAACCCGCCTACCTGGCGCCCAAAGGGTCAACCATCCGGCTGGGCGGGCACAAAGCGGCATCCTTTGCACTGTTCGTGCATTGTCAAAGCCGGCTGATGGGCGATTTCAGCACCGCCTTTCCGGGCGAAGATCGGATCGATGGCAATCGGGCCATCTTGTTTGATGACCCGGATCAGATCGACGAGACCCGCCATGGCTGGCTGATCGCACGGGCGCTGACTTATCACCTTTGACGACGTTTGCGTTCAACCTTGCGCTTGATCTTGTCCTTCTTGCGCTTGGTGCTGACCGCCTTGCGCCGTGCGCCCCCGCGCTTAGCGGGCCCGCCTCCGCGCGGCAGGGCCTGGTCATCGATGGACAGCAGCTCCAACTCGAGCCCGCCGGTAACGGGCGTGGCCTCGGTCAGGCGCACGGTGACACGCTGACCGATGGCGATGATCAAACCGGTGTCTGATCCCATCAGCGTGCCGGCTTCGCGGTCGAAATGGAAAAACTCGCGCCCCAGTGACCGGACGGGCACCAGGCCGTCCGCGCCAGTTTCGTCCATCTTCACAAATGCACCGAACCGAGCAATTCCGCTGATACGACCGCTGAACTCATTGCCCACACGCTCGCTCAGATAAGCGGCAAGATAGCGATCCGTCGTATCCCGCTCGGCCATCATTGAGCGGCGCTCGGTGTCCGAGATATGCGTTGCCGTTTCATCGAGCCGCGCGATTTCATCCTCGGTCAACCCGTCGTCACCCCAGCCATGCGCCGTGATCAGCGCCCGGTGCACGATCAGGTCCGCGTAACGGCGGATTGGCGAGGTGAAATGCGCATAGTTGCGCAACGCTAACCCGAAATGGCCGAAATTCTCGGAATTGTAATAAGCCTGTGCCATTGAGCGCAAAGTTGAAAGATTGATCAGCTCTGCATCTTCTGTCCCGGCAGCCGCGTTCAGCAATGCATTCAGGTGCCGGGTTTGCAGCACCTGCCCCTTGGCCAGGTTCAGGCCCGCAGCCTGTGCAGTCTCCCGCAGGCTTTCCAGCTTTTCTTGCGCCGGTTCCTCGTGCACACGGAACAGCAACGGGCGTCGCTTGGCGATCAATGTCTCGGCGGCGGCGACATTGGCGAGGATCATGAACTCCTCGATCAGCTTGTGCGCATCTAGCCGGTCACGGAAGGCCACACTTTGAACCTCGCCCGTGTGGCTGAGAACGATCTTGCGTTCGGGCAAATCCAGCTCCAGCGGTTGCCGTTCCGCCCGCGCTTTCTTGAGCGCGGCATAGGCGGAATAGAGCGGTTTCAGAACAGGCTCTAACAAAGGCCCTGTGCGGTCGTTGATCTTGCCGTCGATTGCGTCTTGCACCTCGGCATAGTGCAGCGACGCGGCCGAGCGCATCAGCCCCCGCACAAAGCGATGACCAATCTTGTTTCCATCCGCATCGATCTGCATTCGAACAGCGATACAGGCGCGCGGAACACCTTCGTGCAGCGAACACAGGTCTCCAGAGAGGCGATCCGGCAGCATTGGCACCACCCGATCCGGGAAGTAGCTGGAGTTGCCGCGCTTGCGCGCCTCACGATCCAGCGCGGTACCGGGCTGCACATAGGCAGCAACGTCGGCGATGGCGACCCAGATCACATGCCCGCCAGGGTTCTTGGGGTCATCGTCGGCATGGGCATAACAGGCATCGTCATGATCCCGCGCATCTGACGGATCGATAGTCAGCAAAGGTATATCCCGCAGGTCTTCGCGGCCTTTTAGACCAACCGGTTTGGCCTTGTCAGCTTCGTCAATCACCTTGTCGGGGAAATCATCCGGAATGCCATGCTGGTGGATGGCTATCAGCGAAACGGCCTTGGGCGCAGACGGATCGCCCAGCCGTTCCACGATACGCGCACGCGGCAAACCCATGCGGTTCTTTGGCCCGGCCTGTTCGGCTTCGACCAGCTCGCCGTCCTTCGCACCCAGTACGGCACCGTCCGCAACCAGCCATTCGGTCTGACCAGCTTTGTCGATTGGCACGATCCGACCGCCTTCGGCCCCTTTGCGAAAGATGCCGACGATCTTACGCGGGTTGGTTCCGATACGGCGGATCAGTCGCGCCTCGTAATTGTGGTCTTCCTCATGCACCACCGTCAGGCGGGCCAGAATGCGGTCGCCCTCACCCAAAGCAGGATCGCTGGCGCGGGTGATGATCAGAACAATGGGCTCGACGCCTTCGCCATGCCATTCCAAGGGCCGCGCGAACAGGTCGCCATCCGCATTCGGAGCCTTCACCTGCAGCACGCTGACCGGTGGCAGGCGGTCCGGATCGCGATAGCTGCGCTTGCGCTTTTCCAGATGCCCCTCGGCCTCTAGCTCTTTCAGGATGCGTTTCAGATCGATCCGGTCCGCGCCCTTTATACCAAAGGCTTTGGCGATATCGCGTTTCGAGGTCAGGGTGGGGTTCGCCGAGATCCAATCGAGGACCTCCTGCTTGGTAGGTATGCGAGTCATACCTCCGGCCTATCACGGGTATGCGACCGCGTCATGACCAAAAAGTTCAGGGCGTCAAGTCAGCCACCGTATCAACGTCGCGCAGATGATCCAGCAATCCTACGCGGCACCCCGGTACTGAGGCCAGAGTGTCAGCCAGCGCAGTTTCAGTAGACCAGCGTACATTACGGAACAGGCTTGTCGGCAACGCCTTGTACCGCTGAGCCCCTACCAACCAATAGCCACCGTCCGGCGCAGGGCCAAATACAAATTCCGACTGTCCCAATTCCTTGAAGGCTCGTGCGATATGCTGCGATGTGATCCCGGGAATGTCCGCGCCGATCAGACAAACCGGTCCCTGCGGCATGCCGCGCAACATGCGCAACATGCGGTCGCCCAGATCACCTCGCCCTTGCGCCGCGCGGGGTAGATCAACGGGCCAGATGCGGCTGGTCAGACCTTCCCGATCCGGGGCGACGGCAAGCACAATCTGCCAGCGTGGGTCCCGCAATCGCCGGATCAGCGCGCGTGTCTGATGGCGAAACCACCATGCAGCACCAACCATGCCGATGTCTCGCCCCAGCCGCGTCTTGACCCGACCCGGGCGAGGTTCTTTCACCATGATGACTAATGTGCGTTGCATGGTTCAGGCGAAATAGTCCCGAAGGATGCGCGTGTAGATCGCCTTGAGCTGTTCGATCTGCGCCACCTCGACGCATTCATCGACCTGATGCATCGTTCTGCCGACAAGGCCGAACTCAACCACTGGGCAATGGTCTTTGACAAACCGCGCATCCGAGGTTCCACCTGTTGTCGACATCTCGGGGCGCACACCGGTTTCGGTCTCGACCGCTTTCGCGACCAGATCAGACAGGGGGCCGGGTGGGGTCAGAAAGCTCTCGCCTGAGATCTTGATCCGGACGTCGATCGCGACATCGTAGGTTTCAGCCACGGCTTTGGCTTCGGCCTGCAACCACTCACTAAGGCTGGCGCCCGAGTGCAGATCGTTAAAGCGGATGTTCACCGCTCCGGTACATTGCGCCGGGATCACGTTGGTTGCTGCGTTGCCCGTGTCAATACTCACAACGGCCAGGGTTGAGGCATCGAAATGGTCCGATCCCTGATCCAGTTCGTGGCTGGCCAGCTGATGCATCAAACGCGCCATGGCGGGCAGAGGGTTCTTGGCCCGGTGCGGATAGGCCGAATGCCCCTGCTCACCGGTCACCGTGAACCAGGCGGTCATCGAACCACGCCGCCCGATTTTCATCATCTCGCCCATTGTGTTTGGGCAGGTCGGCTCACCCACCAAACAGGCAGACATTCGTTCTCCGGCCTTGGACATGTAATCAAGCAGTGCCGTGGTGCCATCCACTGCGTCCGCCTCCTCATCGCCCGTGATCGCAAGAATAATCGCCCCGTCCGGGGGTGTGTCGCGCACGAAATCCACAGCGGCCGCCGCAAAGGCCGCCACGCCGGATTTCATGTCTGTGGCCCCGCGCCCATACATCACACCTTCGCGGATTTCTGCACCGAACGGGGGCATCGTCCAGGCCGCTTCGTCTCCCACCGGGACAACGTCAGTATGCCCGTTAAACCCAAAGCTGCGCGGATGGTCTTTCGGCCCCCAACGCGCGTACAAATTGCTGACATCGCCCCGGTCCGCGCGGGTGCAGTCGAAGCCTGCGTCGGACAGAAGCTTCTCCAACAACACAAGCGCACCACCTTCCTCAGGTGTGACTGATGGGCAACGGATCAGGTCCGCCGTCAACTTCACCGGATCTGTCATTTCTGGGCCCTTTTGGTTGGTTCAATCGCGGGATCGTGCACAGATTCAACGAATTGGACCAATTGCCAACCCCTCGCCACCGGATTCCGGGCGCTTTTTTTCGCGAGTCTTGAAATGACACCCCAATAAAACATGACGGTTTACCTTGCGGCCACCTTGCCGTGCCTTTCAAATCTGCGTTAGAGGGCCGCGAAACAGGTGAATTGACGATGATACGTGCGCTTCTCGTTTGGATCTGCCTGACTTTCGCCGTTCTTGCACAGCAAAGCCAGGCGCAGACGCTTTCGGTCACGACCGTGACCCGCCCCCCGTTTTCCTATGTCGAGGACGGAGCCCAAACCGGTTTTTCAATGGACCTGCTGCAAGCCTTGTCCGAGGCACTGAATTGGGATTACTCGGTCACCAGGGTCGAGGCCTTCAGCGATATGCTGGGTGCTGTGCAGGAAGGAACCGCGGACCTGGCTGTGGCCAATATCTCGATCACGGCTGCGCGTGAAACGCAGATGGATTTCAGCCAGCCCATATTCGAGGCCGGCCTGCAGATCATGGTGCCATCGGATGCAGCGCGCAGACCGTCGCTGCTGCACGCTTTGCTGTCTGTTGAATTGTTCATCGCCATCGGACTGGCCTTTGCGATCCTGCTTGGCGGCGGGATGCTGATGTGGGGGTTTGAGCGACGGGCCCAGCCGTATTTCGACCGCAAGCTGAATGAGGCATGGTTCCCGTCCTTTTGGTGGGCGCTGAATCTTGTGGTCAATGGCGGGTTCGAGGAACGCATGCCGCGCACACCGTTCGGACGGTTGCTGGGCGTGGTACTGGTGGTGTCCTCACTGTTCATCGTATCGGTCTTCACAGCGCGCATCACGTCGGTCATGACCGTGGATGCCATCAGCGGCAACGTGAACTCAGTCAACGATCTTTACGGCAAGCAGGTGGGCACAATCTCGAACTCAACTGCCGCAAACTTCCTGAACCGGCGCGAGATTGAATTTTCCGGTTATGAAAACCTGGATGATGTGCTGACCGCATTCCAGGATAAGGAGTTGGACGCCGTTGTCTTTGACGCGCCGATCCTGTCCTATTACGCGGCGCATGAAGGACGTCGGATCGCATCGATGACTGGCGGTGTTTTCCTGCGAGAGAATTACGGGATCGCGTTCCCAACCGGCTCGCCATTGGTCGAGGACGTGAACCAGGCTCTGCTCGCGCTGCGCGAAGACGGCACCTATGATGAAATTTACCGCAAATGGTTCGGGGTGCGGAACTAAGCCGGTTCTTCATCCCCGAAAAACGGCGTCATTTGCGCCACGATAACGGCGTTTTCGTCCAAGGCCCGCTGCATCAAGTCGCGTTCGTCCGGGTCGATGTCGTGCCCCTGCGCCTCACGCTCGGCCAGAGTTCCATAACCGGTGACGTCCAGTGGCGCAGTGTCGGCCTGTTTCAGGATCGCCACGGTTTCACGCACCGCTTCAGCCTCATCCACGCCGCTAGCAAAACACGTCAGCGCTGCTCCGGTCGCGCCTTCGGGCAGACCGTCGCCTTCTTTGCGGCCAATCTGAACGAGCAATGTATAGACTTGCTGACGGGACGGTTTCTTTTGCTTTTCCATGCAGGGGGCCATAGCTGCGCGTCTGTCCGTGGTCAAGCAGCCGGGAATTGCGGGAAGCCCTAAGCACGTCCATAGTACCCGCGAAAACCCATTTCAAACTGCAAAGGATTTTTCATGGCCTACCCAGATTTCATCACAGATTTCCCAAGCCTCGACGTCCCATTCCCCGAGGACGTGGTGCAAACCGCCGTCATCCGGTCAGATGCGGGTTTGGTCGCGTTCTTCACCTTCCTCAAGGATTTCGAACTGCCACCGCATTCACACAAGGCGCAATGGGGCACGGTGGTCGAGGGCGAGGTTGAACTGACAATCGGCGGAGAAACTAAGACCTATCGCCCCGGCGACAGTTACTCGATCCCGTCTGGTGTTGAACACGGCGGGAAAATCAAAGCCGGAAGCCGCGTGATCGACGTGTTTGAGGAACCCGACCGCTATCCAGTCAAAGGATAAACAAAAAAAGGGCTGCAGCGAGATACGCTACAGCCCCGTTTCAAATCCGCACTTAATTTAGTCGCGCAGCAGTTCGTTAATCCCGGTTTTCGAACGGGTCTTCTCGTCCACGCGCTTTACGATCACGGCGCAATACAGGTTGACGTTGTTCTTGGACGGCATCGAGCCCGCGACAACCACCGAGTACGGTGGAACTTCGCCATAAGTGACTTCGCCGGTTTCGCGATCCACGATCTTGGTGGATTTGCCGATAAAGACACCCATTCCCAAAACCGAGCCTTCGCGCACGATGCAGCCTTCGACCACTTCGGAGCGCGCGCCGATAAAGCAGTTGTCTTCGATGATGGTCGGGCCGGCCTGCATCGGTTCCAGAACGCCGCCGATGCCAACACCGCCTGACAGGTGTACGTTTTTACCAATCTGCGCGCAGGAACCAACGGTGGCCCATGTGTCCACCATAGTGCCTTCGTCGACATAGGCGCCCAAATTCACGAAGGACGGCATCAGAACCACACCGGGTGCGACATAGGCCGATTTGCGAACAACACAGTTCGGCACCGCGCGGAAACCGGCTGCGCGCCACTGGATTTCACCCCAGCCGGCGAACTTGCTGTCCACTTTGTCCCACCAGCCGCCATCCTGTGGACCGCCGGTCTGGATTTCCATATCCTTGATGCGAAAGCCCAGTAGAACTGCCTTCTTGGCCCACTGGTTCACATGCCAATCACCGCTTTCCAGCTTTTCAGCAACCCGCAGCGAACCGCTGTCCAGCGCGGCCAGCGTATCCTCGATCGCTTCGCGTTGTTCGCCGGTGGTGGCGGGCGTAATGGTGTCGCGCGCCTCCCAGGCGGCTTCGATAGCGGTTTCCAGTTGCGCGTTGGACATCGGATGGCTCCCTGCAGAATCTGTTCACGTTTGTTTGGCCTATACGCAACTGCACCTCGCGGTGCAATGCGACGCAGGAGGTACGAATTGCGGCTAGGTTGACCTGTGATCAGCTTGCGCGGCGGATATGGCGCGTCAGAATGGCCGTCGCCGTGGCCGCGTCCTTGCGCTTGAGCGCCTGAACGATGGCTGCGTGGTCACCATCCGCACGGTGTACCCACTTGGGGCGCCAATGGGCAAACAGGTGGCGCGCGCCGGCGATATGCAGGTCATCAATCGCATGCAGTAGGCGTGGCAACCCGCACGGCGTCAGGATCGAGCGATGAAAGGTACGGTTGCACGCTTCCCACTCGGGCATCGTTTGCGCAGCATCACAGGCGATCCGAGCATCATCCGCCTCTTTAAGCGCGCCAGGCGTCATATTCTGTACCGAATGCTGCAAGGCCAAGGATTCCAGCGCAACGCGCATTTCAACCACTTCGCGCACTTCTGCCGGGTCCAGCGCCGAAACACGCATACCGCGGCGCGGCTCACTTTGGGCCAACCCGTGCGCTTCCAGACGCAGCAATGCCTCGCGCACCGGTACATGGCTGGTCTCAAAGGCCCGCGCGATGTGATCCTGACGTAGCTTTTCACCGGCAAGCAATTCGCCCGTGATAATCTTCTGTCTAAGGTTTTGGTAAATTGTGTCGGCGATCGTAGTGGTCATAGATTATCGATAAAAACCTTAACCACCTTCCACAAGTCGATAATTCACCCCATCAGCGGGTCCGGGGCAATATTTCCTCCGCACACCAGAACCGCCACGCGTTCTTCTGGTTCTGGCTTGTAAACACCTGAGGTCAAAGCCGCCAACGCGGTCGCACCGGCCGGTTCGACCAATATGCGATGGGTCTGCCACAGCGCCTTTTGCGCGGCTGCAATCGCCTCGTCTGAGACAAGAACAGATGTCATTCCTTGCGCAAGATCGAAACAAATCCCTCCGATCCGCCGCGCGCCCAGCGCGTTGGCTGCTATCCCCGAAACCGAGACATCCACCGGTTCACCCGCCTGCAGCGCCGCGTTCAGCGCGCAGGAGGTTTCCGGTTCGACTGCTACGACCTTGCGCGTGCCATCAAACCAACCCAAAGCCCCGCCAATCAGGCCACCGCCGCCCACTGCAACCAAAATGGTGTCAGCCTGCAGTCCCTGCGCCTCCCATTCGGCAAAACACGTGCCCTGCCCTGCTACGGTTGCCGGTGCATCATAGGCGTGGATTTGCATCGCCCCGGTTGCTGCCTCATGCGCTTTGGCTTCGCTCAGCGCGTTCGCGTATTCACCCAGTACAACTGTCAGATCTGCGCCCGTCTGTTCAATCAGGGCGATCTTGGATGGTCCGGCAAGATCTGGCACGAAAATCTTGGCCGGATATCCCAGCGTTTGTGCCGCATACGCCGCCGCCGCACCGTGATTGCCGCCCGAAGCCGCCACAACGCCAGCCTCTGGCACGTCCAAGCTGAGCAGCGTATTAAACGCCCCGCGCGCTTTGAAACTGCCCGTGTGCTGCATATGCTCCAGCTTCATTTCGACCGGATAATCCAATCCAGGCACGCGGCTTTCAATCACCGGGGTCACCTGCGCATACCCATTGATCCGTTCGGCGGCGGCCGAAATTTCACTCTTCCAATTCATTCTTGCTCTTCCGTGACTGGCACTCTGCCTGCGAACCCTATAGCTGTTTTATGAACACGCAAGCAGGGAACCATCACTCATGAGAGAAGACCGCCTCAGCCCTTTCCGCGACGCCCAGACGGACCGCTCGACCGCGAGCGAGGTGCCGGACACGCCGCAGACGCGCTCACCCGCCTATCGCCTTGCCTTTGCAGACGATGATTTCCTGTGTCGGGATGAGCTACGCCCCGTGCGTTTGCAGCTGGAGTTGCTGAAGCCCGAGATGATCATGACCGAGCGTGAGATCACCTCGACCATCGTCATGTTCGGTGGCGCACGCATTCCTGAGCCGTCGCAGAAACACACTGCGCGAACCCAGACGCTGGCCAACCTGTCGCAATATTACGACGAAGCGCGGGAATTCGCCCGTCTGATGACCGAAAAATCCGATGAAACCGGCTGCCGCGAGAACGTGATCGTCACCGGCGGTGGCCCCGGCGTGATGGAGGCCGGAAATCGCGGTGCCCAGGATGCCGGCGGTTGTTCGATTGGCCTGAACATTGTGCTGCCGCACGAGCAGGCGCCGAACCTGTATGTAACGCCCGAGCTCAGCTTTAACTTCCACTATTTCGCCATTCGCAAGATGCATTTCCTGATGCGCGCCCGCGCCATCACCATCTTCCCCGGCGGCTTTGGCACGATGGACGAGCTTTTCGAGTCGCTGACGCTGATCCAGACTGGCCGGATGGAGCGTGTACCCTTCCTGCTGTTCGGCCGCGATTTCTGGGAAAAGGTCATCAATTGGGAGGCGCTGGCCGATGCGGGCACCATCTCGGACGAGGACCTCGATCTGTTCCGCTTTGTCGATACCGCGCAAGAGGCGGTCGATATTATTGAAAACTGGGAACCGGCCCCACCCCGCGATGAAATTCCGGGGCGCTGAGACATGAAGCCGCCTAAGACCGGTGAGATGTTGCACCTGCGCGGGAACGCGCTGAACAAGGGCGATCCGGTGGCCCTGCCTTTGACGCAAAGCAGCATGTACCACCTGCCCGGAGCACCGGACAGGCATCCGACCTATGGCCGGGTCGACAACCCGACATGGGTGCATCTGGAACATGTGCTGGCACATTTGGAAGACGCGCCCTGTCTGACCTTTCCGTCAGGTATGGGGGCGATTTCCGCCGCATTGTTCGCGACGGTCAAATCCGGATCCCATATCCTGATTCCATCTGACGGGTATTATGTCACACGACTGCTGGCCGATCGGTTCCTGTCCAATCTGGGCGTCTCGGTTACTGAGCGTCCGACGACGGCGTTTGCCGAGGGCGGGTTTGACGGCTTCGACGTGGTCTTTTTGGAAAGCCCCTCGAACCCCGGACTGGATATGATGGACCTGCCCGCGATCGCTAGCGCCGTTCGCGCAGCCGGCGGCCTCACGATTGCCGACAACACGACGATGACGCCACTAGGCCAACGCCCGTTGGATTTGGGCATCGACGTGGTGGTCGCTTCGGATACCAAGGCAATGGGCGGGCATTCGGACCTGCTAATGGGTCATGTCGCCAGCCGCAACGCGCAGATCATGGAACGGGTCGAGGAATGGAGGCGCGTTTCCGGCGCGATCCCCGGCCCGCATGAGGCATGGCTGCTGCATCGCGGGTTGGAAACGCTGGACGTTCGTTTCGACCGGATGTGTGCATCGGCGCAAGTACTCGCGGAACGGTTGGCAGAACATGAGGCTGTGAAACAGATCCGCTATCCCGGACTGTCGGATGACCCTTCCTATGCTCTGGCCAAGGCGCAGACGTCCCGGTTTGGGTTCTTGTTGTCGATCACGTTAGAGACGGAGGAAAAAGCCGAAGCTTTCATCAACACCTGCCCGATGCTGCGACCGGCCACATCGTTCGGCGGTGTTCACAGTTCTGCCGAAAGACGCGCACGCTGGGGCGATGACGTCGATCCGGCCTTTATCCGCTTGTCTGTCGGCTGTGAACCGGCGGATGAACTGTGGCAGGCGATTGAAACCAGCCTGAACGGGCTTTGACTATTTCTTGGGCTCACGCAGTTCGGTGAACACATAGATCGGCAGCACAATGCTGGCGATCAGTGCGCCTAGCCAAACCAGCAAAGTCGCTGCCAAAAGGTTGGCAACGCCGCCAACGGTCAGCCCTGCCGTAATCAGATCCGTCACCAACAGACCGACAAACGTTACGATCAAGGCAATCCCACCTTTGATGGAGGGGGCTTTTTTCTCACCCAGTTTCAGGATCAGCGGCTCGGCCACCACTTGCACCAGGGTGAACACGATCACCACGACGATGAATGAAATCGGTTTGATCGCAAACCCCGACAACAACAGCGTCGCAAGCAATAACCCGATGGCATTCCCGGCCAACAGGGCCAGTGCGGATTTGATTCTGCGCGTCATGGGGTTCTCCGTGAATGATCAATTAGAAACATGCAGATGTTAACAGACCCGAAGGAATTTGCGAGCGGTTTCAAAAGCCACTTCCTTTTGGGTCATTGAAATCGCATGATAAAACACATTCATAAAGATCAGACCCACCCCCATCGACGAGAGATGTGATGAGCGACGATCCCTATACCGTTCTTGGTGTCGCCAAAGACGCCAGCGCCGCCGAGATCAAGAAGGCTTATCGGCGCATCGCCAAAGAGTGCCACCCGGACCTGAAACCCGGGGATGACGAGGCTGAAGCCAAGTTCAAGGCCGCCGCTTCGGCTTATGACCTGCTGAAAGATGCGGACACACGCGCGCGTTACGATAGTGGCGAAATTGATGCCTCGGGTCAGGAACGTCCCCAGCAGCAGTATTATCGCGAATATGCCGAGGCTGCCGGGAACCCTTATCGTGGGCGCGCAGCAGACCCGGATGACATGTCAGACATCTTTGCCGAATTCATGCGTGGCCGCGGAGGATACCAGCAGCGCACGCACGAATTTCACGCGCCGGGCCACAATCGCGCTTACAATCTGCAGATCAGTTTTCTGGACGCGGTGTTTGGCGCCAGCCAAAAGCTGACGCTGCCAGATGGTGACCGGATCGAGGTGAAGATTCCTGCGGGCATCACCGATGGACAAACTATCCGCCTGCGCGGCAAAGGCGACCCGGGTTTTGGCGAAGGCCCGCCCGGCGATGCTTTGGTCACTGTGTCAGTGGCTAAACACCCAGTCTTTGATCGCCAGGGCGATGACATTCATATCACTCTGCCCATCACAATTGATGAGGCCATTCTGGGTGGCAAGGTACCCGCCCCCACCATTGATGGCGGCGTCAATGTCAGTGTCCCCGCAGGCACCAGCAGCGGCAGGACGTTGCGCCTGCGCGGCAAGGGGGTCAAGAAGCGCGGCTCGTCCGATCGCGGCGATCAGTTGATCGAACTGACCGTGTCCATGCCCGATCAGATTGATGACGAGTTGAAGCAATTCATGGAGACATGGCGCGAAACCCACAGCTATGATCCACGGAAAGGAATGCCGTCATGACCCGCACCCTTACCGAAGAGCAGCTGATCGCAACCGTCACCCGCCTGACCTCGACCCGCCTGACCGAATACCTGGCTGCCGAGATCGTCATTCCCGAGCAAACCGAGCATGGGTTAGTGTATCACACCCTCGACGTGGCGCGGTTGGAGCTGGCGTGCGAGCTGCACGACCAATATGAGATGGAGCCTGATGCGCTGTCGATGATGATCTCACTGATCGACCAGATGCACGGCCTTCGGGCCGAGTTACGAGAGGTTCTGAATGCGGTAGAAACACAACCGGAGCCGGTGCGTCAGACATTGATCGAGGTAATTGGAACGGCGCGGTTCGGTCGCAAGTAACCCGCGCTTAGTTGCCGACAACATACTCTTCGGGAACAAAGAAAGTGTAATCCCGATCAGCCACCGCTTCGTGACAATCATGGCAATAGACAACAGCGTTCGAACGCGCGCCCATCGTGTCACCAAACAAAGACCCGTCCGGCATGACCATGATATAGCGCCAGTCCGCAGTTTCCGGGCTGGTGCCTTCGGCGAGTTTTTCCATCACGAACAAAGCCCCGGGATGGACATTGCCCTCGTCCGTGACCGTGACGCTGTCCTTGGCCAGCACTGACCCCATCGGCAGTTTTTCACCCTCGGCCAAAGTACCATAGTTGTGCGCCATGCGGTTGGCATAGCTGTTCACATAGCGCTGCCCATGGGTTGCCGAGATGTAAGGCGCGTCGTTGAACAGCGGCCATGCCTGATAGTTCATCAGCAAATCTAACTGCGCGGCGGCATAGCCACGCTCCATCCGTCGCTGCAGGGACTTGTAGATGCCCAAGGCTTCTTCTTTAGACAGCTCGGCAGGATTTTCAATGGCAAGGTGAGCATCCTCACCACTGGATTGAGCGCCAGCTTGGTACGCAGCAAGCCCCACCGAAAACAAAGCCGCAAGAAATGTCGGAAACAGTCTTATAAATCGTACAAACATGTATTTGGCCCACCTGCTTCAAAAGGTTCGCCTGAACGCCGCAAGTTACGTGTAAAATGATAGCGACCATGAACAAACGCGCCACGACCGGAATGCGACTCTCACTGCTTTGTGCGCAAGCGTGAGACCTAGGCAGCCGGTTTCAGCCCCCAAAACATATCAAATTGTGCATACAAATAACAGCGGCCAGAAAATTAATTTCTCGGCGTAGTTTGAACGAAGTTTGGGCTTATCAGCTCTGCAATCCGGCTTCGGCTTCGATCTGCTTGCGCGATTTGCGCGCGCGCTCTGTGGCCGATTTCAACTGACCACAAGCTGCCATGATGTCCTCGCCACGCGTCTTGCGAATGGGAGAGGCATATCCCGCCTGATAAATGATGTTCGCAAACGCGCGGATGCGGTTATTCGAGCTGCGCTTGTAAGGCGCGCCGGGCCATTCGTTGAACGGAATCAGGTTGATCTTGGCGGGAATGTTGTGGCTTTTGATGTGGTCGATCAGGCGATGCGCATCTTCGTCGCTATCATTCACACCATCCAGCATCACGTACTCGAAAGTAATCCGCTCGGAATTGGACACCTTGGGATAGCTTGCCAGCGCCTGCAGCAACTCTTGGATGTTCCAGCGCTTGTTGATGGGCACCAGAAAATCGCGGGTTTCATCCGTTGTCGCGTGGAACGAGATCGCCAGCAAGCAGCCGATCTCGTCAGCTGTGCGCGCAATTTCCGGCACCACGCCGGACGTCGACAGGGTGATCCGACGGCGCGACAGAGAAATGCCTTCGGGGTCCATGGCGATCTTCATCGCGTCGCGCACGTTTTCGAAGTTATAAAGCGGCTCACCCATGCCCATCAGAACGATGTTCGACAACAGGCGTGTTTCGTCCTTTGGCGCACCAGGGGTCGGCCATTCGTCCAGATCGTCGCGGGCCATCATCACCTGACCGACAATTTCTGCAGCCGTCAGGTTGCGCACCAGTTTCTGCGTGCCCGTATGGCAGAAGGAACAGGTCAGCGTGCAGCCAACCTGAGACGAGATACACAGCGTCCCGCGATCCTCTTCGGGGATGTAGACAACCTCGACCTCATGGCCCCCCGCGATGCGGCACAGGTACTTGCGCGTGCCGTCTTCGGACACCTGCCGTGTCACGACTTCGGGGATTTCCACAACGAATTTTTCAGCCAGTTGCGCACGATACGCTTTGGCGAGGTTGGTCATCTCGGCAAAATCGCGCACGCCCCATTGATAGATCCACTGCCAGATCTGCCCGGTCCGCATCTTGGCCTGCTTTTCCGGCGTGCCATGTTCGATCAGAGCGTCACGCAACTGATCACGGGTCAACCCGACAAGGTTGATCTTCCCCTCGGGCAGTTTGCGGGGGATGGTCATGACATCTTGAGTAATCGGCGCTTTGGGCGACATATTGCTATCTCAACGAATTCGGGCTTGGGATGCGCCTCTATATAGGATCGCGCGCAAAGATCAAAAGAATTCGTATCATTTAATTTGCCATGCGCAGCAATTCATCCGCGCGCGCCCGGCCCAGATCGACGCGGCAGGACGCAATGGCGATACCGGTGCCAGAGCCGCCGCCGTATGAAGCACCCACTGCTTCACATTGCGCGTCGCGATACCTGCCCCAAGCCTCTTGTGCCGCCTCAAGTGCCGGTTGTGCGACCACACGGTCTGTGACCTCGTCCAACTCAACTGCGGACTGCATGGCGAAGCCATAGCTTGTCTCAACAGCCATATTCACGCGTTTCTCCATCTCCCCAACGCAGGCTCCGATTTCGACCTGCGAACCTGCGTCGAAACATTCCAGGCTGGGATCTGCCCACGCGGTCGAAGAGAAAAGAACTGCAATCAGGACGTAACGCATTATCCGTTTCCACATATGAACCCTTGTATGAGGCCACCGTAGCACGCGTTGCGCCATAGTCCCAATTGCAAGTCGGCCGCATAGGCCAAACCGATGCGACCGAACTATCTGCACTACGATTGCGAGGAATCAGATCAGGTGCATGCGTCAGACCCCTGCAGGCAGGATGTCGCAATCACCCGCGTCCAAAGTTTGCACGGGATCTTTCGGGCCGCATTGCTCGCCGGATACCGGATATATTTCGTTGTTTTTTTCACATGCACTCAGAAGTAAGGCGGCGACAACCAACACGGCAGCAAGAGGTTTGTTCAGCATGGATAAGCTCCTTCCATATATTTGAACTGATTGGTTCAGAAAAATGGGTCGCTTGCCTTGATGCGGATCAATTGGGGGGGGGGTGGACGTAGCGTAAAGATCAGATGACACGTAAGATCGGCCACAAAAAAGCCCCGCCAAATGACGGGGCTGCGTGAACCTGTTGTCCAGGCTTATTGGGTGCAGCGCTTTTCGGCGTCTTCGATCGCAGCACTGAAACCCAACAGCGAGAAGGTGTCTTTGGTCTGGGTGCCGCGCTCGGACCGGGCGGTCAGAACGGCCTCGGTGCCGCGCTTCATCGCTGCGACGACCTTCAAGTCTTCGCCTTCGGTTGCCGGCCAGGCCCATTCACCTTCGGTGATCAAAGCGAACTCGGTGCCGTCAATCTCAAGGGTGACCGTCGATCCTGCCGCGAAAGGATAACCGCCGGTAAAGGTCACCTGACCTTTGACTTCGGCATTCGGGCGGTAGAACACGAACAACAGGATGTCGCTGCGGCGCACCGAAACCACGCGTCCACCTTTGGTGTTCACAGTCTCTTTGGGCGCGGATACGCTCCAGCACTCTGTGGGATCTTTCTCCACAAAAACGCTCCAGTCGGTCTTCGCAGCAACCCGATTGGTGCTGGTCGCCTGCTGAGCGATTGCGGTTGTGGCCATTCCTGCCACGCACAGACCCGCAATTGTGCGGACGAGTTTTAATCCCATCTGTCCAGCCTCCTAGCTCGACCTAATACCTCATACCCATCGAAACCGCATACGAACTCTGTCGGTTCGTCTGTAAGTTGCGTATTCCGATGATTGTCGACATACACACACTAACGCAGGTTTCGCCACAGGCGAAAGGGCGATTGGCAGATTTTTGCGCATATAATGGAGGGGCCAGATGACGCAGCCGGTACCAATGACAGAACTATGGCGAGGCCCCTTGTTGGAAAGCCTGCATCTGGGCCACGCAGTGATCTGCGACGACAGCGGTCATATCGTACGCAGTTGGGGCGATCCGGACGCGGTGATTTACCCTCGGTCTTCTGCAAAAATGATCCAGGGGCTGCCGCTGATCACATCGGGTGCAGCCGCCAAATATGGCCTGAACTCCGAGCATCTGGCCCTCGCCTGTGCCTCGCATAGCGGCGCACATATCCATACCGACAGGGTTACTGCCTGGCTGGATCACTTGGGCTTGACCGAACACGATCTGCGCTGCGGTCCGCAAGAACCGCAGGACATGGCCGCGCGCGACGGGCTGATACTTGCCGATGACACGCCCTGCCAGATCCACAACAATTGCTCGGGCAAACATTGCGGGTTTCTGACGGTCGCACTGCACATGGGCGCGGGACCGGAATACCTTGAGATCGACCACCCCGTACAGCAAGCCTGCCTGTCCGCGCTGGAAGATACCACTGGAGAAACCAGTCCTGCCTATGGAATCGATGGATGTTCGGCCCCGAACTTTGCGACATCACTGGTGGGACTGGCGCGTTCGATGGCGTGGTTTGCCTCGGCCGCTGACCGGTCGGACCGTGCCAGCGACGCAGCGCAACAGCTTACGACTGCGATGATCAAGCACCCCGAACTGGTGGCGGGCGAAAGCCGCGCCTGTACAGAACTGATGCGCGCTATGGATGGCCGCGCTGCAATCAAAACAGGGGCTGAGGCGGTGTTCATTGCCATCATCCCGAAAAAACGAATGGGGGTTGCGCTGAAAATCACTGATGGCACCACCCGCGCCAGCGAATGCGCAATTGCAGCCATTCTTGTCAGCCTAGGTGTGCTGGAGGCCGATCACCCGGCCACCCGCAAATTCATGAATTCCACGCAATACAGCCGTCGCGGGCTGGAATGCGGCGTAATCAGACCTGCGCCGGGGTTCCCCGGCTAAGGTTACATTTCGATTTCATGCACCTCGGCCACTTCGACCGAGCCTGAGCCGTTGACTACCATCGGACACCCTTTGGCCATTTCGGTCGCGGCATCAATGCTATCGGCCTTTACGACCGTAAAACCGGATGCCGGGTTTGCGCCGCCATTGTCGACGACGCTTCCGTTGCTGACCGTATAGGATTGACCAACCGGGTTGCCGGGAATTTCCAGCGCCTCGCCCATGCCTTGGAACCATGCGCCCCACGCGGCCATGGTTGCTTCGACTTCGGCAGGGTCGGTTGGTGTGGTTCCGCCGTGATAGACAAACAAATATTGTGGCATCTTATTTCCTCCCTAATGAAAACTTATCCAAACTGCGCCTCAAGCTTGGCCAGCGACGATGTCCAGCCCATGTTGTGGTTTGCTGCGGCCTCGGCATCTGCCAGTTCGCGGTGATCCAGCACTAGCCGCGCCCCGTTTTCGGTCGCAACGACCGAAAACGTCACGTGACTTTCCGGCCCGCGCTGGTCCTGATCATCATGCCAGGCCCAGGTGAACCCAACCGAATTGGGCGGATCAACATGGGTTACGTAGCCCGAGACTTTAAATGTCTGGCCTTCCGCGTTCTTCATTATTGAATACCAAGGCCCCGTACGAGAGAAATTCAGGTCATGCTCGGGCACATGCACCCCTTCGGGCCCCCACCACTGCAACAGCTTCGCCCCGTCACTTATCCAGGCAAACAGGTTTTCGGGGGTGGTCGGGAACTCGCGTTCCAGTTTCAGGTCGGCCATGAGTTTTCCCTTTCAATCAGGTCGCCCAGACGATCGAGGCTGTTTTCCCAGAATTGACGTTTTGAGATGGTCCATTCGGCGATTGCCCGCAGCCCGTCAGGTTGGATGGAGTACATCCTCTGGGTGCCTTGGACACGCTGTTGCACCAGCCCGGCCTCGCGCAGCACTTTCAGGTGGCGCGAGATTGCAGCACCCGACATTCCGCGCCCTTCGACGAGGTCGCCAGCGGGCAGCTCTCCGTCCTGCATCAGTTGCTCAACAATCGAGAACCGAGTGGAATCGGACAAAGCGGAAAAAGCGTTAATCAGAGTGTTCATAACCATTATTTAACACATGCGTTAAATAATGGAAAGACCTTTAGCCAGTCACAAATTCCGAGCGGTTATAGCCCTGAACGTACAGCAGTGCCGTCAGGTCACCATGGTTGACCCGAACCTCGCATTGCTCGGCAACAGTGGGTTTGGCATGAAGTGCAACGCCCGTTCCCGCCCTGTGTAGCATCCCCAGATCGTTTGCCCCGTCGCCAACGGCAATGACTTCGTCTTCTCGCAAACCCAAACGATTGGTGATTTGTTCCAGCGCATCAACCTTGGCCTGGCGCCCCAAAATGGGCTGCAGTACATCGCCGGTCAGCTTTCCGTCCTGGGCCAACAGTGTATTGGCACGGTTTTCGTCGAAGCCCAGCACTTCGGCCACCCTAGCCGTGAACGCGGTGAACCCACCTGAAACCAACGCGGCATAGCTTTTGTTATGACGCATCGTACCAACCAGTTCCTTGCCGCCCGGCATCAGTGTGATGCGCTCGTTCAGAACCTTGCCGATCACTGCCTCATCAAGACCTCTCAATAGACCAACCCGTTCGGTCAGTGCACCTTCGAAATCCAACTCACCATTCATGGCGCGTGCGGTGATATCCTTGACGCGATCGCCTACGCCGGCTTCATCCGCCAGCTCGTCGATACATTCCTGCTGGATCATGGTGCTGTCCATATCGGCCAACAGCATCCTTTTGCGACGTCCTTCTGCCGGTTGGACCACCAGATCGACGCCCATTTGCTGCAGGTCCGCCCAGACTTCCCAGCGGTTCCCCGGCATTTCGAATAGGGTGAATTCCGCTGCTTCATCTGGGCTAAGCCAAACGATCTCGCCGCCTCCCCATGCATTCCGCAATGACTCGACCAGCGACAACTCCAGCGTCGGCGCGTTGGGGTTGGTCAACAGGGTGGCAACGTACATGTTTGATCTCCGGCAAGCTCACCTGCGCATATCGCAGGTGCAGCATTTTCGCCAGAGACAGTTTCGAACTAGCCCAAAATACCCGGCAGGCGCAGCCCATGGGCCCGCGCGCAATCCTTGGCAATGTCGTACCCCGCATCCGCGTGACGCCAAACGCCCGAGGCCGGGTCATTCCAAAGAACCCGCTCTAACCGCCGCGCGGCATCTTCGGTGCCATCGGCACAGATCACGACGCCCGCGTGCTGGCTGAAGCCCATTCCGACGCCACCGCCGTGATGCAGAGACACCCATGTCGCCCCGCTCGCCGTATTGATCAGCGCATTCAGCAACGGCCAGTCGCTGACCGCATCCGAGCCATCCAGCATCGCCTCAGTCTCGCGGTTGGGGCTGGCCACAGACCCCGAGTCCAAATGGTCGCGTCCGATCACCACCGGCGCCTTTAGCTCGCCATTGGCGACCATCTCATTGAACGCCAGCCCAGCCCGGTGTCGGTCACCCAATCCAATCCAGCAGATACGCGCAGGTAGACCCTGAAACGCGATCCGCTCTTGCGCCATGTCGATCCAGCGATGCAGGTGCTCATTCTCGGGGAACAGTTCCTTCATCTTGGCATCGGTTTTGTAGATGTCCTCGGGGTCGCCCGACAGAGCACACCAGCGGAACGGGCCGATGCCTTTGCAGAAAAGCGGACGGATATAAGCGGGTACAAACCCGGGGAAGGCAAAGGCGTTCTCCAGCCCTTCGTCCTGAGCGACCTGCCGGATGTTATTGCCGTAATCCAGCGTCGGAACGTCCGCGTTCCAGAAGTCCACCATCGCCGCGACATGCTGCTTCATCGAAGCGCGAGCGGCATTTTCCACCAATTTAGGGTCTGTTTCACGCTTTTCGCGCCACTCTCCCATAGTCCAGCCCAATGGCAGATAACCGTTTATCGGATCATGCGCGCTGGTTTGGTCGGTGACGATATCAGGACGCATCCCGCCCGCCTGCATCCGAGCATAGATCTCGGGGAAAACCTCTGCCGCATTGCCCAGCAGACCAACCGACTTCGCTTCGCCAGCCTTGGTCCAGCGGTCAATCATCTCCAGCGCTTCGTCCAGCGTTTCGGCCTTTTCGTCGAGGTATTTGGTCCGTAGGCGGAAATCGATGCTGTCCGGGTTACACTCAACAGCCAGACATGAGGCGCCTGCGAACACGGCCGCCAGCGGTTGCGCGCCGCCCATTCCACCCAGACCTCCGGTCAGAATCCACTTGCCTGTCAGGTCACCGTCGTAGTGCTGACGCCCTGCCTCGGCAAAGGTCTCATAGGTGCCCTGAACGATACCCTGCGTCCCAATATAGATCCACGAACCAGCGGTCATCTGGCCGTACATCATCAGGCCCTTCTTATCGAGCTCGTTGAAGTGATCCCAGGTCGCCCAATGTGGGACGAGGTTGGAATTGGCGATCAGCACCCGCGGCGCATCCTTGTGCGTGCGGATGATCGCGACCGGCTTGCCGGACTGGACGATCAGCGTTTCGTCTTCCTCCAAATCCTTCAAACCGGCAACAATAGTGTCGAAATCTTCCCACGTGCGGGCCGCGCGGCCGATGCCGCCATAGACGACCAGTTCGTGCGGGTTCTCGGCCACATCAGGGTGAAGGTTGTTCATAAGCATCCGCAGCGGTGCCTCGGTTACCCAGCTTTTGGCGTTCAACTCGGGGCCGGTCGGTGGATAGATGTCGCGGGTGTTTTTGCGCGGATCGCTCATTTCTGGGCTCCTTGTCTGGTCAATGTGCCCGAGAGGGCAAGATCGTTGAGGCGGGTCAGCATGGTTTTCAAATGGGGGCGCAGTTTCGCGGCGCGGTCCTCGCGCCATGTCCACGGGGCTGTCTCGTCCATGTAAGCCCGCTGCGCGATCTCCATCTGGATGGCGTGTATACCATCAGAAGGGCGACCATAGTGGCGGGTGGTCCATCCCCCGCGAAACCGGCCATTCAGGACCGAAGTGAACCCTTGGGCCTTGCTTGCCACGTCGTGCACGGCTTGCTCAATGACCGTGTCACACGTCAGCCCATCATTGGTTCCAGTGTTGAACACCGGCAATTCACCTTCGAACAGAAACGGAATCAGCGACCGGATCGAGTGGCAGTCAAACAAGATCGCCACACCGTGCCGGTCCCGAACGCGGCTCAGTTCATCCAGAAGGGCAGCGTGATAAGGTGCGTGGTATTTGCGCCGTCGATCTTCGACTTCACCCTCGGACGGTGATTGCCCGTCACTCCAGATCTGCTGCCCGTCGAAATCGGTCAAAGGCACAAGGGTGGTGGTATTCTGGCCCGGATATAGCGAGGCTCCGAACGGATCACGATTGGCGTCGATGACGTAGCGATGAACATGCGACTGCACGACCGTGACATCATCCAATATCCCCTTATAGAGCCTGTTTATATGCCAGTCCGTATCCGCCAAACCGCGCCCGTTGTCATTCAGGCGGGCCGTTATTTCGTCTGGCACATAAGTTCCGCCATGAGGCTGGCCCAGCACAATGGGGCCGTCCCCGCGCTGAACGCTGGACACCTGCATCAGAACAGCCCCGGCATCTGGGCACCGACTGCCCCAAGGATGTCACCCTCAGCCACCAAGCACTTGGATGTTTCCAGATCGGGTGCCAAATAGCGGTCTTCGTTCAGTGTTGGGATCTCTGCCCGTACCCTATCCATGACCCGTTGCAACGGTTCGCTGGTTGCCAGCGGTGCGCGGAACTCCACCCCCTGAGCGGCACAAAGCAACTCAACACCAAGAATGTAGTTCAGGTTTTCGACCATCCGCGTCAGACGCCGCGCACCATGTGCAGCCATCGACACGTGATCCTCCTGGTTGGCCGAGGTTGGTGTGCTGTCAGTCACGCAAGGATTGGCAAGGTGCTTGTTCTCGCTCATCAAGGCGGCGGTCGTGACTTCGGCAATCATCAGGCCCGAGTTCAACCCGGGATCAGGCGTCAGGAACGGCGGCAGATCAAAGCTGAGCGTCGGGTCGACCATCAAAGCAATGCGCCGCTGCGCAATCGCGCCGACCTCGGACACCGCCAGCGCAATCATGTCTGCGGCAAAGCCGACCGGTTCGGCATGAAAGTTCCCACCTGAAACGATGGCACCTGCCTCGGTCAGAACCAAAGGGTTGTCGGTGGCCGCGTTCGCCTCGATCTCAAGCGTGGTGGCCGCTTGGCGCATGACATCCATGGCCGCGCCGGTGACCTGCGGCTGACAGCGGATGCAATAAGGGTCCTGAACGCGCGTGTCGCCGTCCCGGTGGCTTTCGCGTATCTCGGACCCGGCCAGTGTGGCACGCATGGCGCTGGCGGCTTCGGTCTGGCCGCGGTGCCCACGCAGGGTATGGATTTCGGGCTGCAAGGGCGCGGTCGACCCCATGATCGCATCCGTCGACAGGGCCGAGATGACCAGCGCGCTTTGCGCTGCACGCCAGGCTTCGAACAAACCGGCCAGCGCAAAAGCAGTCGAGAATTGCGTACCGTTGATAAAGGCAAGCCCTTCCTTTGGACCGAGTTGAACAGGTTCTAATCCAACTGATTTTAGCGCTTTTTCCCCAGACAGGATGGTACCGTCAACCTCGGCTTCACCTTCGCCGATGACTACGGCTGTCATATGCGCCAGGGGCGCAAGATCGCCCGAGGCCCCGACCGACCCCTGCGCAGGAATAACCGGGGTCACGCCCTTGGCCAGCATCTGCTGCAGCAGCTCGATCAGTTCCCAACGCACGCCCGATGCCCCACGGCCGAAAGACAACAGCTTTAGCGTCATCATCAGCCGGGTCACACGGCGAGGCACGGCCGAACCAACGCCGCAGCAATGGCTAAGGATCAGGTTGCGCTGAAGGGTCGAAGTGTCCTTGGCCGCGATCTTGTGGCTGGCCAGCTTTCCGAACCCGGTGTTAACGCCATAAACCGGGTCTTCCCCGGCCGCAGCTTCGAGAATGCGATTGGCTGCAGCCTCCACCTTGGGTTTGCATCCGTCATCCAGCGATACTGCGGGCTGCGACCAATACACTTCAGACAGATCTGACAGCGTAACCTGACCGGGCACAAGCGACAGCGTCTTCATTACAAACCTCCGAAAATGCGGGTGTGCAGCGGGTTGAAGCCGATCCGATAGGACAGCTCGGCTGGGTGCGTGATGTCCCATACCGTCAGGTCTGCGCGCTTGCCTTCAGTTATTGTGCCAGTGTCGGTCAGGCCCAAGGCTTGCGCCGCATTGCGGGTCACGCCAGCCAATGCCTCTTCCGGCGTCAGGCGGAACAGGGTGCAAGCCATATTCATGGTCAGCAGAAGCGACGTCAGAGGAGACGAGCCGGGGTTGCAATCCGTCGCCAGTGCAATCGGCACCCCATACTGGCGCAGCAGTTCAACCGGCGGCACCTGTGTTTCGTGCAGCGTATAGAACGCCCCCGGCAGCAGCACGCCCACGGTTCCGGCCTGTGCCATGGCGGCCACGCCGGCCTCGTCCAGATATTCGATATGATCTGCCGACAACGCCCCGTACGAAGCCGCCAGGGCTGCCCCTCCGAGGTTCGAAAGCTGCTCTGCATGCAACTTGACGGGAAGGTTCAATTCTTTCGCCACATCAAAAACCGGAGCGATCTGAGACGGATCAAAGGCGATCCCCTCGCAAAAGCCATCAACGGCATCTACCAGACCCTCTTCATGCGCCAAACGCAGAGTCGGGATGCACACATCGCGAATGTAGGTATCGGCGCGACCCTGAAAGTCAGGCGGTACCGCATGTGCTCCTAGAAAACTTGTTTTCACTCGAACCGGGCGCACTTCGTCGATCCGGCGCGCAACGCGCAGCATCTTGAGTTCTGTGTCGGTGTCCAGACCATAGCCCGACTTGACCTCGATGCACGACACGCCCTCGGCCATCAGGGCGTCCACTCGCGTCAAGGCATCCTCTAACAGGGCCTCTTCGCTGGCCGAACGGGTCGCTGTGACAGTCGACAGAATTCCACCACCTGCGCGCGCGATCTCTTCATACGAGGCACCATTCAGGCGCATTTCGAACTCGACCGCCCGGTTGCCACCAAAGACGACATGGGTGTGGGCGTCGATTGGCGCCGGCGTTATCAGCCGGTCGCCATAATCCACGCTCGGCCAGTCAGAATAGTCTGCAGGCAGCACATTCCGTGGTCCGATCCAGGCAATTTTCTCACCATCAACAGCAAGTGCTGCGTCCTGAACCATCCCATAAGGTTCGGCGCCATCGTCCATGGTCGCCACCCGCGTGCTCAAAAGGACAGATTTTTTGGCCATATCGATTCTTTTGGGCTCCCTTTGTCGTAAGATTTTTCGTATACGTATAAAAGTTTAAAGTCTACACAAAATGGAAATACGATGACCATCCATGCGAAAACGGCTTTATTAGGCTCTGATTGGGTCAGTAACTTGCGGGTAGAAATCGCGCACGGTCAGATCCAAAGCCTGGAATCACAAGCGACCGCGCGATCCGGAGACACACAGGTTGATGTCTTGCTGCCAGCCTTGGGAAACCTGCACAGCCACGCCTTTCAGCGCGCGATGGCCGGTATGACCGAAGTGCGCGCCGCCGGGCGCGAAAGCTTTTGGACCTGGCGTACTCTGATGTACCGGTTCCTGGACAGATTGACGCCAGGCCACGTCGAAGCCATTGCCGCTTTGGTCTATCTGGAGATGCAAGAGGCCGGATATGCCTCGGTCGGTGAGTTTCACTATGTCCATCATCAGCCGGGCGGCGGGCGCTACGACCACGTGTCGGAACTGAGCCAGCGCATATTTGCCGCAGCCGCCCAAACTGGAATCGGGCTGACGCACCTTCCGGTTCTCTACACCTACGGCGGTGTCGAACAACAACCCTTGGCTGGCGGTCAGCTGCGCTTTGGCAAGTCTGTGGATCAGTTTCTGAATTTGGTCGACGAATGCCGCTTGGCCCTACCGCATGCGGATTCAGTGATCGGTATCGCCCCGCATTCTCTGCGGGCAACATCGCCTTCGGATTTGCGCAATGTTCTGAATGCCACTCCTGATGGTCCCGTCCACATCCACATCGCCGAACAGCTGAAAGAAGTGGCCGATGTAGAGGCCGTGCTTGGACAGCGGCCGGTCGAGTGGCTGCTGGACCATGTCGACGTCGATGACCGGTGGTGCCTTATCCACGCAACTCATATGACAGATGCCGAAACACGCGCTGTCGCGCGTTCGGGCGCCGTTGCCGGGTTGTGCCCGATTACCGAGGCGAATTTGGGCGACGGTATTTTCAACGGTGCAGTTTATGTCGAAGAAGGTGGTCGTTTTGGCGTAGGATCAGACTCTAACGTCCGGATTTCTCTGCCTGAGGAACTGCGGACTTTGGAATATTCCCAACGCCTGCGGGGCCATGCGCGGACGGTTTTGGTCAAAAACGAAGGCTCTGTCGGCGAGGCGTTGTATACAGGGGCCGCACAAGGGGGCGCGCAGGCATTGGGACGAAATGCCGGGGAAATCGCGGTCGGCAAGCTGGCCGACCTTGTGGCGATCGACCGATCTCATCCCACGATCTGCGCACTGACTGACGAACAGGTGCTGGACGGTCTGTGCTTTGCAGCACCCGATGGATTGGTGACCGATCTTTGGTCAGCAGGGCGCCACATGGTGCAGCAAGGCCGCCACATCGAACGAGATCGGATAATTCCCGCGTACCGGTCGGCGATTGCCGATCTTTTGGCCGACGTCTAAACGCACCTATTCAGGTAACCAGAGGCACCATGACCCAATCGAACGAAACCACCAGCTACAGGGACATTAAGGAAACCGTGCTGGCGCGCATTCGGTCGGGCGAGTGGCAGCCGGATTCGCTGCTGCCCAACGAACAGGATCTTGCCGTCGAATTCTCATGCACGCGGACGACTGTGAACCGTGCCTTGCGGGAGCTGGCCGATGAGGGGTTTCTGGAACGCCGACGCAAAGCCGGAACGCGGGTTCTAAGTGCGCCGCAAAGGCAGGCCCGTTTCACGATCCCCATGGTGCGGGACGAGGTTGAGGCGTTGGGCGGAATCTATCGCTATGCGCTGGTCTCGTCTGTTGCCGAGCGAGCGCCCGAATGGTTGTGCGCAAGACTGGCGCTAAAACCGAACCAACACGTGATGCATGTTCGCTGCATGCATTTTAACGGCAATACTCCGTTTCAATACGAAGACCGGTGGATCGTCATAGACTCGGTTCCGGAGGTGGTGAATGCGGACTTCGCCTCAATAGGCCCGAATGAATGGCTTATACAAACCGTTCCCTTCACCAATGTCGAGCTGAGTTTCCTTGCCAGTCGCGCCGATGACTCGGTGGCCGCATTCCTGGACCTGCCCATCGGCGAGCCGGTGTTCACGGGCGAACGGATCACATGGCTTGAGGGCGAGCCTGTCACCTTTGCTAAGATGTACTTTGCCGCCGGGTACCGGATGACCACTCAGTTCTGAACCTGACCGCGATTTCTGCTTTACCGTGCCCCTAATCCACGCCAGATTCAGCGTATTCTGATCCTGCGCGAAGGAAATATGGGATGGGTAACCCACTCTATGATCGGTTGTTTGGCATCCATGCAGGCAAAGATACGCCGTTTCTTCACCTGCTTGACGGTCAAACCATCACTCATTCAGCTTTTCTTGACACGGCAGCCCGGATCGCTAACGCGTTGAACGGGTACGAGCTTGAGCCCGGAGACCGAGTTGCTGTTCAGGTGGAAAAGTCACCAGAAGCGCTGGCGCTCTACGCGGCTTGCGCCCAAACCGGGCTGATCTTTTTGCCGTTGAACACGGCCTACACATCCGGCGAGCTTTGCTATTTCATCGAAAACAGTGGGGCTGCGCTGGTGGTCTGCGACACCGCCAAACAAGCGGAACTGACGCCCATCGCCGAGGCGCAAAACGCAAGGTTAGAGACGCTCAACGCAGATGGGTCGGGCAGCTTGATGCGGCGGGCATTGGGTATGCTTCCTGCCTTCGAACCAGTCAAGCGAACCGAAGGTGATCTTGCTGCATTCCTCTACACCTCTGGCACGACCGGGCGCTCCAAAGGCGCGATGCTGACGCAAGCCAACCTGCTGTCCAATGCCGAGACGCTGGTGGACGAATGGCGGTTTACGCAGGATGATGTGCTGCTGCACGCCTTGCCGATCTTTCATACCCACGGGTTGTTTGTAGCGACGAACGTTATTCTGGCTTCGGGCGGTTCGATGATCTTTCTGCCGAAGTTTGATCTGGATGATGTCCTGCGCCTGATGCCCAATGCGACCTCGATAATGGGCGTGCCGACCTTCTATACCCGATTGCTGGCGGATGATCGGTTCACCGGTGATCTGGCGCAGCACATGCGGTTGTTCATCTCGGGTTCGGCCCCCCTGCTGGCCGAGACGCATGAACGGTTCGAGGACCGGACCGGACACCGCATCCTTGAACGCTATGGTATGACGGAAACCAATATGAACACCTCGAACCCCTATGACGGTGAACGTCGCGCGGGAACTGTCGGGTTCCCGCTGCCGGGTGTCGAACTGAAGGTGACCGACCCTGAAACTGGCGAGGCGTTGCCGCTGGGTGAAATTGGCATGATCGAAGTGCGCGGACCAAACGTCTTCGAAGGTTATTGGCAAATGCCCGAAAAAACCGCTGCGGAATTGCGCGAAGACGGGTACTTTATCACCGGTGATCTCGGGCGCGTGGATGCGGATGGTTACATACACATCGTGGGTCGCGGCAAGGACCTGATCATTTCGGGCGGATTCAACATCTACCCCAAAGAGGTTGAACTGGTTCTGGACGACCAGCCGGGCGTACTGGAAAGCGCCGTGATTGGGGTGCCTCATCCCGATTTCGGCGAAACCGTTCTGGGTATTCTGGTTGCAGAACCGGGCCGAGCGCCTGACCTTGATGCCATTATGGCCAGCGTTCAGAACCAACTGGCGCGGTTCAAACACCCCAGCCAACTGATTGTGCTGATTGAGCTGCCCCGAAACACCATGGGGAAAGTGCAAAAGAACACCTTGCGCGAGCTTTACAAAGATATGTTTACCGTGGATTAGGCTCTAACGGGACCCGGCCGGTGTCCGTCAGCAACCAGCACTGACGCCCTTCGAACACGGCTGTAGCCAGTGGTCGACCATAACCTGCCCCTGCATCCAGATTGACACGATTGCCGCAATGCTCCGCCGATTCCACGGGTGTGTGCCCATGCACTATCAGCCAGGGGTAAGGGCGGGCATCCCGCAGGAATTCCTGGCGTATCCAAACCAGATCGTCTTCGGCTTGCCACTTTAACGGAAGGCCGGGTCGAATGCCTGCATGCACGAACAACAGCTCGTCTTCCTGATGATACAAAGGCAAGTCATTCACAAAATCAATATGTTCCTGAGGCACGGCGGCCCTTGCCCTTTCATTTACCTGAAGAATCCGGTCTTTGTCGACCACCTCAACACCGTAAGAGGCCAGCGTTTCCCGGCCACCCAAACGAGGGTCCAGCCAGTTCAAAGTGCTTGGCAAATGACTATCTGCAATCTCGCAATGCTGAACAAAACGCGACATCATCCGATCGTGGTTGCCTTTGACCATGACCCAATTCCGATCAGAATTGCCTCCTTCTATCAGCAGGTCCAGCACTTTGCGGCTGTTCGGGCCGCGATCCACATAATCGCCTAAAAACACTATCCGCGCATCGGGGCCGCCATCGACTTCAATCCGGGCAAGGGCAGCTTGCAGCATGCCCAACTGACCATGTATGTCGCCGACCGCGTAAATTGGGGTGCTCAAAACGCTACCTCTTGGAATATGTCAGTCACTTTGTGCAACAACTCGGTTGCAGAAAAAAGACAATGCCTGCACATTTTTTGCACGGGCATCGCCAAGGTCACAATTTTCGGACAGAATCTTACGCTACGTCAAATTCCAGCGGTTTGATCTGAGTGAATAGACCCGTTTCCGCCAGTTTCGCCCGCGCTTCAGCCGGAACAGGTTCGTCCACGTACAGCAAAGCAATCGCTTCTCCGCCCGCTTCGGCACGGCCCAGCGTAAAGTTAGCGATGTTCACGTCGTTCTCGCCCATGGTCTGACCCAGCGCGCCGATGATGCCCGGAACGTCTTCGTTGGTGGTATAGAGCATATGGGCACCGACCTCGGCGTCGATATTGATGCCTTTGATCTGTATAAAGCGCGGTTTGCCATCGCTGAAAACCGTACCCCCGATTGAGCGTTCGCGCTTGTCGGTTACCACAGTCACCTTGATGTAGCCGTCAAAGACACCGGTCTTATCCTGATTGGTGGTCGATAGCTGAATCCCGCGCTCTTTCGCTACAACCGGGGCCGACACCATGTTCACTTCCGGATTGAACTTTTTCATGATCCCGGCAACCACGGCGCAGTTCAGGGCAGCCAGGTTCATCTCAGCCGCGACACCGTCATACAGGATGTTGATTGCCTTAACCGGTTCATCGGTCATCTGACCAATGAAACTACCCAGGTGACCGGCCAGCTTGATCCATGGCCCCATGACCTTGGCTTCTTCGGCAGTAACGCTGGGCATGTTCAGCGCGTTTTCCACCGCGCCAGTCAGCAGATAGTTCGAGATCTGTTCAGCCACCTGCAAGGCAACATTTTCCTGCGCTTCGGTCGTTGCAGCACCAAGGTGCGGCGTGCACACGACGTTCGGCAAGTTGAACAGCGGGTTGTCCTTTGCCGGTTCTTCTTTGAACACATCAAACGCGGCCCCTGCGACATGCCCGGATTGCAACATCTCGGCCAGTGCCTCTTCGTCGACCAGACCACCACGGGCGCAGTTGACGATGCGCACGCCAGGCTTGGTCTTGGCCAGGTTTTCGCGGCTCAGGATATTACGGGTCTGGTCTGTCAGCGGTACGTGCAGGGTGATGAAATCGGCGCGGGCCAGCAATTCGTCCAGCTCGACCTTTTCGACGCCCATCTTGGCGGCTTTCTCTTCGCCCAGATAGGGATCGTAGGCGACGACTTTCATCTTCAGGCCCAGCGCGCGTTCACAGACGATGCCGCCAATGTTGCCCGCGCCAATGACGCCGAGAGTTTTATTGGTCAGCTCGATGCCCATGAATTTGGACTTTTCCCATTTGCCTGCATGGGTCGACGTGCTGGCCTCGGGGATCTGGCGCGCAACGGCGAACATCATCGCTATTGCGTGTTCGGCGGTGGTGATCATGTTGCCAAACGGCGTGTTCATGACGATCACACCCTTTTTCGACGCGGCATCCTTATCGACATTGTCGGTGCCGATACCGGCGCGGCCGATGACCTTCAGATTGTCGGCTTTTTCCAGCAGCGTCGGCGTGACCTTTGTGGCCGAGCGGATAGCCAGACCGTCATATTGGCCAATCAGCTCGGCCAGCTTGTCCTTGTCCTTGCCCAGATCGGGCATGAAATCCACGTCGATGCCGCGGTCGCGGAAGATCTGCACGGCGGTTTCGCTGAGTTTGTCGGATACGAGTACTTTGGGGGCCATGTTTGTGGTCCTTGAATGTCATGAAAAATCCGGGCCTGAAACGGCCCGGTAAAGAGGGTCAGGCGGCTTCTGTCTGCGCCGCGATCTCGGCCTCAAAGGCCCATGCCAGCCAGGGCAACATCGCCTCGATATCCGAGGTTTCAACCGTGCCGCCGCACCAGATGCGCAGGCCTGCGGGTGCGTCTCGGTAGGCGCCGATATCCAATGCGATATTCTCAGCCTCAAGCCGCTTGGCCACAGCTTTGGCGAATGTCGCACCGTCCTGAATGCGTGCGTCGGTGAACTTCAGGCAGACCGAAGTGTTCGACTGTGTCGCCGCATCTTCTGCCAGATTGGCGATCCAGTCGTTTTGGTCGCAGAACGCGTGAACCGCACCGGCATTGGCATTCGCACGGGCGATCAGGCCCTGCAAACCACCAACCGAACGTGCCCAGTCCAGCGCAAAAAGGTAATCTTCAACCGCCAACATCGAGGGCGTGTTGATCGTTGCACCGGTAAAGATACCGTCGATCAGCTTGCCGCCCTTGGTCAGGCGGAAAATCTTGGGCAACGGCCATGAGGGGGTGTAGCTCTCCAGCCGCTCCACCGCGCGGGGGCTCAGGATCAACATCCCGTGCGCCGCTTCACCACCCAACACTTTTTGCCAGCTGAACGTAGTCACATCCAGCTTATCCCACGGTAGGTCCATCGCAAACGCAGCCGAGGTTGCGTCACAGATCGTCAGGCCCTGACGATCATCCGCGATCCAGTCGCCATTGGGAACCCGGACGCCCGAGGTGGTGCCGTTCCATGTAAAGACAACGTCATTGGCAAAATCAACCGAGGCCAAATCAACGAGCTGACCGTAGTCCGCCGTCTTCACTTCGGCGTCGATCTTCAGCTGCTTGATGACATCCGTCACCCAGCCGGAACCAAAGCTTTCCCAGGCCAACATCTCGACCTTGCGTTCGCCCAGCAGCGACCACAGGGCCATCTCAACAGCGCCGGTATCCGAGGCGGGAACGATCCCGATCTTGTAATCCGCAGGGATGCCCAGCACTTCGCGCGTGCCTTTGATCGCGGCCTTCAGCTTGTCCTTGCCGACAGCTGCACGGTGCGACCGGCCCAGCGCGGCATCGGCCAGTTTGGTCAGATCAAATGTGGGGGGTTTGGCGCAGGGGCCCGAGGAAAAACGCGGATTTGCCGGCCGCGTCGCCGGTTGTTCAATGCTCATGTGTATTACCCTTACAGATACACGCCCCTCGTTGGGGAGGGGTGTCCCACGGACAGAGCTATTGCCTCGAACAACGCCCAGCAAGCGGAAAAGACGTATCGGGTGCCAAAAACGACACCCGATTATGTGCGTATCTGGAACGCAGGTTTCCTATCGGCATCAAGACGAGAGGCGCACAGTCTCTCCGGTTTCTAGTGCCTGTTGCGCCGCCAAACCGATGCGCACGGCCCAAAGGCCATCGTTCAGGGTGACGTCAGGTTGTGCCTTTTCGCCTCGTAGAACAGCTAAGAACCCCTGATGTTGGTAGAAAGTTGAACCATTGTGGTCCCCGGCGGCCAACAGGCGCGGATCGACGGGAATGTCTTTTGAGACCGGTCCTTTGGGATCACGTGGGCTGACAATGATCTGCGGGACCGGCGGCGTGCCAAGATGTTCCGGCCAGAACCGCCCCGGCCCTGGCACCAACGCTTCGATCTTGGCGTCTGGCCCAACGGCCGAGATTTCCTCTTGATACCGTGATCCTTCGGCAAACATGCACAGCTCTAGCATCGCACGCGCACCCGAGGCGAAGTCCACGATGACATAGCCATGGTCAAGGATATCGGGCGCTTCGCCCTCATAGGTCTCGTCCAGATGGTTGACCGCCTGCCCGCCGCTAGCTGTAACGCGAACCGGATCGGATTGCAGGATCAAACGCATCAGGTCGAAGAAATGGCAGCACTTCTCGACAAATGTTCCGCCGGTATTCCGGTTGAACCGGTTCCAGTTCCCGACTTTTTCCAGAAACGGAAACCGATGCTCGCGGATCGACAGCATCTTAACACCGCCCGTGGCTTCGGCCTCAGCAATCAGCGCGGCAATGGGCGGCATATAGCGGTATTCCATCGCAACCCAGATCGGGTGCGGAAAATCACGCTGCAGCGCCTCAAGCCGCGCCGCATCCACCGGATCTGTGAAAAGAGGTTTCTCTACCAACAACGGCAACGGGCGCGTCCGGGCAATCTCTTCGATTTGATCCACATGCAGGTGGTTGGGGCTAACGATGACGGCGCAGTCCAGATCGTCGACCGCAAGCAATTCTTCGACTGAAGACACCATCACCGCATCAGGCGCAATCGCCTGCGCAGCCTTCGCCATCTCGGCGTCAGGCTCAAAAATCGCTGAAACGCGCGTGTCGTCCAGCAGGGCAATATTGTGCAGGTGTTCCTGCCCCATCATACCGCATCCGATCAGCCCGTAGTGAATGGTCCGGGTCATGCGCAGTTCCTTTTACTTCAGTCGTTGGACATAGGTGGCCCGATCCGGGTCGAACCATGTTTTTGAAAACTCAACCGGTTCGGGTTTTTCCGACCAGCTGAACCGTTCGATGTAGCCAACCGTTTCTCCGGCTGGCCTGGTGAAATCAGGGGGCGTCCAATCCGGCAACATCCCGAGGGAAACCCTGTCTTCAGCACGCGTAATCCAGAACCCCAACTGGTGCTGGTAGTACCGATAAAGCGAGTCAGACAGCAGCTGTCGATCAATCAAACCAGCAGACTCATCCAGCCAGATTTCTTCAACCGCGATAATTGTATCATTCAGATAGCGCATTCGGCGCACCCGCGAGCCCATGTCCGACGAACCAAATCGTGGCAAATCTGCGGGCTTTTTCAGATGGTCAACTGACAGGATATCCGCCCGCGGCAACCCACCGCCTTCAGGCAGCTCCAGTCGGAACATTGCATAGACGCTGTTCTGCGTTCCGGTCTCGCGTACATAATTGCCCGAACCCTGAATACGCTCCAGCATCCCCTTTTTCTCAAGCTCGGCGAGCGATTTTCGCAGAGTACCGACTGAAACTTTCAATTCCGCAGCAAGGTCTCGTTCGGGCGGCAAGCGCTCGCCATCGATCAGGCGACCGGCAGCGATGTCGCGGATCAAAAGCTCGGCAATCTGAACATAAACCGGCAGGGCGTTCGGGTTTCGGTTGGCTGACGACATCTTTTGGCGCTTCACTCGGTCGCAGGAAAAATTGATACACCATTGATCTACATCAATGTGATTGCTACGCAAGAGGAAAGTCACAGTCGCTTGGAGAACGAATCAGATGACCATCGTCCCCATCACCTCACCCGATCTGGATGCGGCCGAGGTTTCGTGGTTTGCGGCGCTGTGCTCGGACGACTACCAGTTTCTTGGAATGCCCGACGGTGATCTGCGATCCAGCTGGGACCACTGCTCGGGCATCGTGAAAGAGGCCGAGGCGCAAGGGTTCAGAAATATCCTCTGCCCGTCGTCCTATCAGGTGGGGCAAGACACGTTGAGCTTTGTCGCCGGCTGCGCGCCGATCACCGAAAAGATCAACATGCTGGCCGCTGTGCGTTGCGGCGAGATGCAACCCATCATGCTGGCCCGCACTATCGCGACACTGGATCACATGCTGCAGGGACGGCTAACGGTCAATATCATCTCATCCGATTTCCCCGGCGAGAAAGCCGACAGCGCCTATCGCTATCAGCGTTCACGCGAAGTCGTGGAAATCCTGAAACAGGCGTGGACGCAGGATGAGATCAATCATGCGGGCGAGGTCTATAACTTCTCAGGGCTCACAACCGACCCGGCGAAGCCATATCAGACAGGTGGCCCACTGCTGTATTTCGGTGGTTATTCCCCATCCGCTCTGGATCTGTGTGGCGAGCATTGCGACGTCTACCTGATGTGGCCCGAAACCAAGGATCAACTGGCCGAACGGATGAAAGCCGTCCACGCGGTTGCCGAGAACTATAACCGCACACTCGATTACGGCCTACGCGTGCACATGATCGTCCGCGATACCGAGGCCGAAGCGCAGGAATACGCCGACTACATCGTATCGAAACTGGATGACGAATACGGTCGCGCCATCCGTGAGCGTGCTTTGGATTCGACATCACTGGGCGTCGCACATCAGGCCAAGAACCGCGATCTGGCGGATGAGTATGGCTATGTCGAACCCGGCCTTTGGACCGGCGTTGGCCGCGCGCGATCCGGGTGCGGTGCCGCTCTTGTCGGATCGACCGATCAGGTCATGTCCAAGATCGAAGAGTATCAGAAGATGGGCATCCGCGCCTTCATCTTCTCGGGATACCCACACATGGACGAAGCTCGCCATTTTGGCAGCCGTGTTATGCCTAATCTGAAAACCTGTTCCCTTCCCGAAGCCTACGGAAGGGTCCCTGCAAATACCCCGGCCACGCCGCTGGGCAACGGAGTTCGTCGCTGATGCAACGTGTGAAACTATCTGACTCGCTGGATATGAGCCGCCTTGTCTATGGCATGTGGCGACTGGGCGACGACGACGACACTTCGACGGGTCATGTCGAGGCCAAGATTCAGGCCTGTCTGGATCAGGGCATCACCACCTTCGATCAGGCCGATATCTATGGCGGCTACGCGGCCGAGGCCGTTCTGGGCAACGCCTTACGCGCAAATCCGGGCCTGCGTCAGCAAATGGAAATCGTCACCAAATGTGACATCGTCGCACCGATGGGTCGGTATGCGGACGCCAAGTGCAAATACTATGACACGTCGCGCGGGCATATACTGAAATCGGTTGAGACATCGCTGTCCGAAATGGCCATCGATCATATCGACCTGCTGCTGATTCACCGCCCCGATCCATTCATGGATCATCACGAAACAGGTGCCGCGCTGGACGAAGTTGTCGCCAGTGGCAAGGTCGGCGCGGTTGGCGTGTCGAATTTCCGCCCATGGGACTGGAGCCTGCTGCAATCGGCGATGAAAACCCAACTGGTGACCAACCAGATCGAGATTTCTCTGGGCGAAATCGGCCCCTTCACCAACGGGGATCTTGCGTTTCATCAGCAGCATGGCCAGCCGGTGATGGCATGGTCACCCTTGGGTGGCGGGTTGCTGATGGCTGGAAACCCTCCGGTCGGGGTTGTAGCGGACGAAATCGCCGAGGAATTCGGCGTGGATCGCGCTGCCGTGGCGGTGGCGTTTCTTCTGGCCCACCCTGCAGGCATTCTTCCGGTCTTGGGCACCAACAATCTGGACAGGATCAAGCGCATCTCTGACGCGCTGAAAGTCAATCTGGATCGCGAGAGCTGGTACCGCCTGTATGAGGCGGCACTGGGGCATGAGGTACCATGATGAATGCAATCTCAAAGGACATGACCCGCACATTCGTTCCCCACAGGGACGATACCCGAACCTTGCGCGACGCTTTTGGTCGTTTTGCCACCGGTGTCACCGTTGTCACCTGTGACAGCACAGACGGGCCGGTCTGCATCACCGCCAACAGTTTTTCGTCCCTTTCGCTGGACCCACCACTCGTCATGTGGGCAGGCGATCGCAACTCGCGCCGGTTCCGTTATTTCCAAGAAGCACGGCATTTCAGTGTTCACGTCCTTTCAGCGGAACAGGCCGAGCTTTGCTTTGGATGCTCGAAGGACGCGTTTGCGCTTCAGGACATCGACCACGAGCGCTGTGAAAACGGAACTCCGCTGCTGCCCGATTGCCTGGCCCGTTTCGAATGTGAGCAACACGCTTATCACGACGCTGGCGACCACGTTATCGTTATTGGAAAGGTCCTGCGTGCCAGTATGGCGGACGGAGACGCATTGACCTTCTACGCCGGAAAGCTCGGCCAATTCGCGCACCAGTAAGCGCGGAATAACTGTCGCGGTGAAAGCCCGCGGCTGAAAAGGGAGGATCCGCATGGGCGGATTGACGTCGGTGCTTGCGCCGATCGCGTTTGTAAATGAAGCCGTGCTGCGATTGGGCCGCGCGGTTGGTGTCGTTGCGATTGCACTGATGGTAATAGCAATCCTGATACAGGTGTTCTTCAGATACGTTTTGGGCAACGCGCTGCCCTGGCCGGATGAGGCCGCTCGGTTCTGCATGCTGTGGATGACCGGCCTGATGGCCCCCACGGCATTTCGGCGCGGCGGGTTTGTCGCCATCGACATGGTGCCCCTGATGCTGCCGCGTGGGATTGGGCAAACCCTGAACATCCTGCTGCTGCTGGTTTCGCTGGCCGTTTTGCTGGTGGCCGTCAAAATCGGTTGGTCCGAGGTGACCGGGTTTGGCGGCAAATTCGCGACAGCGGCGCTGTATCTGCCAACATCCTTTGGGTTTGACGAGTGGTATCGCATTCCGCGCAGTTGGATGATGGCCTCACTGTTAGTTGGGGTCATCCTGCTGATCTCAGTCAATATCGAGCTGATCTTGCGCGCCATCGTAACCCTGTTGGGCGGCGGACATCTGCTGCCAGAGATTGCCGATGCACCCGTGGGGGCCGAATAAATGTTGATATGGTTCCTACCCACATTTCTTGTGTTCCTGCTGATCGGCCTGCCGGTCTTTTTCGCATTGCTGGCCGCCCCCGGCATTCTGCTTTGGCTGAACGGTCAGACAGCCGACATCACGCTGCTATATCGCAATGTCTATAACGGCATGGATAGCTTTCCGCTAATGGCGATCCCCTTCTTTATGCTGGCCGGAGAGCTGATGAACCGGGGCGGCATCACGCTGCGGCTGGTTGAATTCAGTCAGGCGCTGATGGGCCACTTTCGGGGCGGTCTGGCCCATGTGAACGTACTCAGCTCGATCCTGTTTGCCGGGCTTTCGGGTTCGGCCGTGGCCGATACGTCGGCGCTGGGGTCAATGCTGATCCCGGCGATGGAAAAACAGGGCTATACCCGCCGTTTTGCTGCCGCGATCACAGCGGCCAGTTCGGTGATCGGACCGATCATTCCACCCTCGGGCATCATGATCATCTACGCCTATGTCATGGGCGAAAGCGTTGCAGCGTTATTCCTTGCGGGGATCGTGCCGGGCGTCATGGTGGGTGTTGGCCTGATGCTGATGATTAAGGTCATGGCCGACAAATACGACTTCCCGGTCGCCAGCCGAAAATACACCTGGGGCGAGCGACGTCAGGCCAGCCTTAAAGCGTTCTTCCCCCTGCTGACGCCAGTCATCATTCTGGGAGGTATTCTGGGTGGTATCTTCACTCCAACCGAGGCCGCGGCGGTTGCTGTGGGCTATGCGTTCATCATCGGCTTTTTTGTCTTGCGCACACTGACCTTGAAAGAGGTGCCTGAAATTCTCAGCAATGCGGGTCTGACCTCGGCCGTCGTTTTGTTGCTGGTCGGCGCGGCGATGGCCTTCAAAACCGTGGTCAGCCTCAGCCACGCGCCTGAACAACTGGCCGAGTTGATCCTCAGCCTTTCGGAAAACCCACTGATCCTTCTGTTCCTGATCAACCTGTTGCTGTTTGTCGTCGGCATGTTCCTGGACGCAGGTCCCGCGATCATTATCCTTGGCCCGATCCTGGCCCCGATCTTTACCAGCCTTGGCGTCGATCCGATCCACTTTGCCATCATCATGAGCGTCAACCTGACCGTAGGCCTTGCTACGCCGCCTATGGGGTTGGTCCTGTTTGTGGCCGCCGCCGTGTCACGCGAAAAGGTCGAGACAATCGCCAAGGCGATCCTGCCCTTTCTGGCCGTCGAAATCATAGTGATCTTTCTGATCACCTATATCCCCGCACTATCCATGACGATCCCACGCATAACGGGATTTGCAAACTGACTGAGTATCACAGGGAGGAAACGCATGCTCGGAAGATTTATCAAAACAGCAGCCTTAGCGACATCGCTGGTTGCCGCAACCGCCATCGCGGCAACTGCAGCTGACTACACGCTGCGCGCGACTGCAAACTCTAATGAAAACGATGAAGATTATGACGGTCTGATCGTCTTCAAGAACTTCGTCGAAGCGGCCTCGAACGGCGCAATCGAGGTCGAATTGTTTATCGGTACGCAACTCTGTTCGAATGGCGCCGAATGCTTGCAGGGTGTGGCTGATGGCACAATCGACATCTACATCTCCACCTCTGGTGGCGCGTCGGGCATCTTCCCATATGTGCAGGTTCTCGACCTGCCCTACCTGATGGCGGATGACCGCGTGGCCGAGCGTGTTCTGTCCGGTGACTTCACCCGCACGATGCGCGAGATGGCGCTGGAGGATTCCGGTGGTGCGATCCGCCTGATGACCATCGGCAATACCGGTGGCTGGCGGAACTTCGCGAACACGCAACGCCGGATCGCAGAACCTGCCGACATGGAAGGCCTGAAAATCCGCACCGTGGTCGCCGACCTGCCTCAGGAACTGGTCAAGGCTCTGGGCGCGTCGCCCACCCCGATCCCGTGGCCGGAACTGTTCACCAGTTTCCAGACTGGCGTTGTTGAGGGATCCAAGAACGGCATCACCGACATCATGGGCATGAAGTTCCCGGATGCAGGCCTGCAATACGTCACGCTGGACGGCCACGCCTACATGGGTGCACTGTGGTGGATGAATAACGCCAAGTTCCAGGAGATGCCCGAGGAAATGCGCCGTGTTGTGGTCGATGGGTTCTATGCCCTGCAGCAAGCGACCTTTGCGTCGCCCAAACGCAAGTCGATCCAGGCCTATGAAGATTTCGTCGCAGGTGGTGGTGACCTGTACGTTCCAACTCCCGAACAGAAAGCCGCGTTCAAAGACGCAGCAACACCGGTTTACGAGTGGTTCCAGTCCAACGTGGCCCGTGGGGATGAGATTTTTGCCGCGCTGACCGAGGCCGTGTCCATCGCCGAAGGCGAGATCAATGCGTCGCGTGATGCAGACCTGAATTAAGCAACACTGGGTCGGGCCTTATGGCCCGGCCTTTTACCGAAACGGGTACATCCACCCTTTGTAGTCGTTGACCAGAACATGCGCTTTTTCGATCTGCTCCGGCGACATTTTCTTGACCACTTCCTCAAGGCTGATCGCCGCATCGGGATCGCCGCCAATAGCGCTGAGCGTGTACCACATATACGCTCGCACCAGATCGGGCGCAGGCATGCCCAGACCCAACTCATAGTACCAGCCAACGCCGGACTGCGCCCCCGGATGCCCTTTCATCGAGGCGCGCAAATACCATTCAAACGCCCTTTCATAGTCTTGCTCGACGCCCAGCCCAAGGCCGTACATCACGCCAATCAGTTCCTCTGCCTCGGCATTGCCCGATCGGGCAGCGGGCATCAGTTCCTCGCGCGCGGCCTCGAACGCGCCGGCCTCCATCATGTCACGGGCCTGCTCCAGTTCGGCCAGCGCCGGGGTCGCAAGACAGCAAAGGGCAAATACAAACTGGCGCATGGGGCTGTTTTCCTTTTCGTCGGTGCGGCGGCAGCGCAGGATTTACCGCGCCCGCTGACGGATAATGACTTCATCGCCTTTGATATGGAACAGGCCGCCATCGGTCATCAACTGTTTTACGATCCGATCCTGTCCGGCAATCAGAACATCACCTGCGCCCATTGCCATCACCCGGATTTCGGCACGTCCGACGGGTTATCGCTGGGTATTGGCGAGGGTGGTCAGGGGCTCGGCCCAGACCGAACCCCTGGTACCGGAGCGGAAAAAATCCGCAAACGTATTCCGCGCAATTCGCCGGGTCTATGGAACCTTGGGGCAAAAGACATTCATACGGTATTCCATGATGGCCGCCTGAGTATTTCAGACGTGTATGGCAACGGCTTCAATTCACCTGCGCAGGAATGGTTGCCTTACGGGCTGAATTCGCTGCTGGCCGCGCAATCGCTGTTCCCACTGACCTCGCAATTCGAAATGGCCGGGAATGTCGCCGAAAACCAGGTCACGGGCGCGGTCCATGATCGCATCGACAAGGGTTGGCCGATTTTGGCAAAACGCGTCCGCACCGATCCGCGCTATGGCCCGGCAATGGTCGCCGCGTTTGACGAGGTCGAGACGACCGAAGACATCTCGATCACACAAATCGCCAACGCGCTGGCAGCGTTCATGGCCATCGAATGGCGCAGCACCGACAGCCCATTTGATCGGTATCTGGCCGGGGACGCAAATGCCCTGTCGACGACCCAAAAGAACGGAATGAACCTTTTCTACGGAAAGGCGCAATGCTCTGACTGCCATTCCGGCCCGCTGATGTCTGATCAGAAATTCCACGCTCTGGCCCTGCCCCCATTTGGTCCCGGCCGTACCCGGCAGTGGGATCCCTATGTTCGCGACGTGGGCCGGATGGGCGAAAGTGACCGGCTTGAGGATGCCTATCGCTTCCGTACTCCGATGCTGCGCAACGTGGCCTTGACCGCACCCTACGGCCATAACGGCGCCTTTCCTGACCTTGAAAGCATGATCCGCCATCACCTGGACCCTGTGGCCAGTTTCGCAAACTGGGCACCCGAAATGGCGCAATTACCCAGTGTACCATGGCTGCAAAAGGCAGATTTTGTTGTTTGGCAGGACCAGTTTGAGATGCAGCGTGTGCACAGTAAGATCGACATCGCTCCGGTGAAACTATCACAAACGGAAATCAGCAGCCTTGTCTCGTTTCTGCACGCCCTGACCGGGACCAGCGTGGACACGCCACCCTTTGGCGTACCCGTTGGCTTCGCACCCTAAGAAAAACCCTCGCTTTTCAACGGGGGCTTTGATTTTACTCTGCGGCTTCTTCGTAAGCGTCCATTGGTGGGCATGTGCAGATTAGGTTTCTGTCGCCATATGCGTTGTCG
>NZ_JBXWNI010000006.1:0-268885 GCF_059610285.1 Ruegeria sp. YTSA072 | reverse complement strand
CGACAACGCATATGGCGACAGAAACCTAATCTGCACATGCCCACCAATGGACGCTTACGAAGAAGCCGCAGAGTAAACGGGCTGCAAATTACGGTCGACCCCCGCCAAAAGCGGGGGTCGGCCAAAAGAAATGAGCGGTGCCCCGAAGGGCAAAGCCGAAGACCATCAGGTGGAGGAACAATGAAACACTATGTCCTCAAAAATGCCCGTTCACGGCAAGCCTGCGTTGCCAGGCAAACACCCAACAGAAATCATCACGTCGATGTTGTCCTCTCTGGCGCGGACACCGAAGCATCTGCACAGATCGTTCTGGATTTCTTTGATGCCTTGAACAGGCTGGTCGAACATCATTCTTACATCATCAACATTCGCAGGTTAGCTAAAGACCCGGTCGGAGGGCCGCTCTATTGGTCTGGGCGAACGGCACTGTTTTGGGGGGATATCCACGAAAACTGGCGGTTGGATGACTCTGAGAAATCATGGACCTCGCAGGTTGTGAACCTGTCGTCGCGCACAATACTTGTCGGCAGCGCCGTTTTGCTGCTTGCTCAAATCGGGCGTGCAGAGAAAACAGTCGCCGCGGTGCACCCCAACTTCACGGCCGCAGCGCAGGAAATCGGACTGATCGAAGATGGTTCGGGTATCCACATGGCCTATGATAACCGTTTGCACAGCGCATCGACCCGGTTGAGCGCATTACGGTTGTTGTCCAATTTCGTTTCGATCGATCACGGAGAGCATCTCGCAGACACTCTGCGCGGATACATCGGCCTGTCCGAGCCAAAAAGAACCGCCAAGAGCCATATTGCAATCCGGCTTTTCCAACGTTCCGAGGCCGATCCACAAGTGCGCCGAGCCATCGAAACGATGATTGATAATCTTGAAGAGCCATTGCGGATCTCGGATCTGGCGCATGCGCTGGGTACGTCTACCCGACAGTTGCAGCGTCGGTTCCTGAACAGAACCGGCACAAAGCTTTTGACAACGTACAGAGAACTTCGTCTGGAACGGGCTGACACCTTGCTTCGGACAACGGATCTGTCGCAGCGAGAGATTTCGGCAGCCACCGGGTTTTCTTCTGCCGTCGCTTTGGGGCGCGCCTTTCGCGCCCATTACAAGACATCCCCGGACGACATCCGAAATCAACGCTTTGCGGGACAGTTATCCGCCAGGTAGGACGAAAAGGACCGCGCCCCGGCAAACAGTCGGTTCGTCACCCTCACCTTAAGTCAAACACACTCGCTGACCCACGCGTCGGGTGAGTTGCCGTTCCCATTGGGCCGTCTTCAGAGTGCGCACTGAAGCCGTTTTGGTTGGCTCAGTCTTGTAGATTGCAGGCGCGCTCATCGCTGGCACATGACCGCCGGACCCCGCCTTTTGAAGTTACGACGGGCGCAACTCCCTGCATTTGTCAGGGATAGGGGGCACAAACGTGAGGCGCCGTCCGGCTTTCGACCAGACGCGCCAATTCAAAGGCCGAAACGCGGGTTCCTATGCCTTTCAGATCGAACGGTCCCGCCGGGGTCATATCTATCCGGACCTGACGCGCAGTTGCATTTGAGACAAGCACCTGACCGTCCTTGGCGATTTCACACAGGCGTGCCGCCAGATTGGGCGCAGGCCCGATGGCCGAGTAATCCAGACGACCCTCAAAACCAATCCGGCCCAAGGTTGCTGCACCTGTTGCGATCCCAATGCCGAGACCAAGACCATGCTGCGCTATACCGGCCCTGTATGGGACCATCGCCTTTCGGACATCCACTTGCATCTTCTGGGCCAGATCAACGGCCTTTTGTGCAGCATCATCCAGCGGCACAGGCGCGCCGAACAAAACCATCAAACCGTCGCCGAGAAACCGCTCCAGCGTTCCCCCGCAGGCCTCAACAAGCGGTCCACAAGTGCCGTGAAATGCGTTCAGGGCCGCGACAACCTGATCCGCATTGGCAACGGCGGCGAAGGCCGTGAACCCGCGCAGATCGGCAAAAAGAACTGTGATCTCGGCCTTACGGGTTCTCAAGACATCTGCCTCATCCGTCGCGCCGACAATCATCGCTGCCACCTGCGCCGGCAAGAAACGTTTCAGACGATTGGTGCGCTCGATCTCTTCTATCTGGTTGGCGACCCTAGTTTCCAACGCTGCATTCAAATCGGCCAGTTGGGCTTTTTGCACTTCGACTTGCCCGTAAAGCGCACCCAGTTTTTCGCTGGTCTGGTTCACGTGGTTTGCCAGCTCGCCCAGTTCGTCCCGATTGGGAACCGTAATCCGGTTGTCGAACCCACCCCGGGACAGCTTGCTGAGCGCCGCATGGATGCGTTCGATCGGCCACAACAGGGACGACGAAATCGAATACCCCAACAAAAGAGCAATCCCAATCGCCGCGATCGCCGCAGCCGTGATGCTTAGGCGTGAAGTCAAATATGCCTGTTCTGTAGTCCGCGCCAGTTCGCGCACTTCCTGTTCAACATCCTGCGCCACGGTATACGCCTCGCGTTGCATGGCTTGCAGCGGCTCGAACATGTGGTCGATACCGTGTTGCGCGGCAGCTAACAGATCACCTTCGCGGTTCAGACGGCGCAGTTCAGTGATTGCCGGTAAAATGTCCTGAAGGTCAGATCGAAGGTTCGCGATCGCCTGCGCATCCGGCATTCCCGGCTGTCCGAAACTGCGAAAACCAAGGGCAAGGTTTCGCTCTAGTGCTGCCGAAACGTGAAGTATCGAACGCGTTGAAGCCCCCAGAATGCCGTCCTGACGAGAAGGACCTTTCAGGTTCTGCGGAACGAACAAAGACAGAAGATGAGTGTTCAGGTTCGAGATCGTTGTGTGGGTGTCATTGAAGAACGCAATACGCTCCTGATCGCGCATCATCGTCTCGGACCGCAGATTGGCCTGATGCAAGGCATATAGACCAAACAACACCAAACAGACCAGCAGACCGGTTATTCCTAGAAAAGCCACCAGCAGCTTGGCCCGAACCGAAAGAGCGACCTTGGCGACGCTGAGCGCAACCAAGGGCGGCCTGTCAGGGCCACCGTTGCGGTCGTGTGTCATGCTGCACCCCCCGCCGAAATAAGCGGCAGAACTGGCGGCACTATACACAAATATGCAAAAAAACGCTAGCAAATAGCTCGAAATGTCTGCGCAAATAACCCGGCCGAAGCGGAATGTGCACTACTTTTCGGACGAGTCGCTTTCGGCGTAGTCACGCAGTCTTTGGATATCCGCGATTTCGGCGTGATTGCGATTGATCTTCACACCCACCGGCTTGAGTCGCGAAAACGCCCTGCTCAGACTTTCGGGTTTCATGCCCAAGCGCCCGGCAATCAGCATCTTGTCGTAAGGCAGCTCGACTTCGCAGCCGCCAGACACTTTGTCGGACAGGTTCAGCAGAAACTCGGCCACCCTCTGTGCGCCGGTCTGAGCCTTTAGCTGCTCCAGCTGCGCGACCAGTGAATGCAAATGGGTAAAGGTCGAAGCCAGGATCGACACGCCAATCTCAGGGTCTTCGCGCATCAAGGACAAAAGAACCGGACTGGGAATATGCATGATTTCGCAGGCCGAAACAGCCTCGGCAGAGACTGGGTAAGGCACATTGCGCAGCGCGACCGCCTCACCAAAGCTTTCGCCACGGGTAAAGACACTGACGACGGCCTCGGCCCCAGTGGGCGCCATGCGAAACAGCTTGACCCAACCCGCCAGAACCACGTGTACGGCCTTGGCCTCTTCCTCCTGCAGAAAGATCGTCTCACCCCGGTCGTAGCGCCGCCAGATCGCATGGCTAAGCAGTTTGTCGATATGGTGCTCTGGCAGGCTTTTCAGCAATAACGACTGTCTGGCGATTGCCTTTTGTGTTTCATGGGCCAAGAAGTGCCCCCTTTTTCCCTGGCCAATCTCTCAGCCGGTACATTCGTTGCCTTATGGCTATGCCAAACCTGAATCCTCTGCACCAGCTTTTTCCTGCGCCACAACTTGACAATTGTCATGTCATCGCACCGCCACCATGCCTAACCTCAGGTCAAAGCCAGTATTCCCGGGAGTGTGTGAGATGGACTACCAGCGATTTTTCACCCAGAGCCTTGATGATTTGCGGGATGAAGGAAACTATCGCGTTTTCATAGATCTGCAACGGCACTGCGGGGCCTTCCCAAACGCGCGCCAGACTGATGGAGCGGTGCAGCGAGATGTGCGGATCTGGTGTTCCAACGACTATTTGGGCATGGGGCAGCATCCGGAGGTGATTGGTGCGATGCATGACGCACTGGATCGCTGCGGTGCAGGTGCGGGTGGCACGCGCAACATCTCGGGCACAACACATGACCACGTGCTGCTGGAAAATGAACTGGCCGATCTGCACGGGAAAGAGGCCGCGCTGCTGTTCACTTCGGGCTATGTCTCGAACTGGGCCGCGCTGGGAACTCTGGCGGCCAAAATCCCCGGCCTGATCGTTTTCTCTGATGCGTTGAATCACGCGTCGATGATCGAAGGCATCCGCCATTCGCGCGCGCAAAAGGTCATCTGGAAGCACAACGACCTTGAAGACCTCGAGGCGAAACTGGCCGCGGCCGCCCCGAACGCGCCCAAGATGATCGCGTTTGAATCTGTCTATTCGATGGATGGCGACATCGCTCCGATCAAAGGTATCTGCGATTTGGCCGACAAGTACGGCGCGATGACCTATCTGGATGAAGTTCACGCCGTTGGTCTTTACGGCCCCCGTGGCGGTGGCATTGCCGAGCGTGAGGGGCTGATGGACCGGCTGACCGTGATCGAAGGCACGCTGGGCAAAGCATTCGGCGTGGTTGGCGGTTACATCGCCGCTTCGGCTGCGCTGTGCGATTTCGTGCGCAGTTTTGCCAGCGGGTTCATCTTTACGACCGCCCTGCCCCCCGCGATTGCAGCTGGTGCTGCGGCCTCGATCCGGCATTTGAAACAGTCGAATACCGAACGTGATCTTCAAAAAGCACGCGTGGGACAGGTACGTGCCCGACTGGATGCCGAAGGGATTCCTCACCTTCCTAACCCCAGCCATATCATCCCCGTGATGGTAGGCGATCCGGTGAAATGCAAATTCATCTCGGATACGCTGTTGGAAGAGTTCGGTATCTATATCCAGCCGATCAACTATCCCACCGTGCCAAAAGGGACCGAGCGTTTGCGGATCACCCCTTCGCCTGTGCATACGGACGAGGATATTGACCATCTGGTCAGCGCCCTGTCGGCCCTGTGGCACCGCTGCCAGATCGCGCGGATGCCGATGGCAGCTCAATAGCCATGGTGCCCAATCGCACCTGAGAACTTGCCGCTCTTGAAGGCGGCTTTTTCTTTGATCACATGAGGTAGAGGGAAAAGATGACGAGCACAAAGCCGGTCAGCACCGCTGTGAACCCGCGCAGCCAAACCTGACTTTTTGCGAGGTCCAGATACAATGCAAGGATAACGCGGGCTTTGAGCAGCGCGAGGATCAGGATACCTGCGCCCAGAAGCTCCGGTAGTACGGGCAGCATGGTCAACAATGCGGAAACAAGACTTAGCGCGAGCAACGTAAGCCAAGCACGCGGGAGTGAGTTCGGGAGCCTCCAGCGGGCGCATTTGAAAAAAGATGAAGCCTGTGACACGGTGCCTATCCCAGAAGGTAAATCACGGGAAACAGCATGATCCATACCAGGTCGACCATGTGCCAGAACTGAGCGCCAGCCTCGATATTACGTGCATCGTCGCGCCAGGCAACGAGCAGCAGGATACCCACCCCTGCCAACACATGTGCTGCGTGAAATCCGGTCAGCAGGTAGTAGAACATGAAAAACGGGTGGGTCTCAAACGTAATCCCCTGCGCCGCTTTTCCCGTGTACTCAACACCTTTGATGATCAGGAACACTACTCCCAGCAGGGCAGCACCGATCAAGGCAAGGCGCGCGGCACCACGGCGTGCCGCCTTGCGCCAGTGCAGCGCCTGCGCGGCGAGGTAACCTGACGTGACCAGCACTGCTGTATTGAAGGCCGCACCCGTGCGATACAGATGCGACTGCGCCTCGGCAAAGCCCGCCGGGTCGGTCAGGCGAACGGCCATGAAGGCGATCAAGCCTGCCCCGAATACCAACAGCTCCGAGATGATGAGCACCCACATCAACAACTCACCTGGAAGCTCGTCGATCAGGGAGGTATCGCTCATGCGCCGACCAATTGGCGGTAGATCTGCGGCAGCGCCATGGTCAGGCGGTGCGGGTCGGGGATGACCGCAAACCCACCTTGTCCGAACATCCGCGGGAACCAGCTTTTGCCGGTTTTGTCGATGGTCACACCGAACACCGAATGCCCGGCGCGGCGCGCCTCGCGAACGGCCATGCAGGTATCTTCGATACCATGGTGCCCCTCGTAATGGTCCAGATCGTTAGGCTTGCCATCGGTGATGACCAACAGCAACCGCCGCTTTCGGGTTTGACCTGCTAGATCGGCCGAGCAATGGCGGATCGCGGCCCCAAGCCGCGTGTAATGGCCCGGCCGCAGCGACGCGATGCGCTGTTCGACAGTCGTACCCATCGGCTCATCAAAGCGCTTGCAGCGCTGGACGTAGACGCGTTGGCGTTTTAGCGAACTGAAGGCGTGGATGGCGAAATCGTCACCACAGGCGTTCAAGCCCCAGGCCAGCGCGGCCAGTGCCTCGCGCGCGATGTCGATCACGGCCCGTCCTGTGACGGCGCTTTCAGTGGAGCGGCTGACATCCAGCAGGATCGAGACGGCAAGGTCGCGCGCTTCGGGACGGGATTGCATCCAGATACGCTCGGTTCCTTCACCATTTGCGCAGCGATCAACCTGTGCCCGTACGGCGGCCTCGATATCCAGTTGGTCGCCATCCAGATGGCCGCGCGTCATGATACGACCGGGGCGCAACGCCTCGAACTGGCGCTTGACCGCGCGGATACGGCGGGCGGTGGCTGGGTCCTTGCCAAACTCCGCCGCGTCTTCGCGGATATCTGCATCCGAGAGAAGAACATTGACGTGATCGGGCAGATACCGACCCGTACGCACATCCCATTCGGGATAGAGGATACGGCCCGACAAACGCTCTCGGTTCACATCCTCAGGGGCGAGGTCCAGATGCAGTTTCAGCTTGGTGGGCGGGGCTTTTGAGATTTGTCCAAGGCCAATCTCTTCTTGGTCGTCGGCAGCCTTTTTGGCGTTGTCGGGATCATCGTCATCGATACGGCGATTGATGTTTAGAAACTCAGCCCAGCTGAGGATGGCTTCGAACTTGTGTAGGATAAAGCTGTCGCTGCGGGACGCCTGATCGGATTTGCGACGGCGGGCACGGTGAGTTTTCTCGCCAGATTCTTCGGGCGGGCCTTCAGTGTCTGGATTTTCGACCTCGTTGTGTTCGGAAAAGCCAACCGCACGCAGTGCGGGCCACAGTGGGACCGGGCGCATCGGTTGATAGCCGCGCGGGGCGGTCAGTTGATCGTCCATCGCCAACAGGTTTTCGGCCTGCTCCGACAATTCGGCGCGATCGCCCAGTCTGTGCCGGATCAGCTCTTCGACAGCCGCCTCGACAGGCGGAAGGTTGGGGGTGTCACGTTGAAGCAGAAAACCTCTGCAAAGCTCGGTGTAAAGCGGGTGAAGGCCCGGGGCGCCTTCCAATGTCGCCTCGACCATGTTTCGAGCGGCGATCAGCGCTCGCAAATCGGCGCGCAGCGGGTCATCTTCGTCAATTCGTGTTCCGGCATGCGCGGCTGCTGCCGCCAGCCAGATATACAAAGCGCCGTTTGCCTCGCGCACGGGAAACACCGCCAGACGATCTGGCAAGCGCAGAACCTCGCCATCAAACGAGGCGCGCGGCATCAATTCAATCTCGGTAGCCAGCCGGCGACGCCAGCTCAAACGATGACGAGAAACCTCGGGTGAGACCGGACGCAATTCAACGCCCGGACTACCTCCCAGCCCTCGGAAAAGGACTGCCAGCCGCCCCGCGACCTCAGAGAGGTCGACCGCGGCTCCTACGTGCACCTCAGGTGCATCAAGGCGGCTGGCGAGGGTGTGCCACAGTTTCCCGATCGTTTCTTCGGGTTCCCATGGCTCAAAGTCGATCTTGACCATCGGCCGGCCTCACCCAAAGACAGCCGTGACAAGATCGAGGAGCCCGCGTTTGATATCCTCGTCATCCGTCAGAGGTTCGATCATTGCGGCAAGGATGGCGCGGTCGGTGGACATGCCTTGTGCGATCAGCGTCGCGGCATAGACGACCAGACGGGTGGAAACGCCTTCCTCCAGATCCTGACCCTTGAGGCCCCGCAGCTTGCCTGCAAGGCGCACCAGTGGTTTGCAACGCTCCAGCGGCAGACCGCTTTCCTGGGCGACAACTTCGGCCTCCATCTGGGGCGACGGAAAGTCGAACTCCAGCGAGATAAACCGCTGCCGGGTCGAAGGTTTCAGGGTTTTCAGGATATTCTGATAACCGGGGTTGTAAGACGCCACCAGCATGAAACCAGGCGCAGCCTCAAGCTCTTCACCTGTGCGGTCGATCGGCAGGATGCGCCGGTCGTCGGTCAACGGGTGCAGCACGACAGTCACGTCCTTGCGGGCCTCGACGACTTCATCGAGGTAACAGATTGCGCCTTCGCGCACCGCGCGGGTTAGCGGGCCATCGACCCAGACGGTTTCGCCACCTTTCAGTAGGTATCGCCCGATCAGGTCGGCCGCGGCCAGATCGTCGTGGCAAGCCACTGTGTAAAGCGGACGGCCAAGGTGCGCGGCCATATGAGCCACAAAGCGGGTTTTTCCGCAGCCTGTCGGACCTTTCAGCAGGACCGGCAAGTTGTTGGCATAGGCGGCGGTGAACACATCGCATTCATCGCTTTGGGGCAGGTAGAAGGGGGCGTCAGCCGCCCCCGTTCCCATTTGAATGGAGCCATCCATTTGCATCACTCCGCAGGGGTTTCAGCTGCGCCCGGCTCGATGATCTCTTTGCGAGGCACCCAGACCGAGTAGATGAACAACAGCGCACCAAGGACCACCACGACGCCAGAGCCAAAGCGCATCCAGTAGAAGATCGCGATCTGGTCTTGCACGTCCATGAAGTAGTCTCCGACCACGCGTTGCATGTGTGTTTGCACGGTTCCACCGAAGGTCAACACAAAGGTCATGAAGACCATGCCGCTGGTCATTAACCAGAAGCTGCCCATGTTCATCACCTGATTGTATGGATCACGGTTCTTCAGGATCGGCATCGCATAGCTGAAGATCGCCAGGTTGAGGCAGACATAGGCACCGTAGAAGGCCAGGTGACCGTGCGCGGCGGTGATCTGCGTGCCGTGGGTGTAGTAGTTTACCCCGTGCAGTGTGTGCAGAAAGCCCCATACACCGGCCCCGAAGAAGGCAAGCGTGGCACAGCCCAGCGACCACAAAAGCGCGGCCTTGTTGGGGTGGTCCCTGCGGCCCTTCCAGACCATGACGAAAGCAAAGGCCATCATCGCGAAGAACGGGATCACTTCGAGGCTCGAGAAGATCGAACCGATCCACTGCCAGTACGCGGGGGTACCGATCCAGTAGTAGTGGTGCCCAGTTCCAAGGATGCCGGAAAACAGCGCGGCCGCGACGATGACATAAAGCCATTTCTCGACCACCTCACGGTCCACACCGGTCAGCTTCAGCATCAGGTAGGCAAGGATCGAGGCCATGATCAGTTCCCACACACCTTCGACCCACAGGTGGACGACATACCACCAGTATTGCTTATCCAGGGACAAGTTGCCCGGGTTGTAGAAGGCAAACAGGAACAGCAGCGCCAGACCCCAAAGGCCCAGCAGCAGGATGTTGGTGATCGCGGTCTTCTTGCCCTTCAGAACGGTCATCGACACGTTGTAAAGGAAGATCAGCGCAGCCACGACGATACCGGCCTTGACCCATTTGGGTTGCTCAAGGAACTCGCGCCCCTCTTTGCCCAGCAGCCAGTTGCCCTCGAACAGGTTGAAGGTATAGGTCAGCACCACGCCCAATGTTCCGACCACCAGAATGATCAGCTGCAAATAGGCCAACATGGGCGAATGGATTTCACGCTCGGCCTCTTCCGGGATCAGGAAGTACGCCGCACCGAAGAAGCCCAGGATCAACCAGACGATCAGTGCATTTGTGTGCAGCATCCGCACAATGTTGAACGGCAAAAGCTCGCTCAGGAAGTTGGGCGATACATAGATCCAGCCGGCGATCAGACCGCCGATCACCTGGATCGCGAACAGGCCCATCGCTACGGCAAAGTAGGCGTAGGCAATTTTTTGGGATTCGTATTTCATTGCTCCGTTCCCTTTCTCAGCCGGCCTCGTTGGGCGGCCAGTCCTGAGCGTCGATATTGTCCGTCCAGATCAGGAAGTTGGTCAGATCGCGGATCTCTTCGTCGCTGAGGTTGAATTGCGGCATCTGTCGGCGACCGGGAACGCCTGTGGGCTGTGCTTCCATCCATCCCTTGAGGGCATCAAAGGCCGATTCCGGATCATCCAGAACATCCCACCGGGTCATCACGTTACCGACCTCTGGGGCAAAGTACGCCCCTTCACCCAGAATCGTGTGACAATTGATACAGGCGTGTTTTTCCCAGACGTGTTTGCCCCGCACCACGCTGTCATCAAGATTCGCGGCATTCTCGGAATTCACGATGTACCAGTGGGAATGGGCCGACAAAGCCAGAAAGATAAGAATAAAGAACAGGGACCCGCCATAGAATATATTGCGGGCCATGCTCTTGGTCATGACTTCTCGCATCGCGCTCTCCTTTGCGCAGATTAGCTTGTGAAGATCAGCATGCAGGTGGGGCCGGTGCAGTGCCTTAACGAAAGTCAAGACTGGCAAACATCGCTGATGAAGCACCCAGAGCCCGCAACAAAAAGGCCAACCCGAGTGTGGCCTGCGGGAGACTATTGCACCTACAATTGGTCTAAATACCCCCAAAATGCCGTTTTAGCGCCTTGAAAAACGTCGCCAGACTTAGCAACATTTTTTCGTGAGCACTCAGTAGCGACGCTTTTGCGCGGCCTCGCAGAAGCAAAGCACACAAAGGTCAGGGTAACGATGGCAATTGATATTTACGGTGCATTCCGTTCTGACTCGACGATGTCGACCAGTCAGGCGCAGCTTTACCAAGTCAATACTACATTCCAGATATCTCAATACAGCCAGATTACGATTTCCGACGGTGCCGATCTTACGATCATCGATGGGGATAACGTATCCAATGAAACTCCCAATGACCCAACCCAGACATATCTTGGGCGCGCGTTTGATTGGGATTACACCATCCGGGTCCGTGATGAAGATGGCAATACTTATGAAATCGGCGTCATGGATTGGGACATCAACAACAACGGGTCTATGAATACCAACTCCGCTGAGCAGGGTTATTTCCTTGGCTTTATTGGCGGCAGCGTCCCTCCTCTAAACACGACGCTCACTATTATCGAATTGACCGACAATGGCCCGGACATTCCGGTTGATACGGTTGTGCCGTGTTTCACAAAGGGTACGCTGATCGAGACGCCAGATGGCATGCGCCCTATCGAGGCGCTCGCGGTCGGGGATGAGGTGGTGACGATGGACAGGGGTCCGCAGCGTATTCGCTGGATCGGCGCACGCGCATTGACGGGCCAGGAGCTGTCGGAAAAGCCCAAACTTCGCCCGATCCGCATCGCGGCTGGAACATTGGGCAGCGGACTGCCACAGCGCGACTTATTGGTATCGCCACAGCATCGGATGCTGGTGCGCTCGGCCATCGCGATCCGAATGTTCAACACCAGCGAAATTCTGGTGGCTGCTCATGCGCTGGTTGGCGTTCCCGGCATAACGGTCGAGGAAAACGCAGAGTCGGTCGAGTATTTTCACATGCTGTTCGAACAGCATGAGATCGTCTTTGCCGAAGGCGCCCCATCAGAAAGCCTGTTCGCCGGAGCCGAAGCGCTCAGAACCGTGCCACTTGCAGCCCGGGCAGAAATGCTGGAGCTGTTTCCTGCCCTGGCCACCGAAGATTTTGTACCGCCATCCGCGCGTCCGATCCCGAGCAAAGGCAAACAGGTCCGACACATGGTGCAACGCCACATCAAGAACAGCCGCTCATTGATCGAATGATTTCGATCGTTTGAAACGCTAAAGCACCTAGTCTTGCTTCGCGCGCGGTCCTGTCAATGCGGGCCACATCGCAACCAGATACAGCGCAAAAGCAGTGACCCACAGACCGTCCGACAACAGCATCGCAACCAGATAGCCTGAATCCAGCTCGGCCCCGATCCAACGCGACAGCGCCGCCGCCGCCATTAATCCATAGGCCACAACCATTGGTCCGGGTGCGACCAGCGCGCGACCGCTATGTCCGAGCGCGGCGCGGCTCATGACCGCCAATGTCATACCACCTACGCAACCGATACCCAGGACATGCAGGGCGGCAACCTCATTGCCAAGACCCAGCACCGCCAACCCCCACAGGATCAGACCCAGTGCCAGCATGCCCAACCCCAGATGCAGCGCCAGCAGGATCGGTTCACGCGCAGCCCATATTGTCCGCCACCGAGCCATGCGCAGGATTTGCACAACGCCCAACGTTAGGGCAACAGCCCCGGCAATTTCCCAATCACCTGATGCCAGAACGCTTAGCGGCAGGATAAGCGACAATCCCATTCCGGCCTTGTTCAGCGCACCGACGGAAACGGGCCAGTCAGCCTCAGACACCCCGGCGCGCTTCATGGCGTTGCGGGTAAAAGCCGGCGTGATCCGTCCTCCCAGAATGGCTATCATCGCGCAGAGCGCCAGCAAACCCATCCGCAGCCCGGATTGCAACGTGTCATCGGTCATTCCGATCCACTCAAAATGAGTCAGCAAGTCCGCGATCCAGATCAGGCTGAGCAACAGTAAGAAAATCATGTTCTGCGGTTTCGGCCGACGAATCAACTGCGTCGCTATCTTGGCTGCAAGGATCGGAACAAACGCAAGGTCGATCACGGCAACCATAACCGGTGGCAACGTCACGGATAACCACATTGCCATCCGGCCTGCCAGCCATACCCCTGCCGCGAGGGCGATGAACCGCGCGCGCGCGTCAGGTGCACCGGTCCAGTTCGGCACCGCCGTCAGAAAGAACCCGCCCAGCGCCGCAGTAGCATAGCCAAAGATCATCTCGTGCGCATGCCACATAGGCGGCGTCATGCCGTAATCCGGCGCCATGTAAGGTACCGTCAGCCACAATCCCCAGACTAGTCCGACAAAAAGGCCATACAGCCCGGCGGACAGAAAGAATACGCGGAACCCCTCACCAAAAATACGGGTGATGACTGCGGGCATGGCTGCTCTCCTAGGTCGTTTTTCCAAGCCCTAGCAGCCTGCTTGTCCGCGGCACTTAACCAAAATCAAAACGGCGGAAAACATGCCTCTAAAACACAGATTTTCTGAGGTTTTTTGGGTGAATTTTTGCATCTCTACCCCGGTTTACGCCCCACCCGTTGACTTTCGTCAAGGAGCCGAAGGCTTCGGTGGGCCAACCTTAGCCCTGCCTCACCAGCAAATGGAGAGTGATCATGTCACTTGGAATCAGCTACAAAAAAACTGGCCGTGCCTTTGGGGTCGGTTTGGCGATGCTGCTGGGCAGCGTCGCTGCTCCGACACTCGCCGAAGAGCCAACCCTTGATAAGGACGCCTTTGAATCGTCAAAACAATTGTACTTTGAACGCTGCGCTGGCTGTCACGGCGTGTTGCGCAAAGGGGCGACGGGCAAAAGCCTTGAACCATTGGTGGAAACGAAAAACGCCGACGGCACCGTGACCGAATCCGGCACCCTCAAACTAGGACAGGAACGGCTCGAAAAAATTATCGCTTGGGGCACCGAAGGCGGGATGAACAACTTCTCAGACGTTATGTCTGAGGACGAGATCAGCAATATGGCGACCTACATCCAGATGGAGCCACCCAAGCCGCCGGAAATGTCGCTTGAGCAAATGATGGCGACCCGTAAGGTCTATGTCGAACCCGAAGATTACCCAAGCGAGCCGCTGCATGGCCGCAATTGGGAAAACTTCTTTGTGGTTATCGAACGTGACGTGGGAAAGGTGGCCGTGATCGACGGCGACACCAAAGAAGTGCTGGCGCATATTCCGACAGGCTATGCCGTGCACGTTCTGAAAGCGTCCGAGCACCATAAACTGGAAGAGCCGGAAAACCCGGGCCGCTTCTGGTACACCATGGGCCGCGACGGCAAGATGACCAAGATCGACCTGTGGCAGAACCCTGAGAATATGCTCGTGGCCGAGGTCACCATTGGCTATGACGCCCGCGACGTGGCCGTTTCTGGTGATGGTAAATACGTGATCGGTGGGGCCTATTGGCCGCCGCATTTCGCAATCGTCGATGCCGAAACGATGGAACCGAAGAAGGTTGTCTCGACCCGAGGCTACAACGTGGACGGAGACTATGTGGAGGAGGCCCGTGTGGCCGCGATCTACACAACTCCGAACGAACCGACTTGGATCGTTGCCGTGAAGGAACTCGGCCAGCTGTGGCAGGTCGATTATTCCGATCTGGATAACCTGCGGATCGACAAGATCGACAGCGCCAAGTTCCTGCATGACGGGTTCTTTGATCCAACCGGCCGTTACTTCCAGATCGCCGCGAACGCGTCGAACAAGATGGTTGTGGTCGATACCGAAACTCACAAGCTGGAAGCCATGATCGATACGGCGCCGCTGCCGCACCCCGGCCCGGGCGCCAACTGGGATGATCCGAATTGTGGCCCGGTTGCCGGTACGACCCACCTGGGCGAAGGCACGGTTACCGTGTGGGGCAACGACCCCGAAGGTCGTCCGGATGACGCCTGGAAAGTCTGCTACGAAGTGGAAACCGACGGACCCGGTCTGTTCATCCGGACACACCCGGAATCGGACTATATCTGGGCCGACCAGACCAAGCACCCTGAGCCTGAGGTTCAGCAATCGGTGCAGGTCATCGACAAGGCAACCGGTGAGATCGTGAAGACGATCCAGATTACAGAAGAGGAAGGTAACGTCGCCGTCCACTTCGAGTTCAACCAGGACGGTTCCGAGGTTTGGGTTTCCAAGTGGAACCGCTCGACCTCGAAAGAAGCGAACGGTGAGATCGTGATCTACGACGCCAAGACGCTGGAAGAGATCGGCCGCGTGAAGGGGCTGTTTGCACCGACCGGCAAATTCAACGTCTACAACCGGTCGAACCACGTCACCTGACGGTTTCGCAACCAACTTCGGAAAGGGCGGGCCCCTCGCCCGCCCTTTCCTCGTTTGTTCACTCAGCCAAACTCACCGGCCTGCCATCCAAGGCCAGACAAGACAGCCAAAACGGAGCCCGGACATGACTTCCGAACCGGAAAAGAAAAAACCGATCTGGCGCAGGTATTTCCTGTGGGGAATGCCCGTGGCCGGTATTGCCGCAGCCTTTGTCGGCGGCATCATCTTCTGGGGTGGTTTCAACACCGCCATGGAAGCAACCAATACCAAGGAATTCTGTATTTCGTGTCACGAGATGCGCGACTTCGTCTACGAAGAATATACCGGCACCATCCATGACGTGAACCGGTCTGGCGTGGGCGCCGTCTGTTCCGACTGTCACGTGCCCAAGGACTGGACGCACAAGATGATCCGCAAGATCAAGGCATCCAAAGAGCTGTACGGCAAGGTGGTTGGCACCATCAACACGCGTGAGAAGTTCGAAGCCAAACGCGTGCATCTGGCGATGAATGAGTGGGAACGGATGAAGGCCACCGACTCGCGTGAATGCCGCAACTGTCACGACTTTGAATCGATGATGCCTGAATTCCAGAAACCCCGCGCGCGTCAACAGCACCTGAACGCGATGACTGTGGGCCAGACCTGTATCGACTGTCACAAGGGGATTGCGCACTCGGATGCCCGCGACCGGGCCGACGAAGAGTATCTGGAAGAACTTGAAGCGCCGAACCCGGACTTTATCCGTCAGATCCCGCCGGAATATATGGCGAGCCTTGAACGGATCGAAGCCAAGGAAGCCGCGGAAGCCGAGACCGAAAAAGCCGCCAAACAGGCTCAGCATGAAGCCGTGCAGGCTCAAATCGCTGCGGCGGTGGATGCGGCCGTGGCCGAAGAACGCGCCAAATCCAACGGTGAGGAAGCCGCAGCGCCCGCAAGCGGGGGTGGTGATGATGTCGGCACGGATATCGACTGGAACGCCGTTGCCACCGCCGATTTGAAATTGTTCTACCCCGGTCAGGCTTCGTTTGAATGGGTCCAGAACGGTAAGTTCCACGGCGGCGCTCGCCCTCTGACCAAAGGTGGAGACCAGTGTACGACCTGCCACGCCAAAGAGCTGGACACGATCGGCAACAAGATTGTTGCAGGCGGCGAATTGGAACCGACACCGATCCCCGGCAAACGCGGCGTAATCGACGCAACCGTTCAGGCAGCGCATGATGACGAAAACCTGTATGTCCGCCTGCAATGGCCGGATGCAGGCCACAACCCTGCACCCTTCGTGGATGGCGGCAAAATGGATCCCGACAACCAGATAAAGGTCGCCATGATGATCACCGGCACCGGAATCGAGTTGGGTGATCAGGTAGGCTGCTGGGCTTCGTGCCACGCCGACAACAGCTATATGCCCTTTGACCCCGGCGCGGATGCGATTGCCGCCAATGGCGACGTCGCAGGTCGCATGTCCGCGCAGGACACCGTGACCAAATACATCAGCGAAAGCCGCACGGATGTCGAAATCAAAGGCCGCCGTGGCAAAGCACTAGGCGGTTGGGACAAGCTGGAGGCCGAAGCACAGATCGAGCAGTACCTGGCCGATGGCACCTATCTAGACCTGATGCGCGTCTACGCCGATGGCAGCGCGACAAACGGCTATCTGCTGGAACAGCGCGTGGTCAATGACGGTGAAATCGCCGCCTCGGCGAACCTGTCCGGTGGCATGTGGACCGTGGTCTTTACCCGGCCGCTGAACTCGGGCGCGCCGGGTGACGTCCCGCTCGAGCCCGGCCAGACCTATACGGTTGGTTTTGCGATCCATGACGATTTCGCTGCCGCCCGGTTCCACCATGTCACGCTGGACACCAGCCTGGCATTGGACGACGACGCCGCCTTCATCAACGTGGTCAAACAATAACAGATCGGGGCCGGGCACTCCGGCCCCACCCCATTTTGGAAAGGAGACTTGGACGATGAAACCTCAACGCCTTCTTCCCGCCTTGCTTCTTCTGTCTTTGCCCGCATGGGCGGATGAGGCCGCCGAGATCTGCGCCGAGGCTGAGGACCGTTATGTCGAGCTTTTGGGTCAACCAACCTCGGCGGTCGAGGATGCCGAGGTGGTGCTGATGTACAAGTACAGCTTCTGCCCATCCGAACTGACCGTGAAGGCTGGCACCACTGTCCGCTGGGTCAACGTCGACAAGCGGACCAGCCACTCGGTCTTGCTGAAGGATGGCGGCAAGCCGGAAAGCGACCGGTTGTTCCCTGAAGAAACGGTCGAGATTACCTTCCTTACCCCGGGTCCGCAGGAATACCTGTGCGGCCCGCATTGGGAAACACAGAACATGATCGGAATGATCACAGTCGAACCCTGAGCCGAGGCAAAAATACAGGCAGAAAGAAAGGAGCGCGGGCGCAAATCCCGCGCTCCTTAACTTTAGTCAAGGAAACAGCGCAGTTAATGCGCAAACCTACCAGCATGACACGCCCGGTTGGCCCAGCGACGTCCTCAATTCGCCGAATGGACCCGGGTTTCGAAGACATTCAGACCAAGCGAGTTTGCACATGAGCGGTAAGGTTTTTCTGATTGGTGCCGGTCCCGGCGACCCCGAACTCATGACCCTGCGCGCACTGCGTATGCTGCAAGAGGCCGATGTGGTTGTTTATGACCGGCTGGTTTCGGCCGACATTCTGGACCTGCATGCCCCCGGCGCGCGGCTGATCCCGGTCGGCAAAGCGCCCAAGTGCCATACGGTGCCGCAGGACCGCATTAATGACATTTTGGCAAAAGAGGCCCGCGCTGGTCACACCGTAGCGCGTTTGAAGGGTGGCGACCCGATGATCTTTGGCCGCGGCTCTGAAGAGGCCGCGTATCTGATGGCGCACGGTATCGCCATTGAATACGCGCCAGGCATCACAGCGGCACAGGGGGCATCCAGTTCCACTGGCGTGCCGCTGACCCATCGCGGCCTGGCAACATCGGTCCAATATGTCACCGGTCACAGGCAAGCCGACAAAGTGCTGGACTTGGATTGGAAACGGCTGGCCGATCCTGACGCGACGCTAGTCATCTACATGGGTGTCGCAAATATCGGTCAGATCGCCATGGGCCTGATGACGGAAAACCTGCCGGGCTCGACGCCTGTTTTGGCCGTAGGCAAAGCGACAACGCCAGACGAGCGTCGACTTATTTCAAGACTGGACAAATTGGCGGCGGATGTGCGCGAGGCGGATCTGAAGGCCCCGACGCTGTTTATCGTCGGGCAAGTGGTTACCCTTTATGCGGATCAACCCGTGACGAACCTGCTGGAGCAGGCCCATGGTTAGTGTCGTCCAATCGAATGGCGGGCTTCCAGCATGGGCCTCACGCGCTTTACTCACAACGGCCGTCCTCATAGCAACGTCAGCCCTTGCCGCCGATGTGCTTGATGGCAACGCGCTCAAGCGGCTTGTGCATCAGGATTGCGGCTCTTGCCACGGGTTGTCTCTGAAAGGCGGTCTTGGGCCGGATCTGCGGTCCAAATCGTTGGAGCATTACGATGCAAACGTTCTGACCGACGTCATCCTTGACGGTATCCCCGGCACTGCAATGCCCCCGTGGCGGCCCCTGATCAGCGAAGAAGAGGCCGAATGGATCGCCCATTACCTGCTGGAACAGGAGGAACAATGAAACACTTTTTCCTTGGCCTCGCGGCCATCCTGATGATGACAACGGCGCAAGCCGAACCCACCGCCACCGGCGACTTAGGCCTGGTGATCGAACGGGCCAAGGGCTCGGTCTTGCTGATTGATCAATCAGACCGTGTCGCGCTGGCGCGGATCGAAGGGCTGGGCGACCTGTCCCATGCCTCGCTGGTCTATTCGCCTGATGAACGCTTTGCCTATGTTTTTGGCCGTGATGGGGGCCTGACAAAGGTCGATATCGTCACACGCCAGATCGTGAACAGAGTCGTGCAGGCGGGCAATGCAATTGGCGGCGCGATTTCGGATGACGGTCAACTGGTGGCCGTCTCAAATTATGAACCCGGCGGTGTGCGGGTCTTTGATGCCGATACGCTTGAAATGGTTGCCGACATCCCCACCGATAGCAAAACCATCGGTCTGGTCGATGCGCCGGGCCGTCGGTTTGTGTTCACGATGTGGGACACGGGCGAGACCTGGATTGCCGATTTCTCGGCGGGCAAGCCAGAAATCACCAAGATCTTCGACATGGGCAAGAACCCCTATGATGCGCTTATCACCGCCAATGGTCGGACCTACATCACCGGGCTATTCGGCGAAGACGGGCTGACAGCGCTGGACCTCTGGGCCGACAGCCCCGAACCGATCCGCGTGTTACCCGACTATGGTCGTGGTCAGAAAGAGATGCCCGTCTACAAGATGCCCCATCTGGAAGGCTGGGCATTAACGGGGCGCGAGTTTGTGCTGCCCGCCGTCGGCCATCACGAGGTGCTCTGGATCGACGCCGATACCCTGACGGAAACCGGGCGCACCCAAACCCATGGCCAGCCTGTCTTTGCCATGTCGCGACCGGACGGGCGAGAGGTCTGGGTGAACTTTGCCCACCCGCTGAACGACACGATCCAGGTGATCGACAGTGTCAGCAAAGAGATCATCCACGAGTTCAAACCGGGGCCTGCAGTGCTGCATATGGAGTTCACCCCGCGCGGGCATGAGGTCTGGATCAGCGTGCGGGATGCCAACAAGGTAATCGTCTACGACACACAAACTTTCCAAAAGCTGCGCGAGATCGAGGCGGACAGCCCATCTGGCATCTTCTTCACCGCCCGCGCGCACAAAACGGGGCTGTAGGCGATGGAACATATCACCGACCCGATCGATCGCCGCCTGCTGGATGATTTTCAACGCAATTTTCCAGTAACGGACCGCCCTTTCCAGGTTTTGGCTTTCACGTTGGGGCTGGACGAGATTGAAGTGTTGGATCGCCTAGCCCGAATGCGGGCGACCGGCCGGATTACGAGAGTCGGCGCGACCATTGCCCCTGGCGCGGTTTCTGCCAGCACTCTGGCCGCCGTCGCTGCACCGGGTGAACGCCTGGAAGAAGTGGCCGCTATCATCGACGCCGAACCGGGTGTGAACCATAACTACCAGCGCGAGGACAAATGGAACCTCTGGTTCGTGGCAACCGGTCCAGACCGGGCGCATGTAAATGACACGCTGGCTCGGATCGCCCAGCGCACAGGGCTGCAGGTTCTCGACCTTCGGTTGGTTCGTCCGTTCAACGTGGATCTGGGGTTTCGCATGTCCGGCAAGACCCGAAACGTTCCAAGCCCGCGCAAGATAGATCGATCGGTCTTGAAAGACGGCGATCGCGCGTTGCTTCAAGCCCTCAGTTCGGGTTTGCCGCTGGTCACTGAACCCTATGCCGTGCTGGCCCAGTCAATAGGTCGCGACGCTGCGGGTGTGATGGATCGGATCGAGGTACTGCACAGAGCCGGTATCATCTCGCGCCTGGGCGTGATCGTGCGCCACCGTGCGCTCGGATGGTCAGCCAACGCAATGGTTGTCTGGGACTTGCCATCCGAACAGATCGACGCCGCCGGTCCTGCCCTTGCAGCCCACCCCGGAGTGACCTTGTGCTATGAACGGTGTCCGGCCGAAGGGGTCTGGCCTTATCGCCTTTACTCAATGATCCACGCCCGCACCCGCAGCGAAGCTCTGGAGATTTTGGCCAGTGCGCGCGCGCTGCCGGACCTGTTTGGCGCGCAGCACAAGGTTTTGTTCTCGACGCGCTGTTTCAAACAGACCGGCGCGCTGATCCAACCGAAAGAGGCCGCCGCATGAAACTGGATGGAACCGATCGCGCGATCCTGAACCGGATGCAGGACGATCTACCCTTGGTATCGCACCCTTATGCAGCCGTGGCAGAGGAGTTGGGCATTCCTGAAAGCGAAGTGCTTAACCGCCTGACCCGTATGAAAGACAGCCGAGTGATCACGCGCTTTGGTCCGTTCTTCGACGCCGCCGCCATGGGGGGCGCTTTTTGCCTGTGTGCAATGGCGGTGCCAACTGAAGAATTCGAAACCGTCCTGACCAAAGTCAATGCGCATGCAGAGGTTGCCCACAATTATGAACGTGCGCACCGGCTGAACATGTGGTTCGTGCTGGCCACCGAAACTCCCGAGGGGATCGTGGGCACTGCTGATGCAATCGAACGGGAAACGGGGATCTGCGTTCTTCGTTTCCCCAAACTACAGGAATTTTTCATCGGCTTTCGGGTGGCGGCATGATCGACGCAACAGATCGAGAGATTATCGAGGCGCTGCAAGGCGGGCTGCCCCTTGTGCCCGCGCCTTATGCGCAGGTGGCCGAGATACTTGGCATGGATGAAGATGCCCTTTTGTACCGCTTGGCTGAGTTCAAGTCGCGCGGTGTGATCCGTCGCATCGCTGCCGCGCCGAACCACTACAAATTGGGCATGACATCGAACGGGATGACCGTCTGGGATGTGGATGACGACCGGATCACCGAATTAGGCGCCCGGATCGGCGCGTTGCCCTTTGTCACCCATTGCTATGAACGCCCCCGCGCCCTGCCCGACTGGCCCTATAACCTGTTTGCCATGGTCCATGGTTCGGACCGTGACGAGGTCGAGGAAAAACGGGCCGAGATCACGGCCATTCTGGGCGATGCCTGCAGGGCCAAAGATATCCTTTATTCCACGCGCATCCTGAAAAAGACCGGGCTGCGACTGAAAAAGAAAGGCTGAGACTTGTTCCGCCTGACCGAATACATGCACCAACTGGTCAATCCGACCTTGGTGCGCAAACGCCGCTCCGGCCCGGTGAAACCGGTGGTTATCTGGAACCTGACGCGGCGCTGTAATTTGAAATGCCGCCATTGCTATACCGTTTCAGCGGATGTGGCCTTCCCCGGTGAGCTCAGCCATGAGCAAGCCATGGTAACCCTTCAGGATCTGGGCCAATTTCGCGTCCCGGCCCTGATCCTCTCGGGTGGAGAACCACTGGACCGGTTCGATTTCTTTGACATCGCCAAACGGGCCCGCGATCTGGTACCGATGCTGGCATTGTCGACCAACGGCACGCGGATCTATGACGAAACCGCGGATATGATTGCCGATGTGGGGTTCAACTATGTAGGTATCTCGCTGGACGGTATCGGGGCCACGAACGATTGGTTTCGCGGTGTCGAGGGTGCCTTTGCCGACGCCCTGCGCGGTGTTCGCGAATGTAAAAAGCGCGGCATCAAAGTGGGTCTTCGATTTTGCCTGACCGAGGGCACTCAACACCATCTGCCTGATCTGCTGCAATTGTGCGATGACGAGGGTGTAGACAAGTTCTACTTGTCCCATCTGGTCTATGCCGGTCGTGGAGACAAGAACCGAGGCGAAGATGCTGAACATCTGCGCACACGGAACGGGCTGGACCTGCTGTTGGAGCGCGCATGGGAGGCTGCCTCGGGTGGTCGTCCTCTGGATATCGTGACCGGTAATAATGACGCTGACGCGGGGTATTTCCTGAACTGGGTCCGCGCGCGTTTCGATGCTGAAAAAACAGCTCATGTACGCGAGCATCTGGCGGCATGGGGTGGCAACTCCAGCGGCCTGGGCGTGGCCAATATCGACAATCTAGGCCGCGTACACCCCGACACTTACTGGTCGGACTACGCTGTCGGCAATGTGAAGACCCGGTCGTTCTCGGAACTTTGGACCAGCGATGATCCGATGCTGGCCATGCTGCGCACACGTCCCCGCCCCCTGAAAGGGCGCTGCGGCGCCTGTCAGCTCAAGGATGTCTGTGGTGGCAACACCCGTATCCGAGCTTTGCAGGTGACCGGCGACCCGTGGGCGGAAGATCCGGCATGCTATCTGTCAAACCAAGAAATCGGCGTGGATGACGCGGGCGAACGCCTGCAGGTCACGCCGTTCCGGGGGAAACGCCATGATCCGGCGCATCAGTTCTTCTAAGACACTCAAACTCGGCACTCTCTGCTCACTGTTGTTGTTCGGAACCGCGTGGGCCGACGCTCCTTCGGATTATGCTGAATTTTGTGCGTCCTGCCACGGCGAAAACCGCTTAGGCGGCGTTGGTCCGGCGCTTATCCCTGAAACGCTGAAGCGGATGCGCGGCCCCCGCGTTGCCGCGGTTATCGCCGAAGGGCGGACCGCGACCCAAATGCCTGCCTTCTCGCACGAGCTCGACGCTTTGCAGATTGAAGAACTGGCGGGTTGGTTGAAATCACCGCTGGAAAGCGATCCCGAGTGGGGTGAGGCCGACATAATGGCCAGCCGAATTCTGGACGAGAATTACGTCGCAGTTGAAGCACCCATCTGGGACAGCGACCCGATGAACATTACTCTGGCTGTTGAGACAGGGGACCATCATGTCAGCGTGCTGGACGGTGACACTTTCGAGGTTTTGGACCGGTTCGAGACACCCTTTGCCGTTCATGGCGGTCCAAAATTCAGCCCAGACGGGCGATATGTGTTCATCTTGTCACGTGATGGCTGGGTCCAGAAGTATGACATCTGGGCCTTGGAACAGGTTGGCCGCGTGCGCGCTGGCCTAAACAGTCGCAACATCGCCATGTCGGGCGATGGCAAATGGGTGGCAGTGGCAAACTACCTGCCCAACAGCCTGACCTTGCTGTCGACCGAAGACCTGTCCGTGGTCAAGGTCATCGACATCAAAAGCAAGAAGGGCAAGCCCAGCCGCGTTTCGGCGGTCTATCAGGCCCCCCCACGCGAGAGCTTTGTTCTGGCCCTCAAGGATGTGCCCGAGATCTGGGAGGTCTTCTACGGGGCCAATCCTCCTCAATTTGGTATCGGTCATGATTTCCGCATCGAAGGACAATTCAAAAACCCTGACCCTTTCCCGGTGCGCAAGATCACCACGCCGGACTATCTGGATGATTTCTTTTTCGACCAGAGCTATGAATACGTCATGGGCGCATCCCGCGGCGGCGAGGGCGGTCAGGTGATTGATCTGGTCATCGGTCAGAAGGTCGCCGATCTGGATCTGCCGGGGATGCCGCACCTGGGCTCGGGGATCACGTGGAGGTATGGCGATACGACCGTGATGGCAACGCCGCACCTGACCGATGGCACCGTTTCCGTGATCGATATGGAGACCTGGAAAACTGTTAAGCAGATCAAAACCGAAGGGCCGGGGTTTTTCATGCGCAGCCATGAGAATTCTCCTTACGTCTGGGCCGATGTGTTCTTTGGACCCAACAAGGACGCTATGCATGTGATCGACAAGCAGAGTCTTGAAATCGTTAAGACTCTGCGCCCGGCCCCCGGTCAAACCGTGGCTCATGTGGAATTCACCAAAGATGGCAGCCACGCACTCGTGTCCATCTGGGAAGATGATGGCGCGGTTATTGTCTATGACGCGCAAACATTGGAAGAGGTCCGCCGCCTGCCGATGCGCAAACCTTCAGGGAAATACAATGTCTGGAACAAAATCACCTTCTCGGAAGGCACCAGCCACTGAGGGCAATTGGCCGGTCTGGAAACTGGCCATCCTTTTGTATCCGGCCACGGCTTTGACCGTGGCCATCAACCTGTTTCTAGCGGGGCTGATCGCCAACAGCGCCGGGTTTGGCGTGATTACGCCTGTAGCCGCGATCCTGTGGTCAATTCCCCTGGGCGTACCCGCCGCGTGGTTGGCAGGGCGTTGGTTGCGCGGGCTGATGGATGAAGCGGACGAATAACGCGAAATTTCCTGCAGCCTAACCGAAGTCAAGTATCACCAAGCGAGAATCCCCTACGACTTAGGAACGATTTCCGAGTTGGATTCTCCATGCCCGCCCTTAGCCCTCTGCACAGCCTCCCTGTTCGCGCGTTACGTGCGACGTGTGCGTTGGCGGGTATCCTTATGCTGTTGTTGCAAACGATCGGTCCGGCGCTGGCGAGTCCCGGCCAAAGCATGTGGGTGGAAATCTGCTCGGAGGCAGGGGCGGTCTGGGTCCAGATAGACCTTGAGGAGGAAGGCTTGGACCCAACCGCGCCCTGCCCCAAATGCGCCGATTGCGCCCTGTGTGCTGTCACCTCGGCTGCCCCGGTGCCGAACTGGCCTTTCCTGGCACGGGACAACGCTATTCACACCGAACACTCTTCGCCCCGCGATCTGGTTCAGGTCTGCAGCTTGAAACGATTGTGGCCTGAAACCCGTGGCCCCCCGGCTGCGCCCAAGAAATACCTCGAACGCGCCCAGCGCGCGTCCATAGCGTCAATCCAAGTTTCCGGAGGTGCGCTGTGGCCGTAAGTCGCGCAATCCAATTCCTGCTGGCCCTTACCCTGTCCTGCCTGATGGCGATCAGTGCCCATGCTGACAGCCTCGCCAGCTTCCTGCCTGACATCACCCCTTCTGAGTTGGCCCCCGAAGCCGATGCCTTTGGTCCCGTGCGCGATGACGTGCCCGTTGCTCCGGTTCTAAAGGGCGGCGAGACCATCGCATGGGCTTTTCTGACCTCGGATTTCGTCGGCACCACCGGCTATTCCGGCAAGCCCATCCACGTGGTCGCCGCCATCGACGACGACGCAGTTCTGGCCGGAGTGAAACTAGTCAAACACTCGGAACCCATTGTTCTGATCGGCATCCCCAATTCGCGCATGGTCGAGTTGACCGAAGGTTACGCCGGGCTGGACCTAAAAGTCGAAGCTGAGACCGGTGGTGAGGGGCATGACCTCGATATCATTTCGGGCGCGACTGTGACGATCATGGTGATTGATGACAGCCTGGTTCGTGGCGGCATCAAGGTAGCCCGTGCGCTGGGTCTGGGTGGTCTGTCGCCGCTACAGGCCGATGGTCCCAAGCGCGAAATCGATATGGCTAAGAACTCAGTCTATGACTGGACCACTCTGTCCGGCGATGGCTCGGTCCGGCGCCTGACTTTGGATGTCGGTCAGGTCAATGCCGCCTTTGCAGCCACAGGCGATCAGCGCGCCATCAAACGCCCGGAACCGGGCGAGCCGAATGACACGTTCATCGACATGCATGTGGCGCTGGTCTCGGTCCCATCGGTCGGCAAGTCCCTGTTGGGCGAGGCCGAATATCAGAATCTGACCGAGTGGCTGGACGAAGGTGAACAGGCCATTCTGGTGCTGGGGCGTGGGGCTTACAGCTTCAAGGGTTCAGGCTATGTGCGCGGCGGAATTTTCGACCGGATTCAGCTTATTCAGGGCGACAATTCGGTGCGGTTCTTTGACAAGCAGCAAGAGCGTCTGGGCAAGGTTGCGGCCCCGGATGCGCCCAGCTTCACCGAACTGGATATCTTCAAGATCCCTGCCGAGGCCGAGTTTGACCCCGCCGAGCCGTTCCGCCTGCAATTGCTGGTGCAACGGGCCGTGGGCGCGGTTGAGAAGACGTTCCTGACCTTCGATCTGGGCTACAAGCTGCCCGAGCAATACCTGCTGCCCGTCACCGCCCCGGCGGTTGTTGACGATGCCACGGGCGAAGCCGCGGCCAAAGCCGCACTTTGGAAACGCATCTGGAAGGACCGCACGGTCGAGATCGCCGTGCTTGGCGTCATGCTGCTGGTGCTGACCGCAACCTTCTTCTTCCAGTTTCACGCGACGATGAATGCACGGGTCTTCTACTGGTTCCGCATCGGGTATCTGACCATGACCCTGTTCTTTATCGGCTGGTACGCCAATGCGCAGCTGAGCGTGGTGAACCTGATGGCACTGGCCGGCAGCCTGCGCACTGGGTTCTCATGGGATGCCTTCCTGCTGGATCCGCTGGTCTTTATCCAGTGGTTCGCCGTAGCCGCCGCGCTGCTGTTCTGGGGCCGTGGGGCCTATTGCGGCTGGCTCTGCCCGTTCGGTGCTTTGCAGGAATTGACCAACAAGATCGCGCGGGCTTTGCGCATCCCCCAATGGACTCTGCCATGGGGCCTGAACGAACGCCTGTGGCCTGCGAAATACATGATCTTCCTGGGTCTTTTCGGCCTCAGCTTCGTCTCGATCCCGCTGGCCGAGACTTATGCCGAGATCGAACCCTTCAAGACGGCAATCATTCTGAAATTCATGCGGGACTGGCCCTTCGTGGTCTTTGCGCTGACCCTGCTGGGGATCGGGCTGTTCATCGAACGCTTCTACTGCCGCTATCTCTGCCCGCTGGGCGGAGCGCTGGCCATCCCCGCCCGAATTCGCATGTTCGACTGGCTGCGCCGCTACAAGGATTGCGGCACTCCCTGTCAAACCTGCGCCAACGAATGCCCCGTTCAGGCCATCCACCCCACCGGTGAGATCAATCCGAACGAGTGCGTCACCTGCCTGCATTGTCAGGTGCTCTACCAGTCCGAGGACAAATGTCCCGTCGTTATCCGCCAGCTCAAGCGGCGGGCCAAGACAGGGTCGGTCGATCTCAAGACCCCACTCGGACAACCACCGGCGAACCATCCGAACGCCAAACCGAAAACCGTTTCCTAAAGGAGGAACGATCATGTCGGAACATGACAACAAACTGAACATCACACGTCGCGGGATGCTGGGCGCAACCGCAACCGGCGCCGTGCTGGCCGGGACCGGTCTGGGTTCGACCCTGATGACCGCAAAACAGGCCAGCGCCGCCGCCAATGCCAATCTGCAGCCCGGCGAACTGGACGAGTATTACGGCTTCTGGTCCTCGGGTCAGACCGGTGAACTGCGTATCCTAGGCTTCCCTTCCATGCGCGAGCTGATGCGGGTGCCGGTCTTCAACCGCTGCTCGGCCACCGGTTGGGGCCAGACCAACGAGTCGCTGAAGATCATGACCGATGGTCTGCTGCCGGAAACCAAGGAATTTCTCGCCAAGCGCGGCATGAAAACCTATGACAACGGCGACCTGCACCACCCGCACATGTCGTTCACCGACGGCACCTATGACGGCCGCTATCTGTTCATGAACGACAAGGCCAACACCCGCGTCGCCCGCGTGCGCTGTGACGTGATGAAATGCGACAAGATCACCGAGATCCCGAATGCCAAGGCGATCCACGGTCTGCGTCCGCAGAAATTCCCGCGCACCGGCTATGTCTTTGCCAATGGTGAGGATGAAACCCCGCTGGTCAACGATGGCACAGTGCTGGACGATCCGTCGCAATACGTGAACATCTTCACCGCGCTGGACGGCGACACCATGGAAGTGGCGTGGCAGGTGATCGTGTCGGGTAACCTCGACAACACGGACTGCGACTATCAGGGCAAATACGCCTATTCGACCTCGTACAACTCGGAAATGGGTATGAACCTGGCCGAGATGACCGAGAACGAGCTGGACCACGTCGTTGTCTTCAACCTCGCAGAAATCGAGGCGGGGATCGAGGCTGGTGACTATCAGGAGCTGAAAGGCGTCAAAGTTCTGGACGGCCGTAAGGGTCAGAACAAGAAGTACACCCGTTACATCCCGATCCCGAACTCGCCGCACGGTATCAACACTGCGCCTGACGGCAAGCACGTCTGCATCAACGGCAAGCTGTCGCCCACCGTTTCGATCATGGACGTCACCAAACTAGACGCCCTGTTCGAAAGCGATGCCGACCCACGCTCCTGCATTGTGGGTGAACCGCAGCTGGGTCTTGGCCCGCTTCACACCGCTTATGACGGTCAGGGAAATGCGTTCACCACGCTGTTCCTCGACAGTCAGATCGTGAAGTGGAACATCGAAGACGCCATCAAGGCCTATGCCGGTGAGGACGTGGACCCGATCATCTCGAAGGTTGATGTGCACTATCAGCCGGGCCACAACTCGACCACTATGGGTGAAACCAAGGAGGCCGACGGCAAATGGCTGATTTCGATGAACAAGTTCTCGAAAGACCGGTTCCTGAACACGGGCCCGCTGAAGCCCGAAAATGAACAGCTGATCGACATCTCATCCAACGAGATGAAAGTGGTTCACGACGGTCCGACCTTTGCTGAGCCGCACGACTCGATCATGGTTCGCGCCGACATCGTCAACCCGGTCAACGTCTGGGACCGCGCCGATGTCACATGGGAAGACGCCCGCAAACAGGCCGAGGCTGATGGCATCGATTTGGAAGACGGCGCCGAGGAGCCCATCCGGGACGGCAATAAGGTGCGGGTCTATATGACCTCGCAGGCCCCGACCTTCAGCCTTGAGAAGTTCACCGTCAAACAGGGCGACGAGGTGACGGTTTACATCACCAACCTAGATGACGTGGACGACGTGACCCACGGCTTCTGCCTGGGCAACTACGGTATCGCGATGGAAGTGGCTCCGATGGCAACCGCCTCGGTCACCTTCACGGCCGACCGTCCTGGCGTGCATTGGTTCTATTGCCAGTGGTTCTGCCACGCGCTGCATATGGAAATGCGCGGCCGGATGCTGGTCGAACCGGCGGGAGCATAACCCATGCGTTGGCCCCTGCTCATACCGCTCCTGCTTGGCTCGCCCCTTTGGGCGGCGGACTGGGATGTGCCCAACCGGGCGGGGGCCATCAATGAAACACTGGCGCAGGCGGCGGATGGAGACACCCTTCGCCTGAGCCCCGGTGTCTACACCGAAACACTGGTTCTGGACCGGCCCGTCACGATTGACGGGCTGGGGGAGGCCACCATTGACGGACAAGGCGAGGGCAGCGTCATAACCGTGACGGGGCCCGGCGTAACCGTGCGGGGTCTGACAGTGATCGGTTCCGGTTCAAGCCATGACGGGATCGACAGTGGCATCCAGCTGACCAAAACGGCTAAGGCGCCGGTGGTCGAGGATAACGTGCTACTGGGCAATCTTTATGGCGTCGACATTCATGGTGCCAAGGACAGCATCGTTCGTGGTAACCGCATTGAAGGTCGCCAAGACCAGCGAATGAACGACCGTGGAAACGGAGTCTATGTCTGGAACGCGCCCGGTTCCGTGGTGGATAGCAATGACATCCGCTATGGCCGCGACGGGATCTTTGTGAACTCGTCGAAAAAGAACACCTTCACCGGCAACCTGTTCCGCGACCTGCGTTTTGCGGTGCATTACATGTATGCCGACGACTCAGTTGTCAGTGACAATGTCTCGATCGGCAACGATCTGGGTTATGCGGTGATGTTCACGACCAATGTGAAAGTCGCCGACAACGTCTCAATCGGTGACCGTGAACATGGCGTGATGTTGAACTACGCCAACAAGAGCCAGATCACCGGCAACGTCGTGATCGGTGCCAAGGAAAAATGCACCTTCCTTTATAACTCCAACAAGAACGAATTCACCGGCAACTGGTTCGAGGGATGCGGTATCGGCATCCACTTTACCGCTGGCAGCGAACGCAACCGCATCGTTGGCAACGCATTCATAGGGAACCGGACGCAGGTGAAATACGTCTCGACCAAATGGGTCGAGTGGTCCGAAGAAGAACGCGGCAATTACTGGTCCGATTTTGCCGCCTATGACGTGGACGGCGACGGCATCGCCGACGCCCCTTATCGCCCCAATGACAGTATGGACCATGTGCTGTGGACCCAACCCGCAGCCAAACTGTTGCTCGGCTCCCCCGCCGTGCAGCTGGTGCGCTGGTCCCAATCGGCCTTCCCGGCGCTGTTGCCGGGCGGTGTGATGGATAGCAACCCATTGATGCAAGCCCCTGAACCCCCAGCTATGAAAAAGGTGCCTCATGACGGATAAGGCCCTGAGTATTACCCAAGTCAGCAAGGACCGAGGTAAAACCCGTGTTCTTGACGATATCACCCTGTCTCTTGCCCCTGGTCAGCGCGTGGCGCTGCTGGGCCATAACGGCGCGGGCAAGTCGACCCTGATCAAATCTATCCTCGGTCTGACATCGATCCATGTCGGAACCATCTGGATCGGAGATGCCACTCCCGGCAGTGCGCAAGCGCGGCGGGATACTGCCTATTTGCCTGAGGCAGTGTCGTTTCATCCTGCGCTGACGGGCCGCGAGCAGTTGACCTTATTTGCGCAGCTTTCCGGGTCCAGGGCCGATGTCCCCGGCCTGCTGGACCGCGTGGGCCTTGGCAACGCTCTGGACCGCCGGATCGGAACATACTCCAAAGGCATGCGGCAACGTCTGGGTCTGGCGCAGGTTCTACTGGGCCAGCCGAAAGTGGCGCTGTTAGATGAGCCAACAAGTGGTTTGGACCCGATCTCGCGGCAAGACCTATATGCCATCATCGATGAATTGGCCGGGCAAGGCACAGCGGTCCTGATTGCCTCCCACGCTCTTACCGAGGTCGAAGCCCGCACCGACCGCATCGCCATCATGCGCCAAGGCCGAATGGTCGCGGATGACACGCTCAACAATCTGTCTGCGCTGGCTGGTCTGCCGATCCGCCTCAAAGTGCGTGCCAGCGCGAACCCCGAAGCACTTGCCGCCGAATTGGGTGGTAACCGGATCAACGGAGCATCTGTGGAACTGCTCTGCTCGCCGGATGACAAGATGGAGGCCCTGCGCCGCATCGCCGGACTGGGCGACGCCGTGGCGGATGTGGAAATGACCCCGCCCAAACTTGAAGACCTCTACCGCCATTATGCACAGGAGGAGATGCAATGACCCGCTTCCTCGCCATCACCCGCACCGAGATGTTGATCCTGCGCCGCAACCGCTGGCTGTTGATGGCCACGCTGATCATGGTGCTGTTCGCCTTGGCCCTGACCTTTGCAGGCAGCGCGCCGACCGGGACGCTGGGCGTCGATATGCTGACCGTCTCGGTCGCTTCGATGACCACGCTGTCGGTCTATCTTGCGCCGCTGCTGGCCCTGATGATCGCTTTCGACGCCATCGCAGGCGACGTGGACCGGGGCAGTCTGTCGTTGCTGCTGTCCTACCCCGCCGGGCGCGGAGAAATCCTGCTGGGCAAATTCACCGCCCATCTGGCAGCATTAGCCTTTGCCATGACCATCGGTTTCGGCACCGCAGGCGCCGTGGCCGCTTGGTTCGGCGGCGCGGGCCCCGAAAGTCTGATGGCTCTGGCGCGCCTAATCCTTACCTCCATCTTGCTGGGCGCCGTTTTTCTGGCGCTGGGATACCTGCTGTCTGCTTTAGCAAGGGGCGCTACGGCGGCTGCAGGTCTGTCGGCCGGGCTCTGGCTGGTCTTTGTCGTCCTCTATGATCTTGGCTTGTTGGGAGCCGTGGTCATGGACGAGGGCGGCACCTTCACCCAATCCGTCTTTCCATGGGTGATGGTGGCCAACCCGGCCGACGCATTTCGGCTGTGGAACATCGCCGCGACCGAAGGCGTCGCAATGGCGTCCGGCATGACCGGTGCGGCCCAAGCTCTGCCCGTCTGGGCCGCGCCCGCCTCGCTGCTAATCTGGCCGGTATTGGGCTTTGCTCTTGCCCGTGCCGCCTTCCGGAGGGTTGAGCCATGAAACGTCTTGTGTTGATTGCGCTGATTGCCTTGGCGGCTTGCAAAGAGGAGGTCGCCGTTGCTCCCGACCCGGTTGATCTGACTCCCGATGCGCTGAGCTTCTTCTGCCAAATGAATATCGCCGAGCATGGTGGCCCTAAAGGGCAGATCCACCTGGAAGGATACCCCACGCCGCTGTTTTTTGCGCAGGTGCGGGACATGGTGGCCTACCTCAAAAGCCCGGAGCGAGACGCCGACATAACAGCCATTTATGTCAGTGATATGAGTGTCGCGCCCAACTGGCTGCAACCAGGTGTGTCCAACTGGATCGCCGCCGATGTCGCCACTTTTGTTGTCGGCTCCGACGTCGCGGGCGGCATGGGGGCACGTGAAGTGGTGCCGTTTTCAAACCCCGATGATGCCGCATCATTCATCGACCAATATGGCGGCACCGCTTTGCCCCTATCCGGCATTCCCGATGCCGAGGTATTGGGCCCTGTCGATCTGGACCTGCTACTGGAGACACCCGCATGACCCTTCTGTCTCGCCGCCGGTTTCTGACCATCTCGGCTGCAAGCGCGGCCTGCCCTGCAATCGCTAGCCCTGCTACAGCAGCACGGTGGCGTGGTTCCGCGTTGGGCGCACCGGCAAGCATGCAGTTGGCCGGGCTGACAGATACCCAAGCCCGCCCCGTTTTTGCCGCCGTCGAAGCCGAAGTCACACGGCTGGAAGATATCTTCAGCCTGTATCGCCCGAAATCCCAACTTTCGCGCCTGAACCGCGATGGGTTTCTTATGCAACCAGCGCCCGAGCTCTTGAGCCTGTTCAGCCTGTGCACAGTTTTGCACCAGAATTCAGGGGGCGCTTTTGACCCGACAATCCAGCCTCTCTGGGCTGCTCTGATCAACGGTGACGACGCCACAACCGCCCGCAAATCCATCGGGTGGGATAAGGTCACGGTTAATAACGATGGCGTCCGCCTGCCCTACCCAGGGCAGTCGGCGCTGACTCTGAATGGAGTAGCGCAAGGGGCAATCACAGATCGCATCGCTGCCCTGCTCAGATCACAGGGGCTGCAAGACGTTTTGGTCGACATGGGGGAAATCGCAGCGCTCGGACAACGTCACGATGGGCGCGATTGGCAAGTCGGTTTGGCAGGCCCCGAAAGTCAGATCACTAAGCGTATCTCTCTGCGCGACCGAGCTGTTGCGACCTCTGATTCCGGTAACCTGATGCTGACTGACGCTCACGGTCACATCCTCAGCCCCACCGGTCAAACACCAGCGCGCCGGATTTTGTCGGTATCTGCAAATTCCGCAGCGCTCGCCGATGGGCTTTCAACAGCCCTGTGCGCACTGTCTGACGGAGATATACCGAGCGTTCTAAACCGTTTCCAAGATGCGCGACTAGAGATGAAAGTCTAACCCGGACCACACGAGTCGGACAAAAACGTCGCGCAATATCGGTAACAAATGAGTTCGCGATTACGTCCGATTCAGAGTGTAATGGCGGAGACGAAGGGATTCGAACCCTCGAGACCCTTCCGGGCCTACTCCCTTAGCAGGGGAGCGCCTTCGACCACTCGGCCACGTCTCCGCTGGCGGGTATATCCTTGCATGTCGACCAGATACAAGACGATTTTGATCGAGCGCGATATTTTTCTGAAATCGATTGCGCTGATGCTGCTGGGATGCATTTGCTTGGCGAAAGCGCAGCCCCATCTGTTCCCTAATGCGATTTGGAACTATGAGGAGCGTCACCGCGACGTTAGCCCGGCCCGTCAGCTTCAATTGCCGCTCGCATGAGAAACAGCGTCGCCGGGTCCAGATCATTTTGAGCCATGATAGCCTCAAAGTTTGGGATCAGTGCGTCGGTATCCCAGTGCCGGACAGCCAGGGCAATCCAGATCGCAACAGTGCTGTCTTTGTCCAACTGATGCCTAAACACATCCAGGATCAGGGGTCGCAACTTGGGATAGGTCGTTCCGCCATCGGCCAGACCGCGGATCAGGAATCGCTTTTCGTCAGCCGTGCGTTCGGGCCTCTCCAGCGACTTTTCGATTTCAAGTATCGCCTGTTCCCCATCCACTGCGATACCCGCCAAACCCCAGTCGTACAGGTTGAGACCCCCACTGCGAAGCGCGCTTTGATAGCCAAGCCTTACACGTTCTTTGGCCTTTGGATCCGACTGAAGACCCAACAATCGGATAAGTGCCGGTGCGTAGGCTAAACGATTGGGATTGCGCAGGTCCTGCAATAATTGGGCGATTGGCACGGCATCGGTCAGGTGGGTCAAAAGCCAATAGGGCGCGCGATGGATTTCGATCAACGCCGTGTTGCGCAACAGGCGATCTTCATGTGTGAGATAGGCACTAAAAAAGGCAATCTGCGCCGCGCGATCCGGCGCGCCACTGGCCCAACCCTGCCCTTCGGCACGCAGTGTTTCAAGGAAGTGGGTCCGATCCGGTGTCATCAAGAACCCCTTGGTCCAACCGCTGGGCAGGCTGCGACCGGCCTTGTCCTGATACCCCGTCCCGTAGACCATCAAAACCGTTCTGTCCGGATTCGCACGAAAGGCGGATCGCATGACGCTGTCGACCAGGAAAGGTATTTCGGGCAAAGCCTCAACCTGTTCCGGCGTGCCTTTCAAAACCGAAACGGGGGTGAACCTGAAAGGGTTGTCTGGTGATGGTGCCGCCAGCACGATCACACGAGCAGAAAGAATCCGGTCCGCCAGAGAATACTCCGGAAGCTCAACGCAGACGCCGCAGGCTTGGGCCGGGCGGGACTGGAAGCCCACACAAAACGCGAGCACCGCAAGCATTTGCAAGACGCGCCACATGGATCACGCTCCGTCTAATAGCACCCCAGCCTGAATGCGGGCTTTCGGGATTCCTGTCCACGTTATCCGAAAACTGGGTATTCAGCGAATGGTTTGCAATTTGCGGGCTGCACCGGTTGCACATAACCGGTGCACTTACATCAGGTCGTTTTCCACATCCTCAGCCGAGATGCCCAGTGCATCCAAGCCATTTTCAAGGTGATCCGACAAGTGCGGCGTACCAATCAGGTAGTCCGCGCAAGGGGTCGAAGCCTCGGACTTGGCTGTTGCGATGGCCTCAGGCAGATCTTCGGCGAAAAAGCTTTCTCGCCCGACCCACATGACAGCCACCAGTTCGGCCTGTTCGTCCTCGCTCATCCGGTCGATGAAGGCGCGCAATTCGCCCTCGGCGCGACCCAACTCGCGCCCCATCATCGCAACCTGAGCGATTTTCCTTGGCGAAATTTCCATCATGACCCAGCTCCTCGTATTCGCGGTTTCAATAATACCACAACCATGAGGAGGGGGCTGAGTCTTTGATCTTAAGCAAAGACCTAAGCGCTAAGGTTTGCGACTGCGGGAAATCGGTTGATCGGGCACAGGGGCGGTCCGAAACGGGACAAACCGTGCCTTCTTGATCTTAAGTTTAATCGCCTGCCACACAATCAGGAAAAACGCACGTCGCGCACCGAAGGGGCGCCGCAGCAACGACCACAGGATCGCCCGGTTGGTCAGCGGCGCGCGCGGCCCGGTCAGGGTGGCAATCAATCCACCCGCTTTTCGACCATAGTCAATCCAGACGCCGATACGCTCGGGGCGGTTGTCGAACCGGAACTCATACGTCCCTTCGATCTTTTGAAACGGTGAGACATGCATCAGCTTGTCCGCAACGATGCGATCCGACGGCTGGATCGGCGCAAACCCGGGATTGTTGCACAGATAGCTGTGGCGCGTGCCGTAAGTGTTCGTAACCTCTGCTACCACCGCATATAGTTGTTCATCGGCATCGAAACAGAACCAGAAGCTGACCGGATTGAAGACATGCCCCAGCACCCGTGGCTGCGTCAGCAACTCAAGCCTTGCAGGTTGCGTCACACCCATTTCGTTGAATTTGGCTCGCAACCACACTGCACCCTTCCCTTTGCCGGGTTCACCGCCGTGGTCACGGTCTCGCCAATACATCGCATTTACACGGTTCATCGAAAACAAAAGCGGTGTGTCAGGCCGGGCCTCGGGGTCCAACAGGATGTAGTCGATAGAATACCGAAACGCATTCTCGATCCCGCCTTTTCGACCGTGGTAAGTATGGCCTGAAATATGGTCGATCCTGTTCATTCTCGTCAGTGTTCCAATTCGCCTGCAAGCCGTTCAAACGGCGCTGTTTTCTTCGACATATAGATACTTATCATACGAAACATGGTCCGGTTCGGATTAAAATCGCATCACAATGTGATCCAGCTTGGGGCTTACCGCGTAATGTTGTTATGTTTACCGAGATCGATACCGCGACCTTGGATGAACCGGTGGCCAGCAGGCCTTCACAGAAACCGTGGCGCGCAAAGAAACGCATCAAGGGAAAACCGGTGAACCGAGCGCAAGACAATTGTGACAAACGAGCTGAGTGGGTAGACCACGTCAGACGTATAAGGGACGCGCAGGATCAGGCAGCGTTTGCTGAGTTGTTTCAGCACTTCGCGCCGCGGATCAAGGCGTTCCTGATCAAATCGGGCTCAGATGCGGCCATGGCCGAAGAGTGCGCACAAGAAGTGATGGTCACGCTGTGGCACAAGTCACATTTGTTCGACCCCACGCGGGCAACCGTGGCCACATGGGTGTTTACGATCGCCCGGAACAAGCGCATCGACGTCCTGCGCAAACAACGCCGACCCGAGCCCGAAGAACTGGGATGGGGACCCGAGGCTGAACCGGAGCAGGACGACATACTCGTGCTGCAACAGGAGACCGCGCAGCTGCGCAACGCGATGACCGCGCTGCCAGAGGCGCAAAGGCAACTGATCGAGAAAGCCTATTTTGGCGATCTGAGCCATCGAGAAATCGCTTCTCAGACTGGATTGCCACTGGGAACGATCAAATCACGGATACGGCTGGCGCTGGACCGCTTGCGCCATGCGATGAATTGAGATGACGGATATGAGCAATAAGATCAAACATCACCTGACAGACGACCTGCTGATGGCTTACGCCGCAGGCACTCTGCCCGAGGCTTTCGACCTGATGGTCGCGACACATCTTTCCCTGTGCAATCAATGTCGTGCGCAGGCCGAAAGCTTTGACGCCGTTGGCGGATATGTCCTGGAAGAACAGGACGAGACCGTTGCGATGAACGACAAGGCACTTGCGGAAACGATGGCTTTGATCGCAAACGGTGCGCCGATTGCCAAACCCAGGCGACCCGGCTGCTCGGTTTTGCCAAGCCCGTTGCAAGATTACGTTGGCGGCGATGTGAACGACATCCGCTGGCGACCAATCGGCATGGGGGTGAAGCAGGCGATCCTCCCGACGAGCGGCGAAGCAACAGCTCGGTTGCTATTCATTCCGGCGGGCACCGCAGTTCCGGATCACAGCCATAATGGTGTAGAGCTGACAATGGTTCTGCAGGGCGCGTTTTCGGATGAAGTCGACCGTTTTGCCCGTGGCGATGTGGAGATTGCAGATGAAGACCTGCACCATACGCCGACAGCCGACATCACCGAGGATTGCATCTGCCTGGCTGTCACTGACGCGCCGCTGAAATTCAACAAGCTGATGCCGCGTCTGTTCCAACCGTTCCTGAAGATCTGACGCAATCAGCGCTCATGTGGTACCCTGCCCTGCAAGCTGATTGTTGGAGGCATTTGAAATGATACGGACTGTGTTCTTTATTCTTGCCCTTATGGGTTTTTCATCTGTCGCTTCTGCCCAGTTGGTCGCCGACGTGAAGTTCGAACCGGGCAATTTCGGGACAATGGTCAATGGTACCGTCACTGGAAACGAGTACTTCGACTACAAGTTGGGTGCAAAAGCCGGGCAAGAGATGTTTGCCGACCTGAAGGTAAGCGACACAAATGGCTATGGCGTGATCTACTTCAACATCCTGCCGCCGGACAGCGATGGTTTCGCGATCTACAATGGCTCGATCGACGGGAATACCGCGCGCATCGAATTGCCTGAGGATGGAGACTACACGATCCGGGTCTACCTGATGGGCAATGACCGCGATACGGACAAGACGGTCGGCTACAATCTGGATCTGTCAATCCAGTAATGCCTAGCCTTCGGACTGGCCCAGAGGCACAACGTTGGTCTGATCGTCCGGTGCCAACTCCTCGAAATCGAAGTTATCCAACCTCTGTGCCCGGCGGCCAGCCTTTTCCGCGCTGATCTTGATTTCCGAGATATCCTTGGCCGCTTGCCCAAAATGGCGGTCCAGATTGCCGACCCGATCACCCAAACGCTCAACATCCTTGTGCAGCAAACCCAGTTCTTTGCGGATCGCCCCAGCTTGTTCCCGCATCCGCGCGTCTTTGAGGATCGCACGCATCGTGTTCAGTGTCGCCATGCAGGTGGTGGGCGAAACGATCCATACACGTTTGCTGAAACTCTCCTGCACCAGTTCAGGAAACTTGGCGTGCAGTTCGGCATAGACGGCCTCGGACGGCAGGAACATCAACGCGCCATCGGCTGTTTCACCGTCCAGAATGTATTTCTCGGCAATATCGTTGATGTGCTTGCGCACCGTGCTGCGGAACATCTGAACCGCCGTCTTCAACTCCATGTCATTGGTCGAACCGATCAGCGCCTCATAGGCCTCCAACGGGAACTTGCTGTCGATGACAATCGGCCCCGGAGGGTTCGGGAGGTTGATCAGGCAATCTGCGCGCCGTCCATTCGACAGGGTTGCCTGCAGCTGGAAACTATCCGAAGGCAGCGCCTTAGAGACGATATCATTCAGCTGAATCTCACCAAACGCACCACGCGTTTGCTTGTTCGACAGGATATCCTGCAAAGACAGCACGTCGCCCGACAGTTTTGTGATATTGTCCTGCGCCTTGTCGATGGCGGCCAGACGTTCCTGCAACTGCGTCAGAGATGTCGCGGTTTGTTTGGATGATCCATGCAGGGATTCCTTCATTCGCTCCTGCATCTCGGCCAAGGCACGCGCCGATTTCATCGCGTTATCTGCCAGCCGATCATTCATCTGCTGCTGGACCGAGGACAGGCGGGATTCAACCGTTTGGATCACCTGCACCTGCGCATTGGCCTGCGTGTCCGAAACATGCTGTAATCCGCCGCGCAATTGTTCCTGCCCCTGCCCCAATTGCTGCACATGCTGGCCAAGATGCGCCATCTGGCGAGCCAGCGGTTCCGCCATCCGGGCCGAGCGGTTTGCCGCGCGCAGCGACAAAAACAGCAGCAGCAGGATCAGTGTAACAACCCCACCCACGGCCAGGATCACGGGGTCGTTCAGCGCATATTGGGTTCCTGCAATCTCGATCATGTCGCCTCGGATGTTCTTGTTTTATTCTCCATAGCCTAACCAAGACAATGGATCAACTGCGGCCGAACAATCGCTCGATATCGCTCAGCTTCAGTTCCACATAAGTCGGCCGCCCGTGGTTGCATTGCCCGGAATGGGGCGTCGCCTCCATCTCGCGCAGCAGGGCGTTCATTTCTTCAGCCCGCATACGACGACCCGACCGGACCGAGCCGTGACAGGCCACCCGGCTGAGGATCGCCTCAATCCGCGCTTGCACCATCTGGCTTTCGCCCTGATCGGCCAGTTCATCCAATATATCCAGAATCATCGCCCGCGCGTCCACCTCGCCCAGAATGGCTGGTGTTTCGCGCACGGCAACCGCACCGCCGCCAAAGGGTTCAATTGTCAGTCCCAGCTTTGTCAGGTCGTCCGCAACCTGCATCAGGCGCGCGCAATCGCTTTCGGACAGTTCAACGATTTCCGGGATCAGCAGTGCCTGCGCAGCGACGCCATTCTCAGCCATCTGTTTTTTGAGCTTTTCATAAACCAGCCGCTCATGTGCCGCATGTTGATCGACGATCACCATGCCGTCTGCAGTTTGAGCGATGATGTAATTCTCATGCACCTGCCCTCGTGCCGCGCCCAAAGGCAGGTCTTCGACCGGTGTTTCTGGGACCGAAGCCGGTTCGACAATGCTGCCGCTGTAGTCCTGCGACAGTTCCGCAAATCCCGGCGCCTGCGCCTGATACGCCACATTCCGTGTAGCTGGTGAGGGGCGGTCCATCTGATAAACCCGCGCCGGTGCAGGCTGTGCGGGTTCCGGACGCATCGCCCCCAGCGTCGCATTGGCCACTGTGGAGGAGGCCCTGTGCCCGGCCTCGGCCAGCGCGTGCCGCAGGGCCGAGACGATCAACCCCCGCGCCACGCCCGGATCGCGGAACCGGACCTCGGACTTTGCCGGGTGCACGTTCACGTCCACCAGCGTCGGATCGCAATCGATGAACAATGCTGCTGCCGGATGACGATCCCGGCTGAGGAAATCGAAATAGGCCGCCCGCAGCGCACCCGTCAGCATCTTGTCCCTTACAGGCCGCCCGTTGACGAACAGATACTGCGCCACCGCGGCACCGCGCGAATAGGTCGGCAGGGCGGCGTAACCGTACAACCGGATCCCCTCGCGGGTCGCATCAATCTGCAGGGCATTTTCAGCAAACTCGCGCCCTATAACGCGAGCCAACCGGGCATGCAGTGCGTCGAACAGATCACCATTTTCGCGGTCAGCGCGGAAGGTCACGCGCCCCTCTCCACCACCAGAGACGTCACGCAAAGTGAAAGTCACCGAAGGCTCGGCCATGGCCAGCCTTTTGACGGTGTCGGAGATTGCCTGGGCTTCGGCCCGGTCGGTGCGCATAAATTTCAATCGCGCAGGCGTTGCGAAAAAGAGATCGCGCAGTTCGACCACTGTGCCAGCACGTAAGGCGGCAGGTTTCACCGCCTCGATCCGACCACCCGCCACATGGACCGAAGCCGCCTCGCCCCCCGGCACCCGGCTGGTAATGGTCAGGCGCCCGACGGCACCCAGCGATGGCAGCGCCTCACCCCGAAAACCGAAGGTGTGGATATTCAACAAATCGGACCCATCAATTTTCGAGGTCGCATGGCGCGACAAGGCCAATGGCAGATCCTCAGCAGCAATCCCACAGCCATCATCGGTGACGCGAATCAGCGTCTTACCCCCATCGGCAATGTCGATCGCGACGCGGGTTGCACCTGCGTCGATGGCATTTTCCACCAATTCCTTGACCGCAGAAGCCGGACGTTCAACAACCTCGCCTGCCGCAATACGGTTGATTGCTGCGTCGTCAAGTTGCCGGATGACCGGTCGATTTTCGCTGATATTGGGGTGTGCCTGCGCCATACCACCAGAACTAGCACATTCGCGCACGATTCTGCCACCGCTTTGGCTTGCATTTAATGTGAGGAGGGGGCGTTCGAACAATCGCACCTTGCCAGCCTAGACTTGCGGCCAGTCTGGGCGCGATTGCTCGAACGATCCGGAGTGAGTGGTGGTCATCCAATAATCAATGGATCAATTCATACCACGAATACGGTTTCACGATGCGAAGACTCTCTGGGCCTCAAGTCGGGTGGCGAAGTTTGGCCGATACCACGCAGGACCCAGCGGCGGGAAAATGCCGGGTCACGCGGTTCCGGGTGCACCTGCCCGGGTCCGGCACGGCCCCCACAAAGCCGCAAACGCAAGGATCAGACCAGACATCGTTGCGATCATGCCCGCTGCACTGACCGCGTCCGCCGCCCCCAGCCAGAGCGGACCATATCCAGCCAGCACATACCCGGAGACAGCCGACAGGATGGCAAAGACGATGCTCCACGCGATCTGGGTTTCGAGCCGGTTGGTCATCATGCGCGCCGCCGCCGGGGGACAGATAAACATGGCAATCACAATGATCGAACCCACGGCGTCAAAGGCCGCCACGGCGGCAATAGCTGCCGTGATCACAAGGGCCATGCCCAGAACTCCGGTCCGGACACCAATGGTGCGCGCGAACCCTTCGTCAAAGGTGGAAATCTTCAGCGGCCGCCAGAACAGCCATACAAAGACAGATACCCCCAGCAAAGTCAGCGCAATCCGAGGCAATTCCGGCGGCAACCCCGCCAGCGCCACGGGATCCAACACCGAAGACCAGCCCACAGCGTCCAACCAGATCAGGCTTTCCAGATTGCCATACAGCGCATGTTCAACATCCAGGTGCACAGTCGAAGTATCGGTTTGTTCCAGCAGCAGCACACCAGCAGCAAACATCGTAGTGAAAACCACCCCCATCGCGGCACCCGCCTCGATCTGCCCCAGCCGCCTGACGGCTTCGATCAGAACCACGGCCACCACCGCCGCGCCCGCGGCGCCCAGCATCATTGGCCAGGTTGAAATCGTTCCGGTCAGCAGAAAGGCCACGACAATACCCGGCAGCACCACATGGCTGATCGCATCCCCGATCAGGGCCTGTTTGCGCAGGACCAGGAAGTTCCCGGGCAAAGCGCAAGCGATGGCGGCAAACGTGCCGATCAGCAAGGGTGTCAAAGACAGGGGTACGAATTCTTCACCGCTCATGCCGGAACCTCCTGCGGGCCGCCGATTCGACGGTCGATCTCGGCGATCTGATCTTGGGTCAGCACGGTTTCGATATCGCGCAACCCGTCGTACAGCGCAGCCGTTGCCTCATGCATCTGATCAGCCCTGACGATTTCCCAGCGCCTTTCATCGCGCAACGCCTTGGCCGCGCGCGCCTTGCCTGTTTCGGTGGCCACGCCATCCGCCCGCGCCAAACCGGCACGCCGCAAGAGACGCAAGGTCAGTGGCTCATAGATCTTTTGCCCTTGCGCCAGTGCCAGCAGACCCTGCCGAATATGAACCCGGCGCTGGAACCGCAGGTGCCGCAGAACCGCTGCCAGAACTCCACGGACAGGCGCAAGTAACAGGGACAGGGCAAAAAAGCCGAAGCTGACCAGAACAATAATTGGGCCAGTTGGCAGGTTGGGCGCCGAGGCCGACATCGCAGCACCCAGATAGCCCGCCAACCCTCCGGCCAGTCCAGCTAGCAGCACCACGCGGTCCGAGCGGTCCGTCCAGAACCGCGCCGTGACAGGCGGGATGATCAGCAGCGCCACAATCAGGATCAGCCCGACGATCTTCAGGCCCACCACAGTAACCGCCATGACCAGCCCCATCATCGCAAGATCAATCCGGTGCACTGGCAGGCCCCGGGCAGCGGCGTATTCAGGGTCGAAGGCGACCATGGTCATAGGTCGGCGAATGATCATGACCAGCAACAGCGTTGCTGCCCCACCGATTGCGATGACCAGCGCATCCGCCCACAACATCCCTGCGGTCGAGCCCAGTAGGAACCCTTCCAGCCCAGCCTGACGACCGACGCCCATCGTCTGGATCACGGTCAGCAGAACGATGCCGAGACCGAAAAACACCGACAGGATGGCACCAATGGCGGCATCCTCGGCCAGTCGTGTGTGGCGAGTCAGCCAGTTCATGCAAAGCAAACCGACCCAAGCCGACACCGCCGATCCGGCCAGCAGACCGATCAGGTTGCGCCCATCGCCGCCAAGGGCGACCAAAACCATAAACCCAAGGCAGACGCCGGGCAGAGTCGCGTGGCTGATGGCGTCGCTGACCAGCGCGCGTTTGCGCAGGAACAGAAACGTGCCGGTCACACCAGCGGATATACCCAGCAAGGTCGCACCAATCGCGACCAGCGTGGCGTTATAGCCCAGCTGCAGGGTCAGAGCATCCCAAAGCATGATTTACCCCAATGCGCGCGAAATCTGGTCGATCTGCGCAGTGGCCAAACGGCCGCCATACGCCGATTGCAGGGTTTCGGCGGTAAAGGCCTCGGCCACAGTTCCCTCAGCCACTTTGCGGGTATTGATCAGGAATACATGGTCGAAATAATCAGTCACCGTGGCCAGATCGTGATGCACGACAACAACGGTCTTGCCCGCCTCTTTCAGCGATTTCAGCACTGCGATGATTGCTTTTTCCGTCGCTGCATCGACACCTGCGAATGGCTCATCCAACAGATAAAGATCAGCATCCTGCGCCAGAGCACGGGCAAGAAAAACGCGCTGTTGCTGGCCGCCGGACAATTGACCAATCTGACGATCGGCAAAATCGCGCATCCCGACCCGGTTAAGACAGTCCATGGCCCGGGACATATGCCGGGCACGGACACGACCCAGCAAGCCCAGCTCGCGGGACAGACCCATCAACACAACATCAATCACGCGCGTCGGAAAATCCCAGTCGACGCTTGCGCGTTGCGGCACATAGGCAATTCGTGCACGCTGTTTCTCCAGCGGTTCACCAAAGACGGACACCTGCCCGGACAGGGGCGAAACGATGCCCAGCGCCGCCTTCAGAAGCGTAGACTTCCCCGCCCCGTTCGGGCCGATGATCGCCGTCATCGCGCCGGGTTGCACGGTCATATCCACCGAAAACACGGCAGGTTTCTGACCGTATGAGACAGCCAGGCCGCGAATGGCCAGCGGGCAGTCCTTTGTAATTTTTTCAGCAACCGAAGCACCCTGATGCGCAGCCAGCGACAGCATCGTTCAAGACCCCGCCGACAATTTGCCGTTCATGCCGCGTTCGGGCACGTCTGCGCCTAGCGCTCCGGCAATCACAGAGATGTTGTGATCCAGCATCCCGATATACGTGCCTTCATAGGTGCCCGGTTCACCCATTGCGTCGGAATACAGCTCTCCGCCGATGCCAACATCATGGCCTTTGGCCGCGGCCCCTTCGATCAGCGCGCGCATGGACCGATCAGAAACCGAGCTTTCCACGAAGACTGCCGTCAGCTGCTGATCCACCAAGGTATCGACCAGCTCGCCAATCCGGTTCAGACCGGCTTCGGACTGGGTCGAGATGCCCTGTATACCAAGCACCTCATAGCCGTATTCCTCACCGAAATAGCCAAAGGCGTCATGCGCCGTTACAAGCACACGGTTGTTTTCCGGTACGTCGGCCAGCACTTGTTTACCGTAGGCTTCCAACTGATCAATCTCGGCCAGATGTGTCTGCGCGTTCGCGGCGAAAAAATCAGCAGCCTCGGGGCGGGCCTCTGTCAGGGCTTCTTGAACCTCGACCACCACATCGCGCCAAACTGCCGGGCTCATCCATACATGCGGGTCATACTTATCGGCATAGTCGTCATGCGCGCGCAGTTTGGACTTATCGACACCTTCGGCCACAGCCACGACCGGACGTTTACGTCCGAGATCATGGAAGAAGTCTTCCATCTGCGCTTCAAGGTAAAGACCGTGCCACAGGATCAGATCCGCCCGGGTCATAGCAACGATGTCGCTGCGGGTCTGACGATAGGCATGCGGGTCGACGCCCGGGCCCATCAAGCCCTTGACCTCAACCTGATCGCCACCGATCTGACGTGCCGCATCAGCGATCATGCCCGTGGTGGCAACAACCTTCAGCGGCGCCTCGGCCCATGCCGCGAGGGGCAAAGCGGCGGCAAAAGCCATAACCGCGAGAAAACTACGACGAATCATTTTTGACCCCATTTAGGTATCCTCTTGAGAATGAATATGCGAACCATTCGCAACTAAGTCAACGCTATTGCGAATTATTCGCAAGAAAACCTCAAATTTGTCCATTTGGTCAAAAAAATTGCACACGGAAGGCCGCTATGCCTTCCAATTAGCGCCAAGCCGTGCGAATTTGGCGCAAACCTCCCAAAGGATGTGAAGATGGAAACGCAGAGCTCAGAAAGCCCCGTGCGCACCGCGCATCTGCCGCAAGTGACCGAGCCTAGAAACCCTGGAATGGAATTGGATCTGGACTGGGTACGCGCCGTGCAGGTCAATACTTCGGCCATTGAACGCCGCGCCGCGACCCTGCCCGGTCGTCGGTCTGTCAAAAAAGAGTATCAGGCCGCGTGGCTGTTGAAGGCGGTCACGATGATCGACCTGACCACCCTGTCGGGTGACGATACGGTCGGACGTGTGCGCCGTCTGTGTGCCAAGGCACGGCAACCCGTTGCACCTTCGGTTCTGAAAGCGCTGGATATGCCGCCGATCACAACCGGGGCCGTTTGCGTCTATCACGACATGATCGAAACCGCCGTGGACGCTCTGCATGGCACCGGCATCCCTGTTGCTGCGGTTTCCACCGGCTTCCCGGCAGGTTTGTCGCCATTCCATCTGCGCGTGGCCGAGATCGAAGAAAGCGTGAAAGCCGGTGCCGAGGAAATCGACATCGTGATTTCACGCCGTCACGTGCTGTCGGGCGACTGGCAAGCCTTGTATGACGAGATGAAGGCGTTCCGCGTGGCTTGCGGTGATGCGCATGTCAAAGCCATCCTTGCCACCGGCGAACTGGGCAGCCTGCGCAATGTCGCGCGCGCCTCGCTGGTCTGCATGATGGCCGGGGCGGATTTCATCAAGACCTCGACCGGCAAGGAAAGCGTCAACGCCACCCTGCCCGTGTCTTTGGTGATGATCCGCGCAATCCGCGACTACTATGACCGCACCGGATACCGGGTCGGCTACAAACCGGCAGGCGGCATCTCGAAAGCCAAGGACGCGCTGGTTTACCTGTCGCTGATCAAGGACGAACTGGGCGACCGCTGGCTGGAGCCGGACCTGTTCCGTTTTGGCGCGTCGTCCTTGTTGGGCGATATCGAGCGACAGTTGGAACACTATGTAACTGGCGCATACTCCGCCGGTTACCGTCACTCCATGGGCTGAGGACAAAAACAATGACAGTCAAAGAGATATTCGAAACCATGGATTACGGCCCTGCCCCCGAAAGTGCCGCCGAGGCTCTGGCCTGGCTGGTCGATCAGGGCGACAAGTTCGGTCACTATATCGATGGTGCGTTCACCAAACCCGGCAAAGGGTTCGACAGCCGCAACCCGGCGACCGGAGAGGTTTTGGCCAAGCTGACGCAGGCCAGACAGGCCGATGTGGATGCTGCCGTTTCTGCCGCCCGAAAGGCGCAACCGAAATGGGGGAAGCTGGGCGGTGCAGGCCGTGCGCGGTACCTCTATGCCATCGCGCGCCTGTTGCAGAAGCATTCGCGCCTGTTTGCGGTGCTTGAGAGCCTCGACAACGGCAAGCCGATCCGTGAATCACGCGACATCGACATCCCGTTGGCGCAGCGTCATTTCTACTACCACGCGGGCATGGCGCAGCTGATGGAAAGCGAACTGCCCGATGCTGAGGCGTTGGGCGTCTGCGGGCAGATCATTCCGTGGAATTTCCCGCTGCTGATGCTGTCGTGGAAGATTGCCCCGGCCCTGGCCATGGGCAACACGGTGGTTTTGAAACCTGCCGAGTACACCTCGCTGACAGCCCTGTTGTTCGCCGATATCTGCACACAAGCTGGATTGCCCAAAGGCGTAATCAACATCGTCACTGGTGACGGCGCAGTGGGTGAGATGATCGTGAACTCGGACGTGGACAAGATCGCCTTTACCGGCTCGACAGTTGTGGGCCGCCGCATCCGTGAAGCAACCGCGGGTTCCGGCAAGGAACTGACATTGGAGCTGGGCGGCAAGTCAGCCTACATCGTCTTTGACGACGCCGATATCGACAGTGCCATAGAAGGTCTGGTCGATGCGATCTGGTTCAATCAGGGTCAGGTTTGCTGCGCAGGGTCCCGCTTGCTGGTCCAAGAAGGCATCGCGGACCGTTTCCACGACAAACTGCGCGCACGGATGGACTCGCTGCGCATCGGCGATCCGCTGGATAAATGCATTGATGTGGGCGCGGTTGTAGACCCGGTCCAACTGCAAACCATCAAAAGCATGGTCGAAAGCAACACCGCCGGTCACGTGCACCAAGCCGCGTGCGATCTGCCTGCGAACGGATGTTATTACCCACCCACACTGATCTCGGGTCTCGAAACTTCCGACCCACTGATGCAGGAAGAAATCTTTGGCCCGGTTCTGGTGTCCTCAACTTTCCGCACGCCGGAAGAGGCGGTGGAGCTGGCCAACAACACCCGTTACGGGCTGGCCGCGACCGTGTGGACCGAGAATGTTAACCTTGCACTGGATATCGCGCCCAAGCTGGTCGCGGGCGTGGTTTGGGTGAATGCCACCAACCTGTTCGACGCGGCTGCTGGTTTCGGCGGTGTGCGCGAAAGCGGCTTTGGCCGTGAAGGCGGCTGGGAAGGCTTGACCGCGTACACCAAGCCCAAAGGCAAAGCTAAGCCGTTGGCGAAGGTCGAAGTAGGCACTGGTGATGGCGCTCCGGTCGATCCGATTGACCGTACCGCCAAGATGTATGTCGGAGGCAAGCAGGCACGGCCCGATAGCGGCTATTCGAAACCCGTCTGGGGTAAATCCGGGCTGTTGGGCCACGTGGGCCTCGCCAATCGCAAGGACGTCCGCAATGCGGTTGAAGCTGCGGCAGGGGCCAAAGGTTGGTCCAAGACCACCGGCCATCTGCGGGCACAGATCCTGTATTACATCGGCGAAAACCTCTCGGCTCGCGCCGACGAGTTTGCCGCTCGCATCGACGCAATGACCGGCAAAAAGGACGGCGCGAAAGAGGTCGAAGCCTCGATCCAGCGCCTGTTCACCGCTGCCGCATGGGCCGACAAATATGACGGTCAGGTGCACGGCGTTCCGATCCGTGGCGTGGCGATAGCCATGAAGGAATCCGTGGGTGTCATCGGCGCGCTGTGCGCGGATGAGGCACCTCTGTTGGGTCTGGTCTCGGCCATGGCCCCGGCGATTGCGATGGGGAACCGGACAGTCCTGGTGGCCTCAGAGCCCTACCCTCTGGCAGCGACTGATTTCTACCAGATTCTCGAAACCTCAGACGTGCCTGCTGGTGTGGTCAACATCCTGACCGGCAGCCACGCGGAACTGGCGAAACCGCTGGCTTCGCACCTGAACGTCGATGCAGTCTGGTCCTTCTCGTCCACCGATCTTTCAAAAGAGATCGAGGTCGTCTCGGCCGGGAACCTGAAACGGACCTGGGTGAATAACGCGACGGCAATCGATTGGGGCGTGGACCATTCCCGCCGCTTCCTGCAGGCTGCGACCGAAGTCAAAAACATCTGGGTGCCCTACGGCGAGTAGGGCTCCCCGCCAAGGGAGGCCTACATGGACTTTTCAGGAAAAACCGTCGTCGTCATCGGCGGAACCAGCGGTATCAATCGCGGCATTGCCGAGGCCTTTGCGGCCTCGGGTGCCAAACTGGCGGTCGCCAGCCGGTCGCAGGAAAAGGTCGATGACACCGTTGCTGCGCTGAAAGCTGCGGGGGCCCAAGACGCCATCGGTGTGGCGTTCGATGTACGTGACCCGGAGGCAGTCGCTGAGGGCCTCAAACAGTTCTACGATGCATTCGGTGACTTCGACGTTTTGGTGTCGGGCGCAGCAGGTAATTTTCCGGCGCTCGCGGCAGAGATGTCGGTCAATGCTTTCAAGACCGTGATCGATATCGACCTGATGGGCACGATCCACGTGATGAAGGGGGCCTATCCTTTCCTCAAGCGTCCGGGTGCCAGCATCATCAACATCTCGGCCCCGCAATCCTACCTGCCTTACGAAGGCCAGGCCCATGTCTGTGCCGCCAAGGCGGGCGTTGATCAGATCACCCGCACCCTGTCGATGGAATGGGGTGTCGAGGGTATCCGCGTGAACTCGGTCGTGCCGGGCTTTATCGAAGGCACTGAAGGGGCCAAGCGTTTGGCCCCCACGCCGGATGCCGGAGAAGCATTGCGTAAGGACGTCCCCCTGGGCCGTTGGGGTCAGCCGCAGGACGTGGCGAACGCCTGTATGTTCCTCAGCTCTGATCTGGCCAGCTATATCAGCGGCACGGTTCTGGCCGTCGATGGCGCGTTGTACCAGCGTGGTTCTGGCAAGTTCGGACAGATGATGGGGCAAATGTTGCGCGCGCAGGCGAAAGCACGCTCATAAAACCCATTAACCTGTGAGGTTGTTCATTTACGGTTTCACTTAATTGGCACAGCGTAAGACCCATTCATTGCGAGGGTGGGTCTTTACATGCTGAATAGTCCATTTGAATTTACCGAGTTTGTCGAATTGGCCACCATGATCGGCGTGGCCGGGGCTGGCCTTTACATTCTGAACTACTTTTTACTGCAAATCGGCATAGTCCGCGGCAATGGCGTGCTCTACCCGGTTCTGGTTATCGTTGCTGCAACCTGCGTTCTGATCAGCATGGTTGAAGAATTCAATCTTGCCGGTTCGATCATACAGATGGCCTATATCGCGATCTCGGTCATCGGATTGCTGCGCGGATACCTTTCGCGGCATCTCATTCGCTTTTCCGCAGCCGAGCGCCAGTTCATCTCGCACCATCTTGGGTCACTGAAACCGCATCATGCCCGAAAGCTATTGAACACTGCGTCGGTTCAGGAGTTCGCCAAAGGCGACATTCTGATCGAAGAAGCCAGAACAACAGATTTCCTTGGCTATGTCCTGAGCGGGCGAACAACCATCCTTCAAAATGGTCAGGTCATCAATATTTGCGGCTCGGACGAGACACTGGGAGAGCTGACATTCGGCCTTGGCCTACCCGCAACGGCCACCGTCATCGCCTCAGAGCCGACAACCTGCCTGGTGTTCGACAATTTCCGTCTGTCGCGCCTGCTACGCCGCAACCGGCATATCGACGACGCGCTTAAAGCCGCGCATTTCAGGCACGCGCGGCAAAAGCTTCTGAGCAGCAACAAGCATACGCTTCGGGCACAGAAACGGCCCGTCGCGGCCTGAACGGGTTTAGCCGTCCAGACCCTCGGGCTTGCCGACAATGGTGAAATGAAGCCCGTCAGGGTCCAGCAATTCGCTGGCGACCCGGTTGATCTCTTCCAGCGTGATCGCATTCACCTTGTCGTTGCGGGTGGCGATATAGTCGATGGGCAGGTCTTCCATCTGCATCCCGACCATGATCCCCGCAATCTGGCCATTGCCGTCAAACCTCAGCGGGTAAGCGCCCGTCAGGTAGGTTTTGGCATCGTCCAGTTCTTTCTGGGTCACACCTTCGGATGCGGCCCGTGCCCACTCGTCACGGATCACTTCGACCGCTTCGGCAATGCGATCATTGCTGGATGACACGGATCCCAGATAGACCGAGGCCAGATCCTTGGGCACCAGGTAAGTGCCGACGCCATAGGTCAAGCCGCGCTTCTCTCTTACCTCCTGCATCAGGCGGCTTTCAAACCCGCCCCCGCCAAGGATGTGGTTCAGGATAAAGGCGGCAAAGAAATCGGGATCATCGCGGTCAATGCCCGCATGTCCGAACAGGGCCACAGATTGCGGCGTGTCGAACTCGACCACGCTCACGCCACCAGGAATGGACACATCGGCACGTTCAGGGATCGGCTTGCCTGTTTCCGGTAGGTCGGCCAGCAGTTTATCCAGCAACGCGCCCAATTCTTCGGGGGTGATGTCACCCACCGCGCCTATATACATCCGGTCTTTGGCAAAGACATCCTGATACGCTGTGACCACGTCTTCGCGCGTCAGGGCTGTCACGCTTTCGATCGTGCCTTTGCCTTCTGTGCCATAGGGGTGATCGCCATAGGCCATGCGCGCAAAGTTACGACCCGCAATGTCATTCGGGTCGGTTTGATCGGATTTAAGGCCGGACAGTACCTGCGCCTTTACCCGATCCACCGCATCCTGATCAAAGCGGGGTTCGTGAATTGTGGTGCGCAGCAGGTCGATCACGTCGTCCCGGTTTTCAGTCAGGAACTGCGCGGTGATCGACACTGTGTCATCAGTTGCATTGTACCGGAACGAGGCCGCCAGCGATTCCAGCTCACGCGCATAGGTGCGGGCATCCATGTCGCCTGCGCCTTCCTCAATCAGGCCGCTCATCAGGTAGACCGCACCGCGTTTGTCCGCGTCATCCAGCGATGTGCCGCCGCGAAAACGCAGCTCCAGCGCGGTGAAGGGGATCGAGTGATCCTCGACCAGCCAGGCGGTGATACCACCAGGAGAAGTAACCTCTTCGATCTCGATATCGGCCCACGCGGGCAGAGCGACAACAAACGCGATCAGGGTTGCGAATATCCGTTTCATTGCGTCACCTCGTCATCGCGCATCAACCATCCGGTGACCGATGTTTCCGGTTGTATTACCTCGCGGGCAGCGGCGATGATCTCATCCCCAGTGACGGCTTGCAGAATATCGGGCCAAGCCTGCACGTCCTCAACTGCCAGGCCGCTGGTCAGCGCGCGGCCATAGCGGTTGCCAATCCCATCCACATTGTCGCGCGCATAGGTCTGCGACGCCCGCAGCTGCATCTTGATCCGATCGAGGTCTTCTTCGTTCACACCCTCAGCGATGAAGTCGGCAACCACCTGATCCATTGCATCTTCGGCCTCTTGCAGGGAAACGCCTGCTGCCGGGACGACGATCAGATCGAAGGTCGTATCATCCAGCGAAACACCCCGATAGAACGCCCCGGTGTAGACAACCTTCTGCTGCTCGAACTGCAGCTTTTCGTTCAGGTAGGATGTTGTGCTTCCGCCCAACAGTTCTGCCAACAAAAACAGAGCGGCTGCTTTCTCCTGTTCGCCCGGATCACGCTCGGGTGCCAGATAGCTGCGCTGCACATAGGGCTGCGACACGCGCGCGTCTTTGTATGTCAGACGGCGTTCTGCCGTTTGCGGCGGTTCCTGCGACCGGACCCGTTCGGGCAGTTCAGGGTTGGCGGGGATCACGCCGTAATACTGCTCGGCCAGCGATTTGACCTCGTCAGGTTCGACATCACCGGTGACGACCAGAATGGCGTTATTGGGCGCGTAGTGGGTCTGGTAGAAGGACAGCGCGTCCTCCATGTCCAGCGTTTCCATCTCGTGGCGCCAGCCGATGATTGGCACGCCGTAGCGATGGTTCAGATACTGCGACGCGCTCATCTGTTCGCCAAACAGGGCGCGCGGGCTGTTGTCGGTGCGCTGGTTGCGTTCCTCAAGGATCACGTCGCGTTCGGTGACAATATCATTTTCGCTCAGGCGAATATTGCGCATCCGATCCGCTTCCATCCGCATCATCAGTTCCAGCCGGTCGGCGGCAACGCGTTGGAAATACGCGGTATAATCATACGAAGTGAACGCGTTGTCGGTGCCGCCATTGGCCGCAACAGTGGCCGAAAATTCGCCCGGGGCCAAAGTGTCAGTGCCTTTAAACAGCAGGTGTTCCAGGAAATGCGCCACGCCCGATGATCCCACGGGCTCATCTGCTGACCCTGCGCGATACCAGACCATATGCTGCACAACAGGCGCGCGGTGATCCTCGATCACGACGACATCCATGCCGTTGTCCAACGTAAAGGTCGTGACCGCTTCGTGCCCCTCGCTTGCAGCAAGAGGGGTTGCGGCCATCAGGGCTGCCGACAATGCCAGGGCCCGAACCATAGGGCGTCCTCCGTTTGATTTATGCTGTTCAAACTACGGTGGCGCCACGCGGGTTCAAGGCCAATGACGAAAAGTTAAAGATTATTCATCTACCGGTGGCGCCGATGGTGTTTCGATCCCGGCTTGGCGTGCTGCCTCATTCTGACGGTCGGGGTTCAACGTTTCGCGGCGGTAGACCTGCGAATACCGATCAACGTTGAACAAGCGCAAGCGCGTCAGGCGGCTCTGCTTTCTGCGGAATTCTGCATCCTCGGCATCAACCACCTGCCGGGCATTCGCCGGAACCCCATACCGGCTTGAGGCCGTCACAAGGGCGGCGTCCGTGGACGGGATGGCCGTATTTGCGTTCAGCGAAGATTCGTTCCCCCCAAGGGCAACGACAGCTTCGGCCTTAGGGTTTGGATCGGTCAGGTTCTCACCACCCAGCGTGGGCGCAGGCAGAAAAGCGTAATCCTTGGGCTGAGTCAGTGGTTTGACAGGCAGGACCGAGAATTCGTCCGGCCCCTGCCCGGGCGCTTCCAAGTGGCGCAATCCGATATCGGAACAGCCCGCAGCCGCAAAGGCCAATGTCAAAGCAAATATGGAACGCGGCAGCCGCATCAGAGTCTCCAGCCTGTTTCAGGCGCTTTTATCGCATTTCAAATGGCACGTCACGAGGCCTTTTTGCCTTCGAACAGCACCAGACCAATCGCTCCCGCAAAAATGAACACATCAGCAAGGTTGAACACGAAAGGGTTGTTGATGCCGCAACAGGACATGTTCAGGAAATCCAGAACATAACCATAAAGCAGGCGATCCACGACGTTGCCCAACGCCCCGCCAATCAGCAATCCGCCGCAAACCAGCATCAGTTTTGACGGCGCTGTGCGCATAAGCCAGATCAGCACACCGATTGCGATGACCATGGAAATACCGATCAACGCCCATCGGGCAGCATCGGTATTGCCCTGAAACAAGCCGAAATTGATGCCCCGATTCTCACCGTATTTGAACACCAGCAGAGGCGGCAGAACATCAATGTTCCCATCAGCCACACGCATAACGTGAACGACCAGATACTTGCTGATCTGGTCGATCAGTAACGCAGCCAGTGCGGCCCAGAGAAGCAGACGAAAGCGCATCAGTGGCGGAAGTGGCGCATGCCGGTAAAGACCATGGCCAACCCGGCCTCATCCGCGGTTGCGATCACCTCTTCATCGCGCATCGAACCACCGGGCTGGATAACACAGGTCGCGCCGGCCTCGGCCGCTTCCATCAGACCGTCCGGGAACGGGAAAAACGCATCCGACGCCACGGCGGAACCGATTGTCAGTGGTTGGGCCAAGCCCAGAACATCAGCCATACGCTCGGCTTTCTTCGCTGCAATCATCGCCGAGTCCAGGCGGCTCATCTGCCCGGCACCCACACCCACGGTTGCTCCGTCTTTGACATAGACGATGGCATTGGATTTGACGTGTTTCGCCACTTTCCACGCAAACAGAAGATCGCGCATCTGTTCCTCGGTCGGGGATTTCTTAGTGACGACCTTCAGGTCATCCAGGCCAACAAATCCGTTGTCCTTATCCTGCACCAGAAGGCCACCGGCTACCTGACGGGCGGTTTTGCCACCTGTGGTCACGTCTGGCAGGCCATCGGTTGTCAGCAGACGCAGGTTCTTTTTGGCGGCAAAGATTGCCTTGGCCTCATCCGACGCACCCGGAGCGATCACAACTTCGGTGAAAATTCCGGTGATTTCCTGCGCGGTTTCGGCATCCAGCGGCTGGTTCAGCGCAATGATCCCGCCAAAGGCCGAAGTGCGGTCACAATCAAACGCGGCCTTATAGGCCTCGATCAATGTCGCGCCCTTGGCAACACCGCAGGGGTTGGCATGCTTGATGATCGCGCAGGCTGCGCCTTGCGCCGGATCGAATTCGGCCACCAGTTCAAATGCCGCGTCTGTGTCGTTGATGTTGTTGTAGCTCAGTTCCTTGCCCTGATGCTGCACCGCTGTCGCGACACCGGGGCGGTTGGTGCCATCGGTGTAGAAGACCGCCTGTTGGTGGCTGTTTTCGCCATAACGCAAGGTCTGCTTCAATTCTCCGGCAAAGGCGCGACGGCGCGGGGCCTCGGCGACCAGCGCATCGGCCATCCAATTCGACACGGCCGCGTCATAGGCGGCGGTACGAGCATAGGCTGTCTGCGCCAGGTTCTGACGGAACGCATAGGAAGTCTGACCATCGTTAGCCGCCAGCTCAGCCAGCAGTGCGTCGTAATCCTGAACATCCACAACCACATTCACAAAAGCGTGGTTTTTCGAGGCCGCGCGGATCATCGCCGGGCCACCGATATCGATGTTTTCGATGCATTCGTCGTAACCCGCACCTTTGGCTACCGTGGCCTCGAACGGATAGAGGTTCACCACCAGCAGGTCGATCGCGCCGATGCCATGTTCCTCCATCGCCGCCACGTGGCTGTCATTGTCGCGCAGGGCCAGCAACCCGCCATGCACCATCGGATGCAGCGTTTTCACGCGGCCATCCAGCATCTCAGGGAAGCCGGTAATCTCGCTGACATCCTTCACCGCAAGCCCTGCATCGCGCAGTGCTTTGGCTGTACCGCCGGTCGACAGCAACTCGACCCCACGCTCGGCCAGTGCCTTTCCCAGCTCGATCAGCCCGGTCTTGTCGGAAACGGAAAGCAACGCGCGGCGCACGGGGTGAAGATCGGTCATGGGGTCAAAGGTCCTTTTGGCGTCAGTCAAACTCGGGCTCGTCCCGGTGTATATCCCGCACGGCATAGGCTGTGTCCTGGGCCTTGCTCAGCGTCCACCGGATGCGCGTCGCATACTCCATTGCGCGGCCAGATAGAACGATCTGTTTTGTCGCGCGTGGTTTTAAACGCCCGCTTTCCAAATAAACGCTTGGTTCTACAGACAATTTTCCGACGCCGTCATGGCGGAAAACCCAGATCTCACCACTTTTCAGCGCCATCGACACCGCAGCGCCCCCCAGATCCAGTGCCGCATCCACGTCCGGATGCAGGTGAAACCGGATGTCAAAGGCGATGCCCTTCAGGCCCGAGGCGTCCATCGCCTTGTCAAATTGGCGCTTCGCCTTGTCGGTGGCCGTCAGCAGAATATCCTCGCAAGCCAGCTCACGCCCATCAAAGCGCAGCTCAAAGGTACGCGCATGTGTCAATCCGAAGACCTTGGTATACCCGTCATGCCCGGCCATGAATCGCGTGCCTTCAAAGGCATCCTCGAAATCAATGGGAACCTCATGCGGCGCATCCACCAGTGCCTCGCGTTCGGCTCCCTGCGTCGGTGGCGCCAGCCGAGCGCTTGAATACCCATCAAGGCACAGTGTCGAATGCGACGGCGTCGCCCGACCCGCACGCCGCCATTCCGTCCCAAAGCTTTCGCCCGATCCGCAATTGACCACCAGTGGTCTGCGGCCCGACGTCAGTTCGAAAGCGAGGGTCGAAGCATGGGCGTTGTATGACGCCGCCCCCTTGGGTGGAGTGGCGGCATCCACAATCACGCTGGTTCTGGCCGCATAAAGTCGGGCAAATCCCATGGACAGCCCCGTGGTGTGATGTGGCCTGACACCGCTTTGCGCCAGTGCCTGATCCAAACGCCCTTCGACACCGCGCCCACCGCCGTGAAACCGGGCCAAAGCTCCGTCCGCATGGCGCAGGCTGCGCAAGGTGGGGGCCATGCGTTTGATGGCACTTGCCTGCGCCCCGGGCGTGCCCCGGCCCAACGCGCTGAGCGCGGCCGAGGTCCATGAAAGCAGCATAAAGACCTCAAGCAGCTCTTCGGGGTTGCGGGTTGGGATACCGCCCTGTTCGTCTACCTGACTGTCACACTCGCGTGCCAAAGCACGAAGGGCAGGATCAGCCATTTGCTCCAACCCCTCCAGCGCCAGACCAGCCTGCACCAGCCCGGCAAGCGCCTCAAACCGGGGAAGACCGGGAGTCGCTGCCTTCCAGCGCTTGGACAAAAACCATGTCTGTTGGGCCAACGAACGAAAAAACATCCTGCTTTGATGTTCATCTGCGCCGCGCAACAGGAAAATCGCATGGTTAATCCAGCGTATGACGCGCCGACCGGTCAGATCAGGTGCCCAGCCCGGCCCCTGACCGCGGCCATGCGCGTTAATCCAGCCCCAGACCCACCGCTGGGCCTTTTCACGCGCGCGCATATCGCCAACAGCCGCCAGATCGTCGAGCCAGGCAAAGCCGTGGCGTTCATTGTCAAACCCGGTACTGGGCGCGGTCACATCCCACAGCTCGGTATCCTGAGCTTCGACCAGATAGCCTGCGAACAGCAGATTTCCGGCGACCAACTGACGCCCGCGCGCAAATGAGCCGACCGTGCGTGGTTCCGGCTCGCCAACAAACCCCGAGACCGCTTTGCGACGCTGGCTGATGCGTGCATAGAGACGGTTCTGAAACCGTGTCCACTGATTGGTCATGGTATCTGTCTTCGACATGACGCTCGTTACTCTGCCCCTTGCGCTCTGCTGGCGCCTGAGACCCAACGATAGACCGGGGCGATCGTCAAGTCATCGAAAAGCGTGCTTCTACGCCGATTTGTTCAAGCGTGCGATGTAGAACCCATCCATTCCACCAAGATCAGCCCAGTAATCGGGCCGCAGACGCAGGCCGCCTTCCTCGGTGATCCATTCGGACTCGATTCCGGCAATGGTCAAAGCCTCCCGATCCACCGACATATCGGGGTGTTGGTCCAGCGCTTCTTCGACCTGCACCTCGCCCTCATCCGGCAGGAGAGAACAAGTGCAATAGACCAGCCGCCCGCCAGGTTTCAGCAAGCTCCAGGCGTGGGCCAGCATCCGGGCCTGCAGCTCGATCAGCTCACCGAATTCCGATCCGTCTTTGGCAAAAGGCAAGTCAGGGTGCCTGCGGATCGTTCCCGTGGCAGAACACGGCGCGTCCAAAAGGATGGCGTCATACTGGCCCTGATGTTCAAGCGCGTCGCCCGCGACGACAGTGGCTTTCAGCCCGGTGCGTTTGAGGTTCTCATGCACCCGCGCCAATCGCGTTTCCGAAACGTCGAGCGCCGTAACATCGGCCCCAGCCGCCGCTAGTTGCAGTGTTTTTCCACCCGGAGCGGCGCAAAGGTCGAGGATCTTTTCGCCCAATTTCGGGGCAAGTATGCACACTGGAATAGCGGCCGCCGCGTCCTGCACCCACCAATCACCTTTGCCATAGCCCGGAAGGGCAGTGACCTGACCGGCATCATGCAGCCGCGTCGAACCGGTCGGCAGGACTTCACCCGGTCCACTGGCACCCGGCTTCACAGTCAGGTCAAGCGGTGCGCCGGCAAATTGCACCTTTTCCATTCCCGCGATTGCATCCTCCCCCCAGGCCATGATCAGCGGATCACGCAGCCATTCGGGCAAACGCGGCACGCGCATTTTGGGCCATGCTTCGGGCCCTTCGGCGGCCACTTTACGCAACACGGCATTCACCAGGCCTTTCAGCCGTCCGTGCTTGCGTGAACGCCCTACAATGTCGACCATTGAATTCACCACACCATGTGCCGCTTCACCGTGGCACAGCTCGACCGCGCCAAGGCGCAGGGCATTATGCACAGTCAAAGCGGGGGTACGGTTCAGGTGGTTTTCCAGCAGACGATCCGCACGCTCCAACCCGCGCAAGGTTTCCAGCGTCAGACGTTGCGCCCGCGCGCGATCTTCAGGGGCCAACCGGTCCAGCGCACCGGCGGCCAGACATTCGGACAGCAGGCGTCCTTCGCCCAGTATCTGATCCAGCAGATAGATTGCGCTGCGTCGGGCGGCTGTTGCGTTGTCGGACATGGAATCGCCTTTGAATAAATCCTCGCCCGCATTGCCAATGGCGGACGCGGGCGTATATCAAGCCCATGCACGGAAAGGAACCCGAAGTCATGAGTGACGACCGCAAAGACCTGCCGCCTGCCGCCCAGCGCGCCTTGGCCGAAGCCGAAGAGCGCCGTCGCAAGGCAGAGGCCAAAGCGAAAGAGATGCCAAAGGAACTGGGCGGTCGCGACGGTCCTGACCCGGCCCGCTATGGCGATTGGGAGAAGAAAGGCATCGCGATCGATTTCTGATCGCCTATCCCCGCAGAGCTTCCAGAAAATCCGCTATCAGAGCGCGCTGCTTCTTTGATTTCGCCCGTTCTTCCGGCCATGTCAGCCAATACCCATCTTTCGTTTTCAGCTCGGGCAGGTGCAACCGGCGCAACCGCCCGTCCTGTAGATCCGCCTTGGCCAGTGGCACCGACCCCAACGCTACGCCCATGCCCTGACGTGCCGCGGACAACGCGTGTTCCATTGAATCGAAGCTAATGGTCGACGTCGTCACATCGCCCTGCTCAGCCTTTCGCGCCCAGTCTCGCCACCCCGGCCGTTCTCCGCGCAGATCAATCAAAGGCGCGCCCCATTCAACACCCGGAGCCGCCATCGGCACCAACACTTCGGCTGCGATCAATTCGGAATCCCGCCCGGGCCAGGCACCGCGACCATAGCGGATTTGCAGCCATGTCCGCTCTTCATCCAGCGACGACCGCCGCGCCACGGAATCGGTCAGGACACGCACCTTCGGCTGCACCTCCTGAAACCGGGCAAGACTTGGCACCACAAGCGCATGGATGTGCGATGACAAACCGGCCACCCGCAATTCGCGCGGGGATTTTCCAAACAGATCCTCGGTATTGCGTTCAAGCGCCTGCAAACTGTCTTGCACCAGTGGCAGATAGCTTTCCCCTTCGACAGTCAATGACACGCCACGCGCCTCACGCACAAACAACGTGCGCCCTAGCCAGGCCTCTAGGTTACCGATCCGCTGGCTTACCGCCGCTTGTGTCAGACCAAATTCCCTCGCCGCTGCCGAAAACCCGCCCAGACGCCCCGCCGCCTCGAAAACGCGCAGCCAATCCAAGGGCGGCAACCCGATCTTTTTCTTAGCCATAAGTTTTTCCAAGCCTCAGCAGAAAGAAGGATTAATTGTCGTAATGCCACAAGAGGCGTATCTCCTCAACCAAAGCCCGCGCTGAACAGGAGACCCCCCATGCTGCGCTCTGCCACCCATGACGCCTCGGTTGTGACCGTAGAATTCGACACCGGCACAAAGGCTCGCTTTCACGCCATCTGGCTACGCGACAACGCGCTGGACCCCGAAACGCGCGCGCCCGGCAATGGCCAACGTCTGATCACCATCGGTGATATCCCCTCAGACATTTCGGTTAGTGCCGCCGAAATCAGAAATGGTGATCTGACAGTCACCTTTCAGCCAGAAGGCAAGACCGTCACCTTTCCCGCCGACTGGCTGGCCGCGCACAGCTATGACCGCGATCACAGCCTTCCTGCCGGTCGGACAGCCCCCGGCATCACCACCTGGGAACGCGGCATCGACGCGCCCAGCGCTGATTGGGATGAGGTCCACGTCAATCCCAGCGCCAAACGCGGCTGGCTGGGCGCGGTGGCCGAATACGGCTTTGCCAAGCTGACCGGCGGCCCGACCGAACCGGAATCCTTGCTGAAAGTCGCTGATCTGTTCGGCTATGTGCGCGAAACCAACTATGGCCCCTATTTCGAGGTCCGGACCGAGGTGAACCCGACCAACCTCGCCTATACCGGCCTTGGTCTGCAGGCGCATACCGACAACCCCTATCGTGATCCGGTTCCGACGCTGCAAATCCTCTATTGTCTGGAAAACAGCGCCGAGGGTGGTGATTCCATCGTGGTTGACGGCTTCCGCGCCGCTGAAAAGCTGCGCGAACAGAACCCGGAAGGCTTTGCCTTGCTTGCAGGCTATCCCGCCCGGTTCGAATACAAGGGCTCGGACGGTATCTGCCTACGGTCACGCCGCCCGATGATTGAGCTGTCACCGGATGGTGAATTGGTCGGTATCCGGTTCAACAACCGCTCATCCGCGCCGTTCGTCGACGTGCCGTTCGACCAGATGGAGGCCTATTACGCCGCCTATCGCCAATTGGGCGAGATCATCGATGACCCCGCCATGGGCGTGTCGTTCAAACTGGAACCAGGCGAGAGTTTCATCGTCGACAACACACGCGTGCTGCACGCGCGTCTGGGCTATTCCGGTGCGGGCTCACGCTGGTTGCAGGGCTGTTACGCCGACAAGGACGGGTTGCTGTCCACATTGGCCGCGATGGAAATGAGCCAACCGGAGGCCGCAGAATGAAGCCCGATTTCTCGACCCTGAGCCAGGACAATATCGTGGCTTTCATCGGCGATATCTTCGACCGCCGCGGCGGTGAGGAATATCTGGGTGAGCCCGTCACCATGGCCGAACACATGCTTCAAGGTGCAACGATCGCTGAGCAGAACGGCCAGCCCGAGGAAATCATCGTCGGCGCATTGCTGCACGATATCGGTCATTTCACCTCCGAGTTCGGCACCTATCACCCGGATGACACCGAGGATCGCCACCACGAGGATGCAGGCGCTGAGGTGCTGGAACAGTTCTTCCCCTCGGTCATCACCGATTGCTGCCGCTATCACGTGGCAGCCAAGCGGTATCTCTGCGCCACCAAGCCTGAATATTTCAACCGCCTGTCCACCGCTTCGGTCCATACGCTGGAATTGCAGGGCGGGCCGATGAGCGCTGAGGAGGTCGCAGAGTTCGAGAGTAATCCGAACCTGAAAGAAATCATTCAGGTGCGCTATCTGGACGAGGCAGGCAAGCGGGCTGACATGGAAACGCCGGATTTCACCCATTTCGCACCGATGGTACAGCGCATGGTCGACAGGCATCTGGGCACATCATGAGCGCGCCGGAATATATCTTCGAGGCCAGTTCAAAACCGTCCCTTCCCTGGCACGAGGTTCCGCTGATCCGGGCCACGGACACGTCGGTCAAAGGCTATGGCTGTCTGGTTGATGACCCCGATACCTTCGAGATTGAAATCGCTCGCTGGCCCCAGCAGGGCTGGCGCCAGATTGACGAAGGCACCGGCGACGAGGGCGGCTGGGTCGAAGGCACGTTCAAATGCGATTGGCAGGGTGACGTGCTTTATGGTGAGAACGAGGCCGTCAAAGGCCACTATGTTCTGGGTTGGTCCGCTGATCCACAACAGGCGCAGACCGACCTGCAGACGGCACCGCGCGATCAGGTTCTACTGTGGCACATGAACTACCACCCCGATGGCGGGCAGATGTTCTGGCCGCTGGACAACAAGCCCTTCATCGTGCCTGTCGCCCTGCCCGGCGACAACCTGACGCCAGAAAAAGTGGTCGCATTCTGGTGTGACGGCACGCGTGGCCTCTATATTCATCCCGGCATCTGGCACGAAGGGATATTCCCCGTCGAAGACAACCAGCGCTTCCTTGATCGACAGGGCCGGGTGCACGCCCGGGTCAGCGCCGATATCGGCAAAGAGTTCGGCGTTTACCTTGCCTGCCCCTTGCGCGCGGACAAGATACGCGATCTGTAGCCAAACCTGTCTCTTCCGGGCGGCGCTTTTCAGATTCCCTTAACCTTTACCGCAAACTTCTGCGATACTCACCCTGTGTGTGCATAAGGGAGGCGCAGATGGGATTGAACCGTCGGAAATTGGTACAACTAGGCACCGCAGCCACTGCGAGTGCGGCGCTACCGCGATTTGCTGTCGGCGCAACTGGCCAGAATGATGCGTTCGAGGCAAAGTTCGCCGAAACACTGGCTGATCTCAAAGCCGCGTTCGCCAAGCTCGGGTTTTCCGAGTCACAGCCTTTTTCGATTGTCACCGGGAACGTCGACTATAATGGCGGGCTGCGGCACGATTTCGAGCAAAAGAAATTGCAACCAAACGCTTTCGTCATACAACCGCTGGCTCGCGTCGCAGATGTGGAAGAAAAAAACCGCCCCGATGTCCTGCCCCTGTTTCACGAGGTTGGCTGCCATCCAGAAGGCGCGGTCAGCGGGCGTGACACCACGGAACTTATGGTGCGTCTTCTGACTGAAGAGTTCAGCCTTGACCCATCCCGCATTGCTTTTGTCAGCGTGCCTCAGGCCGATGACGTGCGCCCGGTTCTGGATGGGATGAACTTGCCGTTTTCGCAAAAGGTCCTGCTGCGCGATGAGGCCGAGGCATTGGCCGCCCGCGACGCCTCAGGTTATTTCTATCCAGATCCGTTTGGCGAGGATTATTTGGTCACGATGGGCGTTTATTACCGCGTCGGCAATCAAACTGAACCCGCACCCGAGTCCTATCCACCATCTGCCAACTGGACCGAAATCGGAGAGATCATCATCGGCGGCGAGGCCGCACCGTTAGGCATATCAATCGGAGCAGAGCGTCTGACCTATGCGTTGACAGGTCAGTTCCCGACATGGGACCAGCGTTTGGATGCTCTGTTCGCGCATATCGGCTTGGGACATTCAGAACCGCCGGGAATCGCCGCGTTCAGGTAAAATCCCTTACAGCCCCAATACATCCACCATGTCGTATTGGCCGGGCGCCTTGCCCTGTCCCCACAGGGCCGCCTTCAAAGCGCCGCGGGCAAAGATGGCGCGGTCAGTGGCCAGATGGCGCAGGACGATGCGTTCTCCGGGGGCTGCGAACAGCACGTCGTGTTCGCCCACGATGTCACCGCCGCGAATGGCATGGAACCCGATATCGCCCCGCTTGCGCGCGCCGGTAATTCCGTCGCGGCCCCGATCGGACACATCGGCCAGATCAACCCCGCGCCCTTCGGCGGCGGCCTCGCCCAGCATCAGTGCAGTACCCGAGGGCGCGTCGACTTTGTGGTGATGGTGCCCTTCGATGATCTCGATGTCGAAATCTTCATCCAGCGCTGCGGCGACCTTTTTGGTCAGCTGCACCAGCAGGTTGACGCCAAGGCTCATATTTCCCGCCCGCACGATGACCGCATGGCGAGAGGCCGGTTCCAGCGCTGCGATCTGCTCATCCGACATGCCAGTGGTACCAATCACGTGGACGCACCGTGCCTGCGCGGCCAGTGCGGCAAACTCCAGCGTCGCCTCGGGCGCAGTAAAGTCAATCACCGCCTGCGCCTGCGAAAACGCCTCTAGCGGGTCGTCTGTGACGGTGACGCCCAGCGCCTGACCGCCCATCGCCTCGCCCACATCCTGACCGATCCAGTCATGGCCCGTCCGCTCAACCACACCGACCAAACGCGCCTGATCGCTGTCCGTCACGGTTTTGATCAGCATCTGCCCCATACGGCCCGAAGCCCCTGTGATGACAATCCCCGGAATATGGGTCATTGCGTTGGTCCTTTTGTTGAATTCGGCTCAAAGCCTCCTACCCCGTTCGCGCCCGCTTGGCAAAGCCCTGCTTTGGGCTTAGATCGGGGATATGGCAAAGAACAAATTCCACGATGGCCCCGGCCCGTCCCAACGACAGCTTCGTGTCGGCGAACTGATCCGCCGCACCCTGTCCGAGGTTCTGGCGCGCGGAGATGTCCACGACCCCGACCTGAACCGCATGTCAATCACCGTCGGTGAGGTGCGCACCTCGCCCGATCTGAAGATCGCCACCGCCTATGTGTTGCCCTTGGGCGGCAAGGGGCAGGAGGATGTGATCGCGCTGCTGGCCCGCAACAAGGGTGAATTGCGGCGGGCGGTCGGCAAGAAGGTCGGTCTGAAATTCTCACCTGATCTGCGGTTTCGGCTGGATGACACCTTTGACCGAATGGATGACACGCGCCGCATGTTCGATCAGGACGCGGTGCGCCGCGATCTGGACGAGTGATCCGCGCATTTGTCATTTTGGGCGCGGTCTTCTGGGCCGCGCAGGCCTCAGCGGTCACATGCGAGAAGGTGACCCATGAGGACAAGCGGTACACCATCTGCGAGGTGGATGCCGCCAGCGAAGAGTTGCGCCTTTTCCTCAATGATGAAGACGGTAAGGTGTTGGGCCATTTCTCATCTGTGAACGAGACCCTAGCCCCACAGGGAAAGCGTCTGGCATTTGCTATGAACGCGGGCATGTATCATGACGACCGCTCGCCAGTCGGGCATTACGTCGAAGACGGTCAGGAACAGATGCGCGTGATCCCCAATGCCGGGCCGGGCAATTTCGGTTTGTTGCCGAACGGAGTGTTTTGCATCCGCGAAGGCCGCGCCGACGTGTTTGAGACATTGGATTATGTGGATCAGGCCCCGCAGTGCCGTTTCGCCACGCAATCCGGCCCGATGCTGGTCATAGATGGTGAACTGCACCCGCGCTTCCTGCCCGATTCGACCTCGCGCTATGTGCGCAACGGCGTTGGTACCAGCGCGGATGGGGCACGGGCAGTATTCGCGATCTCGGATGACTATGTCACCTTTCACGAGTTCGGCAGCCTGTTCCGCGATGTCCTTGAAACGCCGAATGCCCTGTTCTTCGACGGCAATATCTCTCGTATGTATGAACGCGCCGGAAATCGGTCGGATGTCGGGTTTTCGCTTGGCCCTATTGTAGGTGTGGTCGAAGATACGCCCTGAAATTGACAGTGGCAGAACGATCCGTTAGGTCGCGCGCCTCGGTAAGATTCAGGGTGTAGAATGGGACGCAAACGCAAGGGTCGCGACATTTCCGGTTGGCTGGTGGTGGACAAGCCCGCGGGCATGACCTCGACCGCTGTGGTCAACAAGGTTAGGTGGGCGATGGATGCAAAGAAAGCGGGCCATGCAGGCACGCTTGACCCCGAAGCAACAGGCGTTCTGGCCGTGGCTTTGGGTGAGGCGACCAAGACCGTTCCCTACATCACCGATGCGCTGAAAGCCTACACCTTCACCGTCCGTTTGGGTCAGGCAACCAATACCGACGATGCCGAGGGCGAAGTGATCGCACAAAGCGATGCGCGCCCTTCGGATGACGACATCAAACAGGCGTTGACCCCGTTTCTGGGCGATATCATGCAGGTCCCGCCCAAATTCTCGGCCGTGAAGATTGACGGGCAACGTGCTTATAAACTGGCGCGCGATGGCGAGGAAGTAGAGCTATCCGCCCGCCCACTTTGGGTGGAAGAGTTGATTCTGGTCGACCGCCCCGACGAAGACCACGTTGTGCTAGAAATGACTTGCGGCAAGGGTGGATATGTCCGCTCGATCGCGCGTGATCTGGGCGCGGCGCTGGGATGCCACGGCCATGTCAAAGTTCTTCGCCGCGTCTGGTCCGGCCCGTTCGAGGTTGAAGACGGGTTGAGCATCGAACAGATCGATGAAATGGCCAAGACAACCGCACTGGACGACTACATGCACCCGCTGGAAACCGGTCTCGCCGATCTGCCTGAATTGAAATGCACACCCGAAGGCGCAACCCGCCTGCGCAACGGAAATCCGGGCATGGTTCTGGCCTCGGACGTGGAATACGGCGATGAAGCCTGGGCTTCGCTGGACGGCAAGGCCGTGGCGGTGGGGATCTACAAATCGGGCGAATTGCACCCCAGCCGGGTGTTCGTTACCTAAGCCACGTGCTAGGCGAAGGGCATGATTACCCGAACGCACACTAAGGGCGACGCGCCCTCAACCGCCATCTATTCCGATTGCGAGAAATATCGCTATAGCCTGACCCGTATCTGGGATCCTGCGGGGCGCAAAGCGCTGTTTGTGATGCTGAACCCGTCAACCGCGACCGAGGTTCAGAACGACCCAACGGTGGAACGTTGCGAACGCCGCGCGCGGGCGCTGGAGTTCGGAGCGTTTCAGGTAACCAACATCTTCGCATGGCGCGACACCGACCCGCGCAAGATGCGCGCTGCTGCCGACCCGGTAGGACCCGAGAACGACGCGGCCATATTGGATGGTGTTCAATGGGCCGATCAGGTCATCGCCGCATGGGGCACCCATGGTGCGCATCTGGACCGCGGCCCGGCAGTTGAATCCCTTCTGCGCGACACTAGGCAGCCGCTGTTTCATCTGGGGCTGACCAAGGGTGGGCATCCCAAACACCCGCTTTACATCGCCTATACCCAACAGCCCGAACCTTGGTGACCAACGGTTAACCACAAGTTCAGCTTGGCTTTGACCAACTAACTGATCACATGGGATATTTCATCCTCGGAGCGGTGCGTTCTCGGAGGGTTGCCATGTTTCTGTTCGGATTGCTGAGCCTGGCCGCAATGGGCGGAGCAGCCTATGCGATGGGCGGTATTATCGAGGCTGACGACGACACCGAAGAAGACGAGATTATCGAAGATGAACCGCAAGAGGTCTCTGACGGCAGTTATCTTGAGATTGGTGAAAACATCGACGAAGTCGAAGAGGCCTCGACCGGGACCACAGTCTCGGAATTCGAAGGCGATTTGGTTGTGGCCGGGGACAACGACACAAACATTCTGACCGGGCAAGATGGCGACGACCAGATCAACGGCTATGGTGGCGACGACACTGTGCTGGGGGGCATGGGCGATGACACCCTGCATGGCGGCGATGGCGTTGATACAATCCAGGGCGGCGAAGGCGATGATGTTTTGCATGGCGAAGGTAACGATGACGTCCTGTCCGGTGATGATGGCGACGACAAGCTTTTTGGTCATTTCGGCGACGACAGGCTGGACGGTGGCGATGGGGATGACGATTTGTACGGCGGTCAGGATAACGACACGCTGACCGGAGGCGCGGGCGAGGATGCGCTGCATGGGGGCTATGGCGACGATGAGCTTGCTGGTGGCGCAGGTGAAGACGTCTTGTTTGGCGGCGACGGTGACGATGTTCTGACTGGTGAGGATGGCGAAAACGAGGACTCCGTGGATTTTCTGAATGGCGGTGCCGGCGACGACGCAATTGTTGCCCATAGCGGTGATATCGTGACCGGAGGCGAAGGCGCTGACAGCATCCACCTGAACCCCGAGGATGACGACGACGCCGTCAAGGTCATGGATTTTGAGCCCGGGCAAGACAAGCTGTTGATCTCGTGGGAAGGCGAGGAAGATCCGGAGATCAACATTGAAACAGACACTGAAAACGAAAACCTGACCCGTGTCATGGTCGACGGACAAGACGTCGCCCAACTGCTGGGTGCCAAAGGGTTGACCCTGGACGATATCCAATTGATCAACGGTCAGGAACTGTCGCAGCTCAATGCGCTGAGTTGAAGCAATAGAATCCCTTTGCCATTTGCCTGAAATCCGCTTATACGCGCCCATCCGCATCGGAATCGGTGCGGTTTTCTCCATGGGCCTGTGCTGGACGACATCCCGGCCTGCGCCATCAACTCTAACCTTTTAAAGGAGACCCCGATGTCGATTACTGCCGCTGAAAAAGCACGCGTCATGAAAGAATTCGGCACCAAGGACGGCGACACCGGTTCGCCAGAAGTCCAGGTTGCCATCCTGACCTCGCGCATCACCACCCTGACCGAGCACTTCAAGACCCACAAAAAAGACAACCACGGTCGTCGTGGTCTGCTGAAAATGGTCGCCCAGCGCCGTAAGCTGCTGGACTACCTGAAGGGCAAAGAAGAAGCGCGCTATCAGGATCTGATCAAAAAGCTGGGCATCCGCCGCTAATACCGGTTTCTGCCGCTTTTGGATTTTAGACGCCCGCCCTAATTGGCGGGCGTTTTTTGTTGAATCAGGGAACGCGCGCTCGGAGTAGCGGTATGGTGGGGCTCAATCCGGCTTGCAGTTCACAAACTCTGTCGGCACTATCCCGGGACCTGATCAACAGCTGCTCAATACCTCAGTCCCCTAAGCACACATCCAGTGTGTGACGACAAGTAAATGGAACCAAATGAAGCTGGAATTTCATCATATTAACCTGGTGGCAGACGACGTTGACCGCCTACACGACTTTTATACAAACGTCTTGGGTTTGGGTGATATTCCGCAGCAGAATTTCCCGCGCTCTGAAGCAACCGAAGACTCGGGTTATGACGGCCAGATCCGCTTTGCAACGGACGGCAGCATGCAGATGCACCTTGCGGAACGGGACTTTGACGTCGCTTTCAAAAATGATCAGGTCATCAATCCAGTGAGCCGCGGACACATTGCGTTCCGAACGGATGATCTTGCCGCGGTCTTGAGGATACTTGATGAAAACGCGGTTCCTTATTCGGACTATGGCACAGCCTTTTCGAAAGAGTGGCACCAAGTGTTCTTTCGCGACCCCGAAGGCAATGTTGTCGAAGTTCACCAACAGGTAGCGACTTTAGGCTGAACCTGAGCCTGAAGCTCCCCGCGCTGTTCAGCTTGTGACGGCGCGCTAATCCATATCGTACTCTACGCTTTTGGCTCCGATGTCGCCCATGTGGCCGGTGATGCGCTGCACCAATTTCTGCCTGGACATGTCTGCAAGCGCCTCCGGAAAACTCTGAAGCTCTTCCTTTCTGGCGACAACTGTCAAAGTGCGTGAAAGGCCCGAGACCGGAAGATCTTTCAACTGCAGACTCATATTCTCAACCAGACCATCAATCAGCAATGTCGGCGTCAAAAGGCTGAACCCCTGGCCTGCGGAAACACAGGACGTAACCATGCTGGAGCGGTCCGCCTGGATGACCTTGTCGGGCTCAAACCGCAATCGGCGCAGATGCTGCGCAATCTGGCGGCCCGCGTTGGTTGTATCCCCGAACCGAACCAAAGGAAGCCGCGTTTGGATCGCCTCCAGGCTGTCCGTCGGGCCGTCATATGTTTCTGGCAGGACCAGAAGGTATCGTTCGGTCAGAACGTGATGACGCTCCAGACCATCCATATCCAGAAACGGGTTAGATGTGATCGCGAGGTCCGCTTGTTTCGTCCGCAGCAGGTGTTCATGGTTGCCGCTTTGGCCGGCATGCAGGGTAATATCTTCGACATTGAACTCACGCTGCGCGAAATCGACCAAAGAGGGCGTCAGCGTCGTGGCGATCGAGGCTTGAATGCCGACCCGCAGCAAGGTCAGGGATTTCTGGCCAACGTGGCGCAGTTCCGTTTCCATGTCGGAAAGTGCATCCAGAATTTTCTGCGCCCTTCCGTGCAAACGCGCACCCGCATAGGTCAGCCGCGCCGGTCGCGTACTGCGATCCAAAAGCACAGTGCCGAATGCCTTTTCCAGCGCCGTGACGTGCTGGGACGCTGCTGGCTGCGACAGATTCAGAAGTTTTGCGCCAGCCCGCATTTGTCCCGTTTCCGCAACGGCGACGAAAACCTCAAGTGAACGCATCAGACTTGGTGAGAGTTTACGATGATCCAGCATTGCTCATCCTTAGTATAAATAATCGTTATACTGTTGGAATTTTCTTGGTTTACGTCAAGCACTCGGTCAACGCTTTGGCCATGACACGTTCGCTCTCATCTCGACGCCGCAGGGCCGCTGGACCTCGCACTCTTCCCGAGGCGCGCGCGCCGTTTATTCTGCGCAAGCTTTCGACCTTCAATGTCCTCAGCGAGGCAGGGTTGGAACAGATCGAGGCCAATGCTGATACAATCCTTGCCGAAACCGGGATGGAGTTTCAGGACGACCCAGAAATTCTGGGCATTTTTGCCGATGCAGGCTGTGACGTAGACGGCTCGCGTGTGCGGTTCGCGCCGGGGTTCTGCCGAAAAACGATCATGGCAACAGCGCCGGCTCAGTTCGTTCAACATGCCCGAAACCCGGCCAACAACGTTCAGCTGGGCGGCAACGCCAGCGTGCTATGCCCGGCCTGGGGTCCGCCCTTTGTGCACGATCTGGACCGCGGGCGGCGCTATGCCTCGCATCAGGACTTCGTCGATCTGGTCAAGCTGCATCACAGCCTGCCCTGGCTGCACCATTCGGGCGGCGTGGTTTGCGAACCGGTGGATTTACCGGCCAATAAACGCCATCTCGACATGCTTTATGGTCATATTCGCCATTCTGACCGCGCCTTTATGGGGGCCTTTATCGGGGCCGAACGCGCGGGCCACGCAATCGACATGGCACGGATTGTGTTCGGCGAAGACTTCGTGGCGGAAAACGCCGTCTTGTATTGTGTCTCGAATACAAATGCGCCGTTGGTGATGGACAGTCACATGTCGGGCGCGTTGAAAACCTATGCCCGGGCCGGGCAACCGGTCGCTTGCACTCCTTGGGTTCTGACCGGGGCCATGTCGCCGTCCACCGTGGCTGGAACGTTGGCTCAGGTGTTGGCCGAGACCATGGCAGCGATGACGCTGACCCAACTGATAAACCCCGGGGCGCCCTGCATGATGGGCAGTTTTGCCTCGACCATGTCGATGAAGTCCGGCGCACCCACCTTTGGCACGCCCGAGGCTGGCTTGATGGTTTTGGCTGCCGGGCAGCTTGCCCGCAGGCTGGGGGTGCCGCTGCACACGGTTGGCACGCTCAGCGCCTCAAAAGTTCCGGACGCCCAGAGCCAGCAAGAGGCCACATGGGGCCTGATGATGTCGATGTTCGCGGGTGCCAATCTGATCAACCATGCAACTGGATGGCTCGAAGGTGGATTGGTGACCTCGTTCGAAAAAACGATCTTGGATCATGATCTGTGCGGCAAAGTCGGACGGTTCTTCGATGGCATCGACATGAGCGAGAACGCTCAGGCGATGGAGGCAATTGCCGCGACCGGCCCGGGGCGGCACTTCTTAGGGTCTGAGCATACGCAGGCCAATTTCATGTCCGCATTGTTCCGGCCCTGGACCCCGGATGACAATTCATTCGAACAATGGCACGCGGCCGGAGAGTTAGATGCCGCAGCCCGCTCCAATGCAATCTGGAAAGAGCGGCTTGACGCGTATCAAGACCCCGGTCTCGACCCCGACATCAACGCCGCGCTGCAGGACTATATCGCGCAGCGTAAGGCCGAGAAGCCAGATCAGGATTACTTCTGATGAACCGTATCTTGATCATCGGTGGTGGCGCTATTGGCCTCAGCCTGGCCTACCACCTGGCCAAACGCGGTTCGAATGACGTCACTGTTCTGGAGCGCAATCAGCTGACCTCGGGCACGTCCTGGCATGCGGCGGGGATTGTCGGTCCGCTGCGTGCAACGCCAAACATGACCCGGTTGGCAATGGCCGCACTTGAGGTTTTTCCGATCCTTGAGGCCGAGACTGGCATGTACACTGGATATCGCCAAACCTCTGGCTATTGGCTGGCCCGCGACCCTGCCCGCATGGACGAGCTGCGCCGGATTGCGGATCTGGGCCAGACGCTGGGCCTGACGCCGCGGGTGATCGCAGCGTCGGACGTGCCCCTGTCACACCTTGATCTGAGGAACCATGTCGGTGCGCTGCATGTGCCGGAAGACGCCAATGTGAATCCGGTCGATTTGTGCATGGCATACGCCAAAGGTGCACGGGATCGTGGCGTTTCAATCCGCGAACATACCGGGGTTCAGTTCCTGCGGAAAAAGGGTCAGCGGATCACGGGTGTAACCCTGACCGATGGGACGGAGCTGGACGCTGATCAGGTCGTCATTGCCACTGGCGCTTGGTCGCGCGAGCTGGCCGCCAGCGTTGGCGTAGCGTTGCCCTTGCAGTCGGTAGAGCACATGTATGTGGTGACCGAACCCGTGCCCGACCTGCCCAACCCGTTTCCGGTGATCCGCGATCTGGACCGGGGCATCTACATCAAGGGCGATGCGGGCAAGCTTGTGATCGGCGGCTTTGAACCCAACGCCAAATGCTGGGACGCATACGGCCCCGAAGGCGACCGACCCTTTCTTGAACTGGCCGAGGATTGGGATCAATTTGCCCCTTTCATGGAGGCCGCATTAGAGCTGTGCCCCAGCCTTGAAAAGGTCGGCATTCAACACTTCATGAATGGCCCGGAAAGCTTTACCGCGGACACAAGGCCGCTTGTTGGTGAAACCTCGGTCGATGGATTGTTTGTGGCTGCGGGTATGAACTCGGTCGGGGTCATGTCTTCGGCGGGGATTGGGCGGGCGCTGGCGGATTGGATGGTCGACGGCCACCCCCCGATGGACATGTGGGAGGTCGATGTCGTCCGGGTCGACCCGCAAACAGCCAGCGCTGAACATATGGCCGAGCGCATGGACGAGGCCGTCGTGGATCTTTTCGCTTTGCATTGGCCATACAAACAGCCCAACGCCGGCCGAGGTCTGCGCACCACAGCACTGCACGATTGCTGGGCTGAGGCTGGGGCGCATTTTGGCCTGACGGCTGGTTGGGAACGCGGACTGTATTACGGACCGGCACAGCCCTATTCGACAACAGATCAGGGGTGGTGGCCGCTGGTTGAGGCCGAAGCGGCAGCCTTGGATCAGGGCACTGCGCTGATTGACCTAAGCCCGTTTACCAAACTGGAAATCACCGGGCCGGATGCTCTGAAGGCATTGAACCTCCTGACGACCGCGCAGTTGGACGTGCCCTTTGGTCGGGCTGTCTATACGCAGATACTTAACGCGCGCGGTGGGATCGAAATGGATGTGACCATCACGCGGTTGGGTAGGGATGCGTTTTATCTGACCTCAGGTGCCGCCACGCGGATGCGCGATCGGATGTTCCTGCGCAGGCATTTGAAGGGCGATGTGTCTGTAAAGGATTTGACCGAAGCATTCTGCACAATCGGTGTAATGGGAGGTGGCAGCCGGACGCTGCTACAGGGTCTTGGCAGCCTTCCAGAAATGGCATTTGGCCATGCCGCCACCGCCAAAATGGCAGGCATTACTTGCCGCGCCACGCGCGTTAGTTTTGTAGGAGAATTGGGCTGGGAATTGACCGTGCTCAACGGTCAAACCCCGCAACTGTTCGCTGCACTGCACGGGGCAGGCGCACGCCCGTTGGGCCACTATGCGGTGGATGCCTGCCGGTTAGAGAAGGGCTTCAAGCACTGGGGGCATGAACTTGGCCCCAAGATCACTCCGCTGGAAGCCGGTCTGGGGTTCACCATTGATTGGTCCAAGGATTTTCTCGGCAAATCCCCATTGGAACAGCAAAAGGCCAATGGTCTGCAAAAACGCCTGATCCTTCTGCAAGTTCTCGGCAATGCCCTGATGCTGCATGACGAACCGGTGTTCGAGCATGGCACCCATGTGGGGCTGACAACCTCGGGCGGGCGCGGTCCGCGTACGGGGCTGAACCTGTGTTTCGCCATGGTCGCGGTCCAACCGGGCGAGACGTTGACCCAGACATGCCATCGAAAATTCACGGTTCGGGTTGCCGGGCAGGACTATCTGGCGCAGCCATTGCTCCGACCGCCCTTTGATCCCTCAGGCGAAAGGATGCGCGCATGATCAAGGCGCAGGTTGTCATCATCGGTGGCGGTGCGATGGGCGTGTCACTACTGTATCATCTGATCAAGGCGGGCTGGTCTGATGTGGTGTTGGTCGAAAAAAACGACCTGACCCACGGCTCGACCTGGCATGCGGCAGGCCTGTGTACCCATTTCGCGCATAATCCCACCATTCAGGAATTGCGTGCCACATCTGTCCGGCTCTATCGCGATATCTTGCCTCAGGAAACTGGACGCGATTGCGGCTTTCACCGCTCGGGTGCGATGCGGATCACACGCAACCCCGACCGGATGGACGAGTTTCGCCATGTGGCCGGTCTGTCTGAATTCACCGGCTACCCGCTGGAGGTGCTGACGCCCGACAGGATCGCCGAGCTCTTCCCTCTGGCCAAACTGGATGGGCTGATCGGCGGGATTTATGAACCTGATGACGGCCATGTAGACCCTACGCTGGCGACCCACGCAATGGCTGAGGTTGCCCGGCGTGGCGGGGCTCGGATCATACGCAATTGCGCAGTCACCGCGATTGAGCGTCAGCAGGACCATTGGCGGATTGAGACTGCGAAAGAGATCATCGAAACCACTCACGTAGTCAACGCTGCAGGCACCTGGGGTTGGGAAATCGGGCATATGATGGGCCTCAACATCCCGTCTGTTCCGGTGCTGCACCAATATCTGGTGACGGACACGGTGGAGGCCGTGTCATCTCGGATCAAAGAGGGATTGCCAGAGCTGCCGATCATTCGCGACCCTGAAGAAAGCTGGTATGTGCGGCAGGAACGCGATGGGCTGATCCTTGGGCCGTATGAAAAAGACGCCAAGGTCTGGTCGGTCGATGGTGTGCCACCGGAGTTTGGCGCGGATCTGATGCCGCCGGATCTGGACAGTGTGGAACATATCATCATGGCCGCGATGGATCGGATTCCGGCGCTGGAAACCGGTGGTGTAAAATCGGTGATCAACGGCCCGATCACGTTCACGCCCGACGCCAATCCGCTGATCGGGCCTGCGCATGGGCTTCAAAACGCGTGGCTTTTGACCGGCTCGTCGATGGGCGTCATGGAAGGCGGCGGCGCGGGCTGGTTCCTTGCGCATTGGATGACCCACGGCGCGCCGCCGATGGATGCGCTGGCCGTGGACTCGCGCCGCTTTGGGTCCTGGGCAGATCGCGATTATCGGGTTGCCAAAGCCGTCGAGTGTTTCGGCCTGCAATTTGGAGTGCACTATCCGCATGAGGAACGGCCCGCAGGGCGCGGCCTGCGGCTGTCTCCGCTGCACGACCTGATGATTAAGCGTGGCGCGGTGATGGGCGCGGCTTATGGGTGGGAGCGTCCAAATTGGTTCTCAAACACGCCCGGAGCAATCGCCGATGAAACCTTCCGCCGCGCCAATTGGTTCGAACCCGTGGCGCAAGAGGTCGAGGCCGCGCACAACCGCGTCGCCATGGGCGACCTGTCGGTATTTTCGAAATTCGACGTCACCGGCCCCGATATCGCGGCCTTCCTACAAGCATTGGGCGCAAACCGCGCCATCCAGCCGGGCCGGATCGGCCTGACCCATGCGCTGACACCCAAAGGCGGCGTATTGTCAGAGTTCACCGTCACACGCTTGGCCGAGGATCACGCCTATCTGACCAGCGCCGCCGCGGCCGAGCAGATCGACCAGGATCTTCTGACACAGGTTGCCAAAGGCTTTGACGTCACCGTTCGAAACGTGTCTGAGGATCTGGCAGTTATCGGCGTCATGGGACCCAAATCCGCCGATGTGTTGCCCGAGTTGAACCATATGCCCTGGCTCACCGCGCAAGAGACCTATGTAGGCGGGATTTCCCTGCGCGCCTTGCGAGTGTCCTATCTGGGCGAATGCGGTTGGGAACTGCACGTGGCTAAAGAACATGCCGTGCAACTTTTCATGACGCTTGAAGAGATCGCCAAACTTCATGGTCTGAGATTCTACGGAGCCTATGCTGCAAACTCCATGCGTCTTGAAAAAGGCTATCGCAGTTGGGGCAGTGATCTGACGACCGAACGCAGCCCATTTGAGGCAGGTCTGACCCCGTTTGTCCGCAAGGACCTACGCGAAGAACTGGCCCGTGACAACGAATGGGACATGGTGCTGCTTGAGGTCGAGGCCGGTGAGATAGATCCTTTCTACGCGCACACGATCTGGAAAGACGGTTTCCCGGTCGGCATTGCCACCTCGGGTGCCTATGGCCACCGGACCGGTAAAGTTCTGGCCCTGGCCTATCTGCGCGACCCTGCCGCGCGCGAGGGGCTGACCATTTCAATCCTGGGTCAACATCGTGCGGCAACGATCCTGCCTGAGGCCCCCTTTGACCCCGAAAACTCACGCCTGAAAACCGGAGGTTCCAAATGACCGACCACGCCCTTCACACCGATTGGGACTTCTCGAACACAGCCGCGCGACGGGACCAGTACTATGCGGCCTCACTAACGCGGTTCACACCGTTTCGCGAACCTATCGTTTTCAAGAAAGGTCAGGGACAATACCTTTGGGATACGGATGGTCGGAAATACACCGATCTGCTGGGCATGAATGTCTGTATCTCGGTCGGACATTCGCATCCGCGCGTGGTGGCAGCGGCGGCCGCGCAAGCGCAAGAGCTGACCCATTGCACGACAATGTTCTATCACCCGACACCTGCGCATCTGGCCGAAGAATTGGCCGCGACGATGCCCAAAGGACATGACTGGGTGGTACATCTGACCAACTCAGGGTCCGAGGCGGTTGATCTGGCGATGACCATGGCGCGCAATTATACCGGCAATCTGGATTTGCTTGCCTTGCGCACCGCTTATCACGGGCCAACGGCTGCAGCGCAATCGATCACCGGTATCTCGGGCTGGCGCCACCCGGGCATGCCCGGCAACGTGGCCTTCGTGCCGGAACCCAACCAATATCGCGGTATCTTTGGACAAGGGGCCCAGCCCTATTTGGACGAGATCAACCGCACCATCGCCACAGCCACTTCCGGTCAGGTGGCGGGTATTTTCGTAGAAAGCGTGCAGGGCTATGGCGGCATTATTGAAATGCCGCCCGGATATATGTCCGGCGCAGCCGAACGCGTGCGCGCGGCAGGAGGTCTTTACATCGCGGATGAGGTGCAATCCGGCTTTGGCCGCACTGGCGAAAACTTCTGGGGGTTCGAAGCGGACGGCGTCGTGCCCGACATCGTCGTCATGGCAAAAGGTCTTGGAAATGGCTTCCCGATCGGGGCGGTTGTGGCCAAGAAAAATATTGCGGAACCGATGGCGGAAAGGTTCATGTTCCACACCTATGGGGCTAACCCGACCTCGGCTGCCGCAGCCCGTGCGGTTCTTGCTGTCATGCGGGACGAAGGGTTGCAGGAAAACGCCCGCGTTGTAGGGGCCGCCTTGCTGGAAAGGCTGCATGGCTTGAAAGACAAGTATAAGGTCATCGGCGATGTTCGCGGGAAAGGCCTTATGCTTGCGCTGGAATTCGTGAAAGACCGGGATAGCAAAACGCCGGACAAGGACATGACCACAGAAGTTTTCGAAGCCTGCCGCGCACAAGGAATTATTTTGTCGAAATCCGGTCCGTTTCAACAATGCCTGCGGATGGTGCCACCGTTGTGTTTGTCGTTGGACAACGTGGATCAAGTGGCGAACAGTCTTGATCAAGCGCTCGAAACTGCAGTGAGTGTCGCGGAAGTCTAAGCTACAGGGCCTTTAGCCTTCGCCTTGCTTTTTGTCCGCGAAGTATCCGGGCTTTTTCGGTTGTCCGGCGACAAAAGAACGCCCGCCAAAAGGCGGGCGTCCGGAATGTATCAGATCAAGCCCCTACATCTTGGCTTTTTCTGATTTCAGCGCTAGCCACAAGCAGTAGCACATGATCAGAACCACCAAGGTGAACGGGATACCTGTGGAAACCGCAGCACCTTGCAGTGCAGAGAGGCCCCCGCCAAGCAACAGCGCAATGGCGACCAGACCTTCCAAAGTGCACCAGAACACCCGCTGAACCACCGGTGCGTCCATCTTGCCACCCGCAGTAATCGTATCGATCACCAGCGAACCAGAATCCGACGAGGTAACAAAGAACACCACAATCAGAACCAGGGCGATTGGCGCAACAATACCGTAAAGCGGCAGCTCCTTGAGGAATCCGAACAGCGCACCTTCAGGGGCGTAGCTGTCGATCACTGTGGCACGTACACCTTCGGCTCCACCTGCGTTCAACATGTCGATGGCGGCACCGCCAAAGGTCGACATCCACAAGGCACAAACAGCCGTCGGTGCCAGCAGGGCGCAAAGGATGAACTCGCGCACTGTACGACCTTTTGAGATGCGGGCGATGAACATGCCCACAAAAGGCGACCATGCGATCCACCAGGCCCAATAGAAGGTCGTCCAGCCGTGGAAGTAACTGGTGTCTTCGCGTCCGAACGGGTTCGACAGCGCCGGCAGGTGGTACACATAATCCACCATCACGTTGAAATACCGTGCGATGGCCGTGCCGACGCCAGTAACAACAATCACGAAGATAAACAGGCCGACGGCCATGATCATGTTGATTTCACTCAACCGTTTGACGCCAGCATCCATCCCCATCAGGACCGAACCCAACGCAATCAACGTGATACCGATGATCAGCAGGACTGTGACGGTTGGGCTGGGTTCGATGCCAAACACCTCGTTCAACCCCGCCGCAACCTGCTGCGCACCAAGACCCAACGAGGTGGTCAGGCCAAAGAGCGTCGCAAACACCGCCAGAGTATCGATGATATGGCCCCACCAACCCCAGACACGTTCGCCCAGGATCGGATAGAAAGCCGAACGCAAAGTTAGGGGCAGATCAAGGTTATAGGCAAAGATGGCCAGGCTTAGACCAACAGCGGCGTAGACCGCCCAGCCTTCCAGCCCCCAGTGATGGATTGTACCGACGACTCCAGCATATTCATTGCCCGGAACGGCGATGTCGATGCCCAGTGGTACCGCGTTGCCGTCTTCGGCAAAATTGTAATAGACGGGCTCCATCACTCCAAAGAACAACAGCCCGATGCCGATACCAGCCGCGAACATCATCGCAATCCATCCGGCATAGGAATAGTCGGGCTTTGCGTCCTTGCCACCGATCCGCACCTTGCCAACCGGCAGCACGATCAGAACAAGACAGAACAATGTGATTGCGTCGACCGACAGGACCAGGAACCAGTCAAACGTGCTGGTGAGCCATGGTCTTAGCCAGCCAAACAGTGCCGCGGTACCCTCTTGGTTGGCCAAAGCGATCAGAACGAACGCAAAGATCAGGATGCTCGAGATCAAAAAGACCGGGTTGTGGATGTCCAGACCGAATGGCCGGACGTTGTCTTGCCCAAGCTCGTATTCGGTCTCGAAGTCGTAAATCCGGGGGTCCGGATCCAGCATTTTCTTGGTTTGTGCCATTCGTCTGCCCTTCTGTTCGCTAAGTGCAAACGCCAAGGTATTCGACCAGCGGACGGAAACGAGATTTTGTCCCTTGGCGCTTCTCCGTCAATTCGACCGCGGGCTTCGTGATAACAGCTTACACTGACGACATAATTTCACCAAACGCATTCCCGTTAGTGAATTTATCTGGCTAGATTAACAACTTTGGGCGGCACCGGGACCATTGGTCCCAACTTCTGGCCAAGGGGCTTTATCCGTGTTATTCACCCAAATGGTTGACTGAAGCAGAAGAAGGACATAATTCATCCATATGGTTGAACGAGAGAGTCGCCCTGATCTGAGCACGGTACTGAAGGCCGCGTCCGACCCGACCCGCCGTGCGATCCTGACGATGCTTGCGCAGCAGGGACCCTTGCGGGTGACGGACATCGCGCGGCAATTCGATATGAGCCTCAATTCGGTATCCAAGCACATCAAGGTGTTGGAAAACGCCGAACTGGTGCGGCGCCGGACGGAATGGCGCGAGCATTTGATCGAGGTTCGAATGGATCCCTTGTCAGCCGTGGATGAATGGTTTGCCGGTTTGCGTTCGATCTGGGCGCTTCGGCTGGACGCTTTGGAAACTGCTTTGGAGGACCCAGAAGATGACGGATCTGTCGCTTGAAATTACACGCGCAATCCCACACCCACCTGAAAAGGTGTTCGACGCCTGGCTGAACCCGGATATGCTGGCCAAATTCATGCTGCCGGGGCCGGGTATGACCGTGCCCGAGGCGCATTCCGATGCAAAGGTCGGAGGACGGTTCAAGATCATCATGCGCGCTCCCGAGGCCGGGGATTTGCCACATGAGGGCGAATACAAGGTCATCGACCGCCCGAACCGGCTGCAATTTACGTGGAATTCTCCGTACAGTCAGGATGATTCCACCGTGACGCTGGATTTCACGCCAACCGATGCAGGGACCGAATTGCGACTGCATCACGTCCGATTCCCATCACAGGAAAGCCGCGACAATCATGAGGGCGGATGGACTGCGATCCTTGCAGCGCTGGAGACAGCGCTATGATCAACTGGCTGGCCCTTGCAGCGGGGGTGATCGCGGCCTTTCTGCTGGGATGGCTGGTCTATGGGCCGGTCGGATTCCAGAAACGCTGGGCCGAAGGAACGCGGATTGATCCGACACCGCCGTCTGCGCCGCCATTGCCTCAGATGGCCGCGCAGATCGTATTCCTGATCTTGCTGGCCACCGTGATCGCGCTCACCGAAACCACCAACAGCCTGGGCGTTGCCCTTCTGGCCATCCTTGCAGTGGCGGCGCAGACGGCCTCGGTCGGGGCCTGGGCGCAAAAAAGCGCGTTCGCGATCATGGTCGACACTGGCTATGCTTTGGGATGCGGCGTGGTGATGATCCTCGCGCACGCACTCTTTTGAACGGCTCTGGCCCGGTCCAAAATGGATCGGGCGTAAGCTGCGCGGTCCTAAACCGGCCCTGCGCGGTTCCCCTTTCCTTCTACACCAATCTCATGTATGCGCGCGGTATCTGAGACGTTGTGCCCTGATCCCGGCACTCAGACGAAAGCTAAAATGGGATCGGCGGCAATGGGGCCGCCATGCAAAACGGGAGACCCGCAGGGGCGGGAGTGCTCCCATCTAGGATACGCATATGTTTGATGTAACGAAAAAATCTATGCAGTGGGGCGAAGAGACGCTCACACTGGAAACCGGCAAGGTTGCCCGTCAGGCCGACGGCAGCGTGATCGCGACACTGGGCGAAACCAGCGTCATGGCGAACGTGACCTTTGCGCGGGCGCAAAAACCGGGTCAGGACTTTTTCCCACTGACCGTCCACTATCAGGAAAAATACTATGCCGCCGGTAAGGTTCCGGGTGGCTTCTTCAAGCGTGAGGCGCGCCCGACCGAAAAAGAGACGCTGACCGCGCGTCTGATCGACCGTCCGATCCGCCCGCTGTTCGTTGACGGCTTCAAAAACGAAGTTCTGGTGATGTGCACCGTGCTGTCCCACGATCTGGTCAACGACCCTGACATGGTTGCGATGATCGCTGCCTCGGCTGCGCTGACTATTTCCGGCGCGCCGTTCATGGGTCCGATCGCCGGTGCCCGCGTTGGTTTTGAGGACGGTGAATACGTTCTGAACCCGACCGTCGATGACATGCAGGACCTGCGCCTGAACCCTGAACAGCGCCTGGACCTGGTTGTTGCCGGCACCAAAGACGCCGTAATGATGGTTGAATCGGAAGCGTACGAGCTGTCCGAGGCCGAAATGCTGGGTGCGGTCAAATTCGCACATGAACAGATTCAGCCGGTCATCGACCTGATCATCTCGCTGGCCGAAGACGCCGCGAAAGAGCCCTTCGACTTCCAGGCGCCCGACTACTCGGAGCTGTCCGCCGCAGTCAAAGCTGCTGGGGAAGAGCAGATGCGCGCCGCTTTCGCGATCACCGACAAGCAAGAGCGCACCACCGCTGTTGCCGCTGCGCGTGAAGCGATCAAAGCAGCGCTGACCGAAGAGCAGCTGGAAGACGGCAACCTCGGTTCGGCTATGAAAAAGCTGGAAGCTGGCATTCTGCGTGGCGACGTCGTCAAAGGCGGCAAGCGGATCGACGGTCGTTCGACCACCGATATCCGTTCGATCGTTGCAGAAACCTCGATGCTGCCCCGGACCCACGGTTCCGCCCTGTTCACCCGCGGTGAAACGCAGGCGCTGGCTGTAACCACGCTGGGCACTGGCGACGATGAGCAGTTCATCGATGCGCTGCATGGCAATTTCAAATCGAACTTCCTGCTGCACTACAACTTCCCTCCGTATTCGGTTGGTGAAGTTGGCCGCGTAGGTGGCCCGGGCCGTCGTGAGATCGGCCACGGCAAGCTGGCATGGCGCGCCCTGCAGGCGGTTCTGCCGGCGGCGACCGACTTCCCCTACACGATCCGTATCGTGTCGGAGATCACTGAATCCAACGGATCGTCCTCGATGGCGTCGGTCTGTGGCGGTTCGCTGTCGATGATGGATGCGGGCGTTCCGCTGAAAGCACCGGTTGCCGGTGTGGCCATGGGTCTGATCCTGGAAGATGACGGCGAATACGCCATCCTATCCGACATTCTGGGTGACGAAGACCACCTGGGCGACATGGACTTCAAAGTTGCGGGCACCGAAAACGGCATTACCTCGCTGCAGATGGACATCAAGGTCGCAGGCATCACGCCCGAGATCATGGAGAAAGCCCTGGCGCAAGCCAAGGACGGCCGAATGCACATCCTGGGTGAGATGGGCAAAGCCCTGTCCGAGACCAACGATTTCTCGGTCCACGCCCCGCGCATCGAGACCATGAACATCCCGACCGACAAGATCCGTGAAGTGATCGGTTCGGGCGGTAAGGTCATCCGCGAAATCGTCGAAGTGTCAGGCGCTAAGGTCGACATCAACGACGACGGCGTCATCAAGATCGCCTCGCCCGATGGTGAATCGATCAAGAAGGCGTATGAGATGATCCACTCGATCGTCGCCGAGCCGGAAGAAGGCCAAGTTTACACCGGTAAAGTCGTTAAGATCGTCGACTTCGGTGCCTTCGTGAACTTCTTTGGCAAGCGCGACGGTCTGGTCCACGTGTCCCAGATCGAAAACCGCCGCCTGAACCATCCGTCGGATGTTCTGAAGGAAGGTCAGGAAGTAAAGGTCAAGCTGCTGGGCTTTGACGACCGCGGCAAAGTCCGCCTGTCGATGAAAGTGGTCGATCAGGAAACCGGCGAAGAGATCGTTTCCGAGAAGAAAGAAAAGAAAGAGGAAAGCGCAGAGTAATCTGTTCTTCTTTCAATTGATCAAGGCCCCGGTGGAAACGCCGGGGCCTTTTTTCGTTTCGAGCTATGACCGCCCAGCCAAGGACGGATCGGTCAATTATTGCCATAAATATCTGAATGTGTGCGAGTTCACAGTCAGATGTATTTCTTCATGAAAGGTTACGCTAGGGAAGCAATCCATCCCTTAAGACCACCCGTATTTCAGCAGCCGGGCAATCCGCTCGGCTGAACCGTGATCCTGTGTTTTGAAAGGCGTGACATGACCCTGAGGACCTTCAAGGAACGCGTCATCCAGACCGGCAGCTTCGAGCTGATCGGGATCGCATTTGTCTCACCCGTATACGCTTATTTGACCGGCGCATCGATGGTGCACGGGTTCGCTATGATCGCCATGCTGTCGATTGTGATCATGATCTGGTGCCCGTTCTTCAATACTATTTTTGATCTGATTGAGCGGGACAAAACGGCCCGGCTGGCCTGCAAACGCCCCCAATCGGTGCGCGTTCTTCATGCCACATTGCATGAGGTTACGGCAGTCATGATCACCTGCCCACTTTTGATGATGGTTGGTGGGCATTCTCTGGGATCAGCGCTTGCGCTCAATGTCGGTCTGACACTGACTTATACGGTTTACACCTACCTGTTCCACATCATCTATGATCGCGTGCGGCCGATTAAGCCAAGCTTGGAAAAGAACGAAGCTGGCCAAAGCGAACATCTGACCGGTGAAGCCCCTGCAGCCTGATCCTTGCTGACAAGTCAAATACCCAGAACGTCAGTGCGCCACGCCAGACGGCCCGTGTTTCATCACATGCCACTGCCCATAACTGTCGTTCAAATCCAGTTTGATCGCCGCATCTGCCTTGGTCGATGCACTGCCAATCTCGGCCAGGGTGAATTCTATACCACCGGGAATGTCGATCCGTACACGATGCGGGCCACCACCATGTGGGGCCTCGATGGGACGGCCGGTTGAGCTCAGCACCTCACCGATTGAGACTTTGGCGGTGCGCCCATCCATGTCCATCTCAAAATCAATCGGCACATACAGGGTCTCGTGAACGGTGTCGCACATCGTGCGGAAGACATGCCAGTGGGTTGCCATTTCCTCGGTCTCTTCACCGTGAAAGACCTTTTCCAATGCGGCCCGTTGCGCGTCCGAGGCGCTTGGGTCGATGATCACCTGCATCTGGCCGCCGCCCTCAAAGATCGGGCCGGGCCAGGCGTAGATCAGCGCAGCTTTTGTGCCAGCAAGGTCGGTGTCGCCAAAATGCCCTTTGGAAACCTCAAGCACCTCAAAGCCGCGGCAATTTCCATGGGTTGGTAATTCTTCGAACTGGCAAGGGCAGGCATAGCCGCAATTGCAGTTCCCGAATGCTTCGCCTTCAACGTACCAATCTGTGAATTCCATCGTCTTCTCCTGTTTTACACAGTCTGAACGCCCGACGCCGTGTTTAAATGCCTGTAGATTTCCCCCGCATAACCCTAGCACAATTCGGGCAAATGCAGAACCAGGCGACCTGAATCCGCATTTTCCGGGATAAACCTTGGTCCAATTCCCTGCGTTTCAACCAAAAGCCAATCGCAGCGCACTCGGCTTGCCCCCAGTTCCATCCCGTCACCGAGACACAAAAAGGAGATGTAAAATGGAAACCTTGAAACTGCTGACACTGACCGGATTGATTGCAACAGCGCCGGTTCTTGCACTGGCCAATGTCGGACTGGGCGACAAACTGGGCACCAGTGAGGCTGATATCCGCACGACCCTAGAGGCGCAGGGATACCAGATTGAAGAGATCGAATTCGAAGACGGTGAGATCGAGGTTGAACTCATCAAGGATGGCGTAGAAACTGAACTTGTCCTGTCCGAGACCGACGGCGTGGTAACTGCCATCGAACTCGAAAAGGACGATGACTGACCCGACAAACTCTCAGGAGCCTCATGAAGCTTTCACAAACGTCATTGCTTTGGCTCCTTCTGGTGGTGCAGGCCGTCTGCGCCGCCTTTTTCGTGACCGACGCGATGTTGGACTGGACTGGTGGGGAAAGCGCGGGCTTTCGCCACCTGCATAGTTTCGAACTGGTTCTGGCGCTGGCATTGATCGGCGGCCTTGCCGCGACGATTGCACTGATCAGGTCCCAGAACAGGCGTGTGCGCGACATGCAGCGACAGCTGAATGTCGCGCAGGGCGCGTTTGCTCAACTCATTGTCTCTCAATTCACTGAGTGGAACCTGAGTGATGCCGAGCGCGACGTTGCCCTGTTGTCTATCAAGGGTCTGTCCATTGCGGACATCGCGACATTGCGGCAAACCAAAGAAGGCACGGTCAAAGCGCAATGCGCCGCGGTGTATCGCAAGGCAGGAGTCACGGGACGCGTGCAATTGCTGAGCTACTTCATTGATGAGCTGCTTTCCGAACCTTTGCTGACAAACAGTTCTGAAAAGCCGAATTCGACCACATAGAACGTGAACCAAAGTTTTAGCTCGGTGCTGATCTTATTCACTCACACGTTCCCAATATCCTGTGAATTGAAGTGAAGGGCTGTTGCCTTTCATTCCTGCCTCTACTGCCCACATGTGCGCCATAACAAATGTGGAACAAAGGACATGGTCATGGTTACGCGTCTTCTTCTCGCCTCGACAGCTTTGACGATCAGCGCGTCCGCGCTGGCCGCGCAGAGCCTGTCGGATGGTCTCTATCTTCAGGGCTTTGCCGGGTACAGCCAGCTGCAGGACAGCGACTTTAGCGGCACAATCAATGGATCGTCGCAGTCAGTGGATACCGATTTCGATGGCGGCTATGGGCTGGGCATCGCGGTCGGCAAAGAGATCCCGCAGTGGTCGAACGATCAGTTTGGCACCCGGATCGAGCTGGAGCTGTCCTACCGCGACAACGACGTGGATGGCGTCAATTTTTCAGGCAACGGACCCGGCGCAGAAGGCAACATTTCGGGTGACGTGTCGCAGACATCGCTGTTCGCCAATGTGCTGGTCGATTTCAAACAGGCAGGGGCCTTCACGCCCTATGTCGGTCTGGGTCTGGGTGCCACCTATTCTGATCTGGACTTTGTCTACGGGCCGGGCGTCGAACTGAACGACACCGACACCACCTTTGCTGCGCAAATTATTGCCGGTGTAGCCTATGAGATCAGCCCAAACACCTCCCTGACCCTGGACACCCGATATGCCCGCGCATTCGACGTTTCCTCGGCGCGTCTGGCACCGAACGGCGCGTCCACGGGGACTGTCGAGGATGACATCGACGCCTTCAGCGTCAATGTCGGCCTGCGTTACGGTTTCTGATGGATCACGGGGAAGTGTTTCTTTCGGGTTTCTCTTCCCCCTCCCGCCCCTGTGTTCTATGCACTGTGGCATGAGGACTTTTGTCATCCATATGACAGCTAGCGCAGCGCGGCGACCCAATGCCGAAAGGCTGTGTGCCAGTCTGCCAAACGCGGAACTCTTCGAGGCCGTCAATGGGAAGGACCCCGCTCAAATCGCGGATGTACAATTGTTTCCGGGCGATTTGTATCGCCCCAGATACCCTTTTCCGCTACGCCCTGCGGAGATCGGAATTTTCGCGAGCCATCGGCGAATCTGGCGCAAGCTCGTTGATGAAAAGATCGACCGCGCTATCATTACCGAGGATGATTTGCGCATAGATCCGTGTCGTATGGCCTATGCGTTAGAGATGCTGGATCCGCTTGCAACCCCGGATCACTATATCCGAATTCCCGTGAAACAACGCGAGGATGCGGCACGAACGCTTATTAAGCAAAATGGATTGCGTCTGATCCTGCCAAAAGTCATTGGCTTGCAATGCGTCTGCCAGGTGGTCGGGCGGCGTGCGGCTGAGCGGTTGCTTGCCGTAACCGACCAGATTGACCGACCGGTCGACACGTTCCTGCAAATGCACTGGGTGACTGGGCAGCCGATCCTTTCCTTGCAAGGAAGCGGCAATCAGGAAGTCGCACAAGAAATCGGCGGTTCGACCATACAGGCAAGCCCGCCGCTGGCCGACAAGCTAACGCGTGAGTTCAAACGCGCTGCCTACCGTCGGAAACTGTATCAGCACCCTCAACGATACGCAGCTTAGTCACCCTTGAAGGCGGATTGGAATCGGGCAGAACTTATCGCCCTGCCCGAGCTACTTTAGCTGGGCGCTTTGGTTTTACGCAGATACGGAAAGATGGTTTCAAACTCACCGAACTTTTCTTTTGCCTCATCATTCGACACGGCCGGCGGGATGATCACGTCTTCGCCCGGCACCCAGTTCGCGGGGGTGGCCACGCCCTTGGCACTCATCTGCAGACCATCCAGCGCGCGCAGGATTTCGGCAAAATTTCGGCCCACGGTCATCGGGTAGGTCATCGACAGTTTCAACTGTTTGTCAGGGCCGATGATGAACACCGAACGCACGGTTGCACTGTCGGCAGGCGTACGGCCATCGGGCAGGTATGCCTCGGCGGGCAGCATGTCGAACGCCTTGGACACGGCCAGACCGTCATCAGCGATGATCGGAAAACCGGGGTTGGCGTTGCCATACGCCTCGATGTCCTTCTTCCACTTCTTGTGGTCCTCGACGCCATCGACTGAGACGCCCATCACCTTGGTGTTGCGGGCTGCCCATTCGTCGTTCAGCTGCGCAACGGCCGAGAACTCGGTAGTGCAGACCGGCGTGAAATCCTTGGGGTGTGAGAACAGGATCGCCCAGCTGTCACCGATCCAGTCATGGAACTGAACAGTGCCCTGATCCGTCTCTGCAGTGAAATTCGGAACGGTGTCATTGATGCGCAAACCCATGGGGCATCTCCTTTTTTGTGAAACAAACCGAGTCGGTTGCTGGAAACCTAATAACTCTGCGCCATTGTTAAACCATTAGCTGCTTGAAAGGGTATTCATTTTTGAGGAAATTAATTTGATCAAATTGCGCCTTGCCACACCGATATGCCGGTGCCAGAGTGGCGCAAATTCCCGCCATCCGGGCCACGGGATCAGGAGGATACGTGATGATCGAGAAACGCAATTTCTACATTGACGGAACATGGGTCGCCCCATCTGCAGCGAATGATTTCGAGGTGATCAACCCCTCGACCGAGGAACCCTGCGCGGTGATCTCACTGGGCGCGCAAGCTGATACCGACGCCGCAGTTGCTGCCGCAAAGGCCGCCCTGCCCGGCTGGATGGCCACACCGGTCGAAGATCGCATCGCACTGGTCGAGAAACTGATCGAGATTTACCAATCCCGGTCCGAGGATTTGGCACAGGCGATGTCGCTTGAGATGGGCGCGCCGATCGACATGGCACGCACCCAGCAATCCGGTGCGGGCATGTATCACCTTGCTAACTTTGTGCGCGCAGCCAAAGCGTTCCAATTCGACCGCCCGCTGGGCGATCACGCGCCCAATGACAGGATCATCTATGAGGCCGTCGGTGTTGCCGCCCTGATCACGCCATGGAACTGGCCGATGAACCAAGTCACGCTCAAGGTTGGCGCGGCGGCGATTGCAGGCTGCACCATGGTTCTGAAACCCTCCGAACAAAGCCCGCTGAACGCAATGATTTTTGCCGAGATGATGGATGAGGCCGGCTTCCCCGCCGGTGTGTTCAATCTGGTCAACGGCGATGGCGTGGGCGTCGGTTCCCAGCTTTCGGCGCATCCGGATGTGGATATGGTCAGCTTTACCGGCTCGACGCGCGCAGGCACAGCGATCTCGAAAAGCGCTGCCGATACTTTGAAGAAGGTACACTTGGAGCTGGGCGGTAAGGGCGCAAACGTGGTCTTTGCCGATGCCGATGAAAAGGCTGTCAAACGCGGCGTTCTGCACATGATGAACAACACCGGCCAAAGCTGTAATGCGCCTAGCCGCATGCTGGTTCAACGCCCGATCTATGATCAGGCCGTGGAAACCGCGGCCGAGGTGGCCAGCATGGTTTCGGTCGGTAGCGCGCAGGAAGAAGGACGTCACATCGGTCCCGTCGTGAACGAGCTTCAGTGGACCAAAATTCAAGACCTGATCCAGAAAGGTATCGACGAAGGAGCCCGATTGGTGACGGGAGGCACCGGGCGTCCCGAGGGGTTGAACAAGGGCTATTATGTACGCCCGACCGTCTTTGCCGACGCCAATAACCAGATGAACATCGCGCGCGAAGAGATCTTTGGCCCCGTCCTGACTATGATCCCCTTCGACACTGAAGAAGAGGCGGTGGAGATTGCCAACGACACGCCATACGGCCTGACCAATTACGTTCAGACACAAGACGGCGCGCGGGCCAATCGAATGGCGCGGGTACTGCGGTCCGGCATGGTTGAAATGAATGGCCAGTCGCGCAGTGCAGGTTCACCGTTTGGCGGCATGAAACAGTCCGGAAACGGGCGCGAGGGCGGCTTGTGGGGGTTAGAGGACTTCCTTGAGGTCAAAGCCGTGGGTGGCTGGGCAGCAGAGTGACGCCAGACTAGAACTTAACAAAAGGGCGCGGCGGTGGTTATCCGCCGCGCCTTTTTCTTTACCTAGGTCGCACGATCAGTTGCGGTTGGCCGTCCGAGGTATGTCGCGTGGATCGGCCATCCCAACCAATCTCACCGGTTACGCGTTGCCGATAGGCCGAGAAGCTGTCGAATTGAACGACATCCACGGGGGTGTCAAAGTGTAAGGTAACGCGCCGATGCGACCCGTCACCCAACAGGGTCATACCACGGATCTCCGCCCTGAACGGCTGACCCAGATAGAACCCTTCAACCCGGTCACCAACACGCAAATGCATGCGATTTCCGGCCATGGCGTGCAACGTATTCCAATCGCGCACCCCATGTTGATGCGCCAGCAATTCCAGCGATTCACTATGCGAGAGCGTAACCCCCGCACCGCGCAGCCTGTCGCGCAGTCGTTTTGCCTGCGCTTTTAGCTCCTCAAGTGGAGCAATATTGTTTGAACGTGTCATTTCTTGCCTCGTTTCCTTAAACGGGCGCCAAGTCAGGACGGAGTTCGCATTACCATCCGCGCGCCAGAAAAGGGCAACAGATGTTCATCAACCGGGTTTCACCAATGCCAAATGGCTGCGAACGGCAGGGGACCCGAACCTGAGGGCGACATTTCGCACTGGCGGATGTGTCTGTCAATCAGGCTCTGGCACTTTTCAACTCGCTGTCCGGTTCCAGATGGATGACAAAGACTGACCCCGGAAACTTCCTGTTCAGGGCCGCCTCGATATCGTCGCAGATGTCATGCGCGGCCGCGACCGACATGGCACCGTCGACGACAAGGTGAAACTCAACGAAAATCATGTTGGCTGACCTGCGACCGCGCAGATCATGATACTCAAGCGCCGGGCCTAAATTGGCTTCGATTGTTTCGCGGACAGACGTCAATTCTCCGTCGATCAGCGAAGCATCCATCAACCCGTCGACCGAGCTGCGGATAACCTTCCACCCCTCCCACAGAATATTGACGGCCACCAGAATCGCGATAATGGGATCAAGGATCAACCAACCTGTCGCCATCGCTATCAGCAACCCGACAACAACACCGACCGAGGTCATAATGTCGGTTAATATGTGCTTTCCGCTCGCCTCCAACGCCGGTGAGGATTCTCGTCGCCCAACCCGCAACAGCAGAAACGCCCAGATACCATTCAGGCACGTCGCGCCCACATTTATGGCAATGCCCAGGAACGGTTCCCCGGCCAGATGCGGATCAGGCAATGCGAAAACGGCTTCACGAATGATCAGCAGCGCGGCCAGAACAATCAGCGTCCCTTCGACCACGGCCGACAGGTACTCGGCCTTCTTATGCCCGAACGGGTGCTTTTTGTCTGGCGGCATGCCAGATATACGCACCGCGAAAAATGCAAGCAGGGCAGCCGCCACATTCACCACTGATTCCAGGGCATCCGATAGCAGAGCCACCGAGCCAGTCACCCACCAGGCCAGCAGTTTCAGCAGCAAAACCGCTACCGAAACCGGAATGGCCCACGCCGCGAATGTCTGTGTGATCTGCCTGCTGTCCTGCTTCATAGAATCTCACTATCACAGGATGCAGCAGCGCAAAGTTTGTTTTTGGCGTGACTATGCGTCGGCCTGAGCGGCCTCGAATGCCAGCATTGCGCGTTTGACCGGCAAGCCCCAGTGATAGCCACCCAGCCCACCGGATTTGCGGAGCGCCCGGTGGCATGGGATCAGCCAGCTAACCGGGTTGCGACCAACCGCGGTTCCCACGGCACGCACGGCTTGCGGCGATCCCACACGTTGCGCAATCTCAGAGTAGGTAGTGACCTGGCCTGACGGGATATGCATCAGCGCCTCCCAAACCTTGATTTGCAGGGGCGAGCCAATGAGGTACAGCGGCGTAGGTTCCAACCGGTCGCTTGCCGCGCCAAAAGCACTTAGAACCCAAGGGCGCAGACGCATTGGATCTTCTATGAACTCGGCCTTGGGCCAGCGTGAGATCATATCCTCCATCGCGGCCTCTTCACCGGTTTCAGCACCAAAAGCCATGCCGCAGATACCCTTATCGGTTCCCATGACCAGTGCCGGGCCAAAGGGGCATTCGAACCAGCCCCAATAGATGGTCAGCCCGACGCCCCTGCGCGCGTATTCGCCGGGGCTCATGGATTCCCATTTCAGGAACAAATCGTGCAGACGGCCACTGCCGGACAGGCCGACGTTGTGTGCGGTTTCCAACGTGGTAAACCGTTCCCGCAACAATGCCTTGGCGTGGCCCAGGGTCAGATATTGCTGGTAGCGTTTCGGCGACACCCCGGTCCAACGCGAGAACAGGCGCTGGAAATGCGCCGGGCTCATATCCATCTGGCGGGCTAGCTCTTCCAGGCTCAGGCCCTCGCCTCCCTGATCAATCAGGTCGATCGCGCGGCGCATGACGTTGTAGTGGTATCCGCTTTCCGGTGTCTGGACGTTCATGGCTATTACCTCATATTCTTGACCAAACCATAGCGCGCAGGTTACGCCCTCGCGACCCGGAACTTGCGCATTAGCTTTGGACTTGTATCGACGCGCCCCGAACGGCATTAAGACGCGGATGGCAAAACAACTCGGATATCACCGGATCCGCGAGATCTTTACGCGCTTTCAGGAAGCCGACCCCGAACCCAAGGGCGAGCTTGCGCATGTCAACGTCTATACTCTGGTCGTCGCCGTGGCGCTGTCTGCGCAGGCAACCGATGTCGGTGTGAACAAGGCCACCCGTGCGTTGTTCAAGATCGCCGACACGCCGCAAAAGATGCTGGATCTGGGCGAAGAAGGTCTGATTGAACACATCAAAACCATCGGTCTGTTTCGGCAAAAGGCGAAGAACGTCATTAAGCTCAGCCGTATTCTGGTCGACGACTATGACGGCGAGGTACCCAATTCCCGTGCAGCATTGCAATCGCTACCGGGTGTCGGTCGCAAGACGGCCAATGTGGTTCTGAACATGTGGTGGCGTTATCCGGCACAGGCGGTGGACACGCATATCTTCCGTGTTGGAAATCGCACCGGCATTTGCCCCGGTAAGAATGTGGACGCCGTCGAACGCGCCATCGAAGACAATATCCCAACCGACTTTCAGCTGCATGCGCATCACTGGCTAATCCTGCATGGCCGCTATCACTGCAAGGCGCGCAAACCCATGTGCGGCACCTGCATCATCCGCGATCTCTGCGAATTTGAGGACAAGAACCTATGAAAACCTACCAACTGACCGGCATCGGAAACGCAGTTGTGGACGTGATTTCCCAAGCCGACGACAGTTTCCTGGAGTTGATGGGCATTGAAAAAGGCATCATGCAGCTGATCGAGCAGGAGCGTGGCGAGGTCCTCTATGCCTCGATGGAAGGCCGCGTACAGACGCCGGGTGGCTCGGTCGCCAACACCATCGCCGGCGCAGGTGCGCTGGGGCTGGATTCAGCGTTTATCGGGCGGGTTCATGATGACGCTCTGGGCCGGTTTTACGCGGATGCGATGAACGAGGACGGCGTTGATTTCGTGAACCCTCCGGTTCCGGGTGGCGAACTGCCGACCTCGCGCTCGATGATTTTTGTCTCGCCCGATGGGGAACGGTCAATGAATACCTATCTGGGGATTTCCTCGGAACTGTCGTCGCAGGACGTATCGGATGACGTCGCAGGCAACAGCCAGATCATGTTCCTTGAGGGGTATCTGTTCGACAAGGAAAAGGGCAAAGCTGCGTTTCTAGAGGCCGCGCGCGCGTGCCACAAAGGTGGCGGCAAGGCGGGTATCGCCATTTCCGACCCCTTCTGTGTGGAACGCCACCGTGTCGATTTCCTGCTGCTGATCGAAAACGAACTTGATTTCGTCATCGGCAACGAGGCCGAAATCAAATCCCTGTTCGAAACCGGCGATCTGGAAGAGGCGCTGGCCAAAACCGCCGCGATCTGCCCGCTTGTCGTATGCACCCGCTCCGGCGACGGCGTGACTGTCCTAAGCGACGGGCAACGCGTCGACGTACCGGTCGAGAAAGTCGTGCCCGTGGACGCAACCGGTGCGGGCGATCAGTTTGCCGCCGGCTTCCTGTTTGGCATGGCCACAGGCCGCGATCACGAAGCCTGCGCCAAGATCGGCAATATCTGCGCCCGCGAGGTCATCAGTCACATCGGCCCGCGCCCCGAGGCGAACATGCAGGACCTGCTGCGCGCCGAAGGGTTGCTGTAATCCGCTGATTAAGATCCAGCCGCCGCGTCGTTCAAAGCCCAGTTATACTGATACGCTTTGACACGCGGCGTCTGCTGAAGACGGGCGCGCAGCTCGGGTTCCGCTGCGGTCGCGATGTAGGCCAGCACGGATTTTTCATTCGGTCCGAAATCCTCGCGGAACCAGATAAAGATCTTTGACAGGATCAATCCGCCGCGTTGGTCGAACTGCACGCCACGCGGATCGTTGATATAGGCGTGCTCGGCAGCGGCGAAATCGCGCTCCAATGTCTCGGCCTGCCAGGCGCGATCCATCAGGTTAGGGCAGCCCACAGCGGCGCAGTTCAGCGCATAGTGGATGCGCGGTTCGCCGAATGTGGGCCGAATAATGCGGTGTTCGATGTCATTGAGGGTCAACTCCTGCCCGGCCACCCGCGCCAGAGGTTGATTCCACGGCCCAATCGATAATGGCCCATCCTTGATGTCGCGGATCGAAGCAACGGGATAGTTTTCAAGAACCACATCCACCGTCAGCGCATTGTACAAGTTTATCCAATACGCCAGTTGCTGATCACGTGTCAGCCGCGCGGGGTCAATGGCTTGCAGATCGACCAGATATTCGTCCAGGCGCGCGCGATCTGCCTGTGTCACCTGCCCGTAAGTTACCCGGTTCACGCCCTTCCCGTCGGCTACGACATAACGGTGCAGGAAAGCTGTCCAGTCGCGGTGATCAACCTTTTCGCCCGGCGGGGACGCAAATCTGGTCAGGGTCTGTCCTGGCAATGCCTCGGGGGCGGGCAAGGCCAGACGCTCGACACTTGCGCATGCGGTCAAAACCGGAAGCAACAGCAGGATCAGAAGTTTTCTCATGATACGTCCTTTTGGTTCCGGCGCGTGGCCCGCAACTGCCCCTTGAGCCGCTTGAGTGGGGCCAGCCCGGGATCGCTCAGATCCGGCAGATCGGGTCCACCCGACAGGCGGGGAACGGCGGCATTCCACCAGCTTGGTCCAGACGGCCCGTCAACCCGGTCTGGCGCGGCCAGATGCATGTCACGCTGCGCGTTGTGAACGCACATGGACATCGGCCCGTTCGCAGTAGCGACCATGAAGACGCAAGACGCACAGCGGTCTTCTTCGAGCGCATCGGCGGCCATAAAATTGTGGATAAACACTGACTGCCGACGGACAGGTCCCCGCAATAAACCTCTGCCCAAATGCAGCACGCATCTCAGCAGATGCAAGCCCGCCCGCAGCGCCAATAGAGGGTTGCGCCGTGCCATACGCCGGACGCTGTCACGAGTGTCGATATGGCCGTCGGTTGATTGGTCGGCCCGGCTTAGCGCGGCGATCACTTTCTGTGTCAGGCGTTTGGCGGACAGAACCGAAACCGCGCGCCCACCGGCAGTCACAACACTTGCATAGCGATTGCATTTCGAATGCCCTACGGCAGCCGTGTCGAAATGCAGGGGCGTTTCATATCCGACCTCGACGGCACGCATGACACTGTCCTGCGTGATCGCGTCGGGACGCTCGCGCAACACCCCGCGCCCAGTATCGGCTTGCATCTGAAAGGACACAAAGGCGACCTCGGGGCAGTCTCGCATGAACCGCGCCAGCGCAGGCAATTCATCGAAGTTGCCGCCGAAAACGGTTGTATTGAACAACACCCGCAGGCCCAGCCCACGCGTGTGCCGGATATAGGCGCGGCGCACCACATTTAACTCAGTCTCGCTGTTGAACCCCTTGCGCTCCTGCGTCATGTCGACGTGAAAGGCCACGTCATCCAACCCCGCCGCCGCAAGCCGCGTCAGAAACGCCCGGCTGGCGCGAATGCCGTTGGTCATCAGGCACGACCGAATGCCCAGGCGGCGAATTTCGCGGCACAGCGCCTCAAGATCTTCCACCTTGCGCAGGGTCGGATCACCCCCCGTCAACTGGACCGAGACACCGGGGCCATAGTGGCTGTGGATCGTTGCAAGACGCGCAAACAGAACCGGCAGCGGTGGGTCATAGGTCATCTCGGCCCGGTCCGAGAGATAACACAGTGTGCAATCCAGATTGCAGCGTTGTGTGACCTCAAGCGCGACGCAGGCGATGGGGTAGAACCGGCCTGCCGTCTGCCCTGCGCCATATTCGCCGCACCCTTGCAGACCGCCGCGCAAAGGCGCGCGACGGTCGGTGCCGGTAAACTTGCGTCCGGCGGGTTTTACAGAAGAGAGAGTTGGGGCCGTGTCCTTCATACCCGTCAAGCTAGACAGGTCGATCAGATGCGGCCACGCCCCCTCACGCCAACGTGCGGCTTAGTGAGTGAATCACCCGCAGCACCCGCCGGATTGTTTCAACGGAGCGGTTGCAAGTGCTTCGTTCAGGTTCGCACCCCGCCCCAACCACGTCCGCTCTGCTAGATAGAAGTCCGCAAACTTGGTGGCAAAATCCTCGGACACGGTTTTCTCAGGGATACCAGTTGCCAGCAGAGCTTGTTGCCACGCTTTCACCTTGGGATAGTCAGCCAACATATCGTGCCCGCTGTGATCAGCCACAATTGCAGCGCGATGAAGCAACGGCAACCACGCCATATCAACATTGCCCAGCGCCTCACCCGTAAAGAACGGGCCGTCCCCAAGCTGCTTTTCCGCCTTTGCGAACGAGGCGTTCAGCTTGGTCGTCCGATCCGCAAAGATCGCCTGATCCGCGCTTTGCATTGCGCTGCACTGAACCAGATAATGCTTGCTGGCCTGATAGCTCCACGCGCGGCTCAGGGCGCGCTGTTCCGGTGTCAGGTCGGGCTGCAGCGGCGCGGTCACTTCGTCGAGGTATTCGGCAATCGCGTCCGACTCAAACAGTGCCGTGCCACCTTCGGTCACCAGAATCGGAACCTGACCTGTCGGCGACAGGTGCAGAAACCAGTCCGGCTTGTCGCTGAGGCTGATATAGTCGATCTGATAGGGCACCTGCTTGGCTTCAAACAGCGCAGTGACGCGCTGAACGAAGGGGCAGATTTTGAAACTGATGATACGGATCATTTGTCTTTCCTTTTGCTGGTTTCATCTGTCAGACGAAGCCCGCGCCAAAAAGACGACGATCAAATCAACATTTTTTGCAGGATTTTGGTTTTATCTGAACGTCTGAGATATTGCCCCGCACATCCACCGAGATATTGCAGCAATCTTCGAACGCTTTTCGCAGCTCTGCCCGGCCCTTTTGAACCCGGGATTTGAGTGTTGAATAGGCCAGCCCTTGCGCCTGTGCATAATCCTGTTGGGACACGCCATTGATGTCGATTGCCATCAGCATGTCCGCGGTTTCCTGCGGCAATCCGCGAATGAAAGGTTCGACGCATCCCTCAAGATCCTGACGCGTTTCCGGATCATCCCGGTGATACCAAAGATCATCCGGATGCGCCTCGACACGGCCGGATTTTCGGTAATGGTCGATGATCGTGCGTTCGGCCGTTTGAAACAACCACGGCTGCAGTTTGGCAGGGTCTTTCAGGTTGGGCAAACCGGTGAAGACCTTGACCGAGATCTCTTGCAACAGGTCTTCCACATCCGCGGTGTTGGACACACGCGAATGCAGAAACGCCTTCAGGCGCGCGCGGTACTTGGGCCAGATGTCTTCAATCTGCATGCCGCTTTATGACAGGTGATCGGCAAAGGCGGCAACCACCTGCTCGTACTCCGCACGTTTGTAGGAACCGATTTTGCAGGTCTGCCGGCGCGATTTTGGCAAGGCGAGGTTGCCAGCTACAACGCCAAAAATTTGCCTCAGTGTCGATGTATCTCATCGCCAATTAAATTAATTCCGGATTTTTTATGACACTTCGCGTAGCTGTTTTGGTGGACGGCGACAATATCAGCGCCACTTACAAAAAAGACGTTGGCCGGATCGCTCAGAAATATGGGCGTATCGACGTCGCACGGGTTTATATGAATGCTCAGGTTTCTTCGGCGTGGCATGAGGCCAGCGAATATCACCTGATCCATAGCGGCACGGGCAAGAACGCCTCAGATATTCTATTATGTATCGACGCAATCGAGTTCGTCTTGAACCGGGGCATCGATGCCATGGTGATCGTCAGCTCGGACGGCGACTTTACGCACCTGCATCGGCGGCTACGCGAATTCGGCGTCAGGACAGTCGGCGTTGGCGAAGCCAAAGCACCACAGCACGTTCGGGATAATTGCACTGTGTTTGTTGAGCTTCAGCAAAGCCGAGCCTCCGAGGCGTCCGACCTCGACAGAAAAATCCAGACTGTAATTTCTCAGGGCAGCCAGAATGGGCAAGGCATACCCATCGCCGATCTAAACGTGCGTATGCGTCGGTTACACGATATCAAGATCAGTACGTATCCCGAAAAGAACTGGCGCGGATACCTGACCGCGCGCGACGATTTGTTCGAACTGGACCCCAAAGGACCTGCCGCACGCGTTCGCTTCAAGCCCCAAGGCTTTGGTTAGCGCCCAAAGCCCAAGTAATCGGCAAAGGCGGCAACCACCTGTCGGTAAACCTCACGTTTGAACGGCACGATCTCGTCAATCAGCTGACCGGGCTCCTGCCATTTCCACTTGATGAATTCCGGGTGCTCGGTCTGGATGTCGATCTGGTCGTCCTGGCCGGTAAATCGCAGCAGGTACCATTTCTGCTCTTGCCCGCGATAACGGCCCTTCCAGATTTTCGGCACGATGTCGTGTGGCAGATCATAAGGCAGCCAGCCGTCCGTCTCAGCCACGATCTCGACCAAGTCCGAGGTTACGCCGGTTTCTTCCCACAGCTCACGCAGAGCTGCATCCCGTGGATCTTCGCCCTTGTCCACGCCGCCCTGAGGCATTTGCCATGCATCCTTGTGGCGATCATTGCGCTGACCGACGAAAATCTTGCCCTCGGTATTCATCAGCATAAGCCCCACGCAGGGGCGATAGGGCAGTTTGGCGATCTCTTCGGGGGTCATGTGCAGCCTCGTGAATGTGCTTTGAGACGTCTGTATCAAGCCCCAAGGCGCCAGCAAAGGGTGTGACGTTAGGTTTCGCGTGACAACGTTGACGCGAAGGTCAATCTAGCGTCGACAAATCGGGAGGGAGAGTTCGCCATGACTGCGTACCCAAATATGCTGGCCCCACTGGATCTGGGCTTTACCACTTTGAAGAACCGCGTCCTGATGGGGTCGATGCACACAGGTCTTGAGGAAACCGGCGACTGGAACCGAGTGGCCGAGTTTTACGCTGACCGGGCACGCGGAGGCGTCGCGCTGATGGTGACAGGTGGGATTGGTCCGAACCTTGAAGGATCGGTGCTGCCCGGCGCGTCGATGATGACAAATGACAAAGAGGTCGCGAACCACTCCATCGTGACCCAGCGCGTTCATGAGGCGGGCGGCAAGATCGCCATGCAGATCCTGCATGCGGGTCGCTATGCCTATGGTCCGAAATGTGTGGCCCCCAGCCCGGTGAAATCCCCGATCTCGCCCTTCCCGCCGAATGAGCTGGACGAGGAAGGTATCGAGAAACAGATCAGCGACATCGTGAACGCTGCCGTTCTAGCCCGGAAAGCGGGTTATGACGGGGTCGAGATCATGGGGTCCGAGGGATATTTCCTCAACCAGTTCATTGTGAAACACACCAACAAGCGTACCGACCATTGGGGCGGGTCCTATGAGAACCGTATGCGCCTGCCGATCGAAGTCGTTCGCCGCACGCGTGAAGCCGTGGGCACCGATTTCATTATCATCTATCGCCTGTCGATGATCGACCTGATCCCCAATGGCTCGACCCATGAAGAGGTCGTTGAACTGGCCCAGCGTATCGAAGAGGCCGGTGCCACGATCATCAACACCGGCATCGGCTGGCACGAAGCACGCATTCCGACCATCGCCACCAGCGTTCCGCGCGCGGCCTTTGCCTGGGTAACGAAAAAACTGATGGGTAAGGTGTCGATTCCGGTAATCACCTCGAACCGGATCAACACACCCGAGGTCGCCGAAGAGGTCCTGTCGACGGGTTGCGCCGACATGGTGTCTCTGGCCCGTCCGATGCTCGCCGATGCAGATTTCGTCAACAAGGCAATTGCAGGTAACGCGGCACAGATTGCGCCGTGCATCGCCTGCAACCAGGCGTGTCTGGACCACACCTTTAGCGGCAAGTTGACCTCGTGCCTTGTGAACCCACGCGCCTGCCATGAGACCGAATTGGAAATCACCACAGCTGAAGCGCCAAAGACGATTGCCATTGTCGGCGCCGGCCCCGCGGGATTATCCACCGCGATGACCGCAGCCCAGCGCGGACACGACGTGACCCTGTTCGATCGCGCCTCGGAGATTGGCGGCCAATTGAACATGGCCAAGCAGGTTCCGGGCAAAGAAGAGTTCTGGGGACTGGTCGATTGGTACCGCACCATGATGACCGATCTGGGTGTGAAGGTAGAGCTGAACCGCGAAGTCAGCGCTGACGACCTGACCGGCTTTGACGAGGTGGTTATCGCTACCGGTGTCATTCCGCGCGATCCGAAAATCCCGGGTCAGGATCGGGACAACGTCATCAATTATATCGACGTACTGCGCGAAAAGGCGGATGTCGGTAAGTCAGTCGCCGTGATCGGTGCCGGCGGCATCGGGTTTGATGTGTCCGAATTCCTGCTGGAAGACGGCCACAGCGTTACCACCGACCTGCCCGCATGGATGAAGGAATGGGGCGTCACAGACCCGGCCGAACACCGCTCGGGCCTGGCACCTGAGGGTCCGCAACCTGCGGTACCTGCGCGTGAGGTCACTCTGTTGCAGCGCAAGAAACAGGCGCATGGGAAAGGTCTGGGTAAAACAACCGGCTGGATTCACCGCGCTACGCTAAAGATGAAGGACGTCAATTTTGTGGGCGGCGTGAATTACGAGCACATCGACGAAGACGGCCTGCATGTCAGCTTTGGTGAGGAACGTGCCGACCCGACCGTGATTGCGGCGGACACCATCGTTCTGTGTTCCGGTCAGGTATCCGAGCGCAGCCTGGCGGATGCGCTGATCGAACGCGGCATCACTCCGCACGTGATCGGCGGGGCAGATGTGGCGGCAGAGCTGGACGCCAAACGGGCGATCAATCAAGGCACGCGACTGGCGGCAACGTTCTAAAGCAACACCTCAATTGACCTGCAGGAAGCCGTCTCGAAAGAGGCGGCTTTTTTTGTGCCGCTTGACTCCAATGGTATCAATGTACATATGTACACAATGAGTCAGAAAATAGAACGCACCCAGACGGGAATTCGAATCGAAAAGCGCCTGCTGAAAGTCCTCAAAGGACTGGCAGAGTCGTTGGATATGACCCTCGGCGATCTAATCGAGGGCATCGCCTTGCACAGTTTTGAAAACAAGCCGGCGTTTTCCGAGGAAACGCTGGAGAAGATCAAACAGCTCAAAAGTGTCTACGACCTCGACTGGACAGCCGAGGACAGCCACCGTTTCAAGGAGGACGGAGAATGAGCACCGACATCACCAGCGCGTTTGAGGCACACGCCATCGATAACACAACGTTCGGACATGCCGAACATGTACAGGTCGCATATGACCTGCTGCGAAAGTACGATTTCATCGATGCCGCGGCGATCTACGCCAAAGGGATCCGAACACTTGCGGCCAAAGCCGGCGCCCCGGATAAGTTCAACCTGACGATCACTTACGCATTCATTAGCCTGATCGCAGAGCGTCTTGCCAGTTCACAATCCAGCACTTTCGAGGCATTCATTGCGGAAAACCCCGATTTGATGGCCAAGACAGCCCTCAGCCAATGGTATCCACAAGAACGGCTGAATTCGGCGCTGGCGCGCCGTATTTTCCTATTGCCCGACGTGGCATAGTTGCCTGCGCCGTGGAGGCACGCGATTACTCGACCGTAATCGTAATCACCTGGGACACAATAGGAGGGGAGTGTGGCACATGCCCGGCATCGCCCAGCACCAGTTGCAGCGTGTGCGGTCCAGGGGCCAATTCCGTTGTCACCTCGGTCTGTCCCCCGCCGAAATGCAGATGGTTGTCGTCCGCAGGCAGACCATAGGTCAGCTCGTCCACACCGTCCTCGCCCTCACCCAATGGCGGGCGGTCGATCAGCAAATGGTGGTGCCCGGTGTTTTCCGCCTCGGTTCCGGCGGGGGCCACGCCCATCCCGCTTAACCCAAAGACCACGGTCACCGGCGATGAAACCGTGTCGCCATCCGACAGGTTTACAAAATAGACCCGTGCGTCTGGGTTCGACGGCGTCTCGCCACCCGCCCATACAAGGGTTGCGGACAGACATATGGCTGCGATGGTATAAATGGCTTTCATGATCTCCTCCGTGGTCACAAATTTGCCATTGTCACCCTAGCATATCTGGCCGAAATCACCCAAAACCCTTGGCTTACAGGCTTTGTGGCCATCTAGGAAACCATCGTTTCCGCGTTTCCCATATGCAAACGATCCGAATTGAAACCCTGATATTATCCCATGTCCGCCCTGTTTCCGCCTAGATTGGACGTCAGGTTGGAAAAAAGGACTAAGACCTGGGGAATGAGAATGGACCGACTGACCGAAATGGAAGCCTTTGCCAATGTGGTGGACCAAGGTGGCTTCACCGATGCGGCCAAGAAAATGGGCATCTCCAAATCGGCCGTGTCAAAGCATGTTTCCAGCCTCGAGGCCCGTCTGGGCGCACGGCTGCTGAACCGCACGACCCGGCGCGTGTCGCCGACGGAAATTGGCCTGGCATATTACGATCGCGCACAGCGCGTTCTAAATGATGCGGGCGAGGCTGATGCGCTCGTGACTTCGATGCAATCCGCCCCCTCGGGTCTGCTTCGGATCAGCGTTGCAACAGATTTCGGCGTCAATCATCTGTCTCCGGTTCTGTCGGATTTTCTGGCGGCCTATCCTGATATCACAGTGAACATGGTTCTGAACAACCGCTACGTCGAGTTGATTTCAGAAGGGTTCGATGTGGCCGTCCGGATTGGTGAGCTGGAAGACAGCACCCTGCGCGCCCGTAAACTGACAGAAACTGTCAAACGGATGGTTGCGGCGCCCAGCTATGTCGAGAAATTCGGCCGACCGCAGAAAATTGACGATCTGAACGAACACAAGCTGCTGCATTACTCCAGCCAGTCTTCTGGCAACGTGTGGAGGCTGACCGCGCCGTCGGGTGAAAAAAGACAGGTTCGCACCGCAGGGTGGCTGAGCGTGAACGATGGGCAATCCCTGTTGAACGCCGCCATCTCTGGTCTGGGGATCGCATATCTGCCCAGCTATCTGTACGCAGAAGCGCTGAAATCCGGTGCAGTTGTAGACGCCATGCCATCGCTGCCGGACGAAGTTCAGGGCGTATACGCCGTTTACCCGCCCGGGCGATTTACACAGCCCAAGGTGCGAGCATTCATAGATTTTCTCGTCGGCGCCTTTCACGAAAAAGGTCCGATGGACTGGTGAGTTAACCTCGGTAAACTGTACGGCCCGCGCCAATTGCGTGGGCCCTTTTTTTGCAGATCTTGATTTCATCTGCACCGCAGGCTTTAGTTGATCAGCAAGACCGCCTCGACCCGGCGATTCAAGTCGCGGCCTTCCGGCGTGGCATTCGAGGTGAGCGGGGCCAGATAGCCGATCCCGCGCGCTTCGACCCGGTCTGCCGCGATCCCATGCACCTGGATCAACCGGGCACGCACGGCCTGCGCACGGCCGGTACTGACCGAGATATTGGCATCCAGCGCGCCCGTGTCATCGGTGTGACCCACAAGTGCCAGCCGGATGTTTTGGTTTTTGTCCAGAAACTCCGCAACCAATTTCAGCGACGCAAAGGGCCCCTCGCCCAACGTCATCTCTCCGGTGCGGAAATGAAGATCTTCCAATATTGTGTGACCGTTTTGTTCCAATTCGGCCAACAGGTCGCTGGGCGACGTGACCGGCTCGTCAATCACAAGCGGGGGTGGAACCTCTGCACCCACCGGTGTGACCCGGATCATCTGCACATACCCGTCAGGCGGATTGCGGCTGACCAACAGGCTGACGACATTGCCCCCCCGAATGGCGGACAAAAAGCGATAGTCCTGAATGGCAACATACATGTCGGGTGTGGGCACGACCTCGGTGCCAAAACGAAAATCGAACCCGCCACACGTTTTGGCCTGACACTCAAGCAAGATTTCGTACCCTTGTGCAGCGATCTGATCTCGCAACGGGGCCAGCAATTGCAACGTAGTGCTAGAGCCGGATTGGAGCCGCCAAGTAAACCGCGCGACCTTGCCTTCTACCTCTCTTGCGGGCACCGCACCGTCAGCGAAAGGGCCGATTGGCAGCTCATAGCTGTCCAATTCACTGGTCCGCTCGCTGACCAGCCGCGCGCCGGAGGGCAACGTCAGGTTCTGCGCAAGACCCTGACCGGCCATGACCATCAGGAATAGGGCAGCAGTTCGGATCATCGGGCCTGCGCGTGGTATTCGTCGTTCGGGGCCATCGCAGTTGCGCTGGCCACTCGGTTCGACATGTTGAAAAAGCCGGTCACATTGGCAATGTCCCAAATGTCCCGGTCGCTGAACCCAACATCGCGCAGACGTTGACGATCAGGTTCTTCGATCTCGGTACTGGCGGTCGTCATCTTGGCAGCAAAATCCAGCATGGCGCGTTGGCGGTTGTCCAGTGGGGCCACGCGGTAGTTCATAACCAGCATCTCGCCCAGTTGCGGATTGCCCGACAATTGTCGGACGGCCGCGCCGTGGGCCACCAAACAGTAAAAGCACTTGTTGATCGCGGACACGACCACCGCAATCATTTCGCGTTCCAGTTTTGACAATCCGCTGTCGCCCAGCATCAGATCGTTGTAGTTCGCCGTGAACGCGTTCAGCTTGTCGATGTCGAACGCATAAGCTTTCAGAACATTGGGCACAAAGCCCAGTTTTTCGACACATATTTCAAAGTACTTCTGCGTCTCAGGCGGCAGCGGGTCCACCATCGGCAGGTCCAGTGCGGTGGGCAGGGTTTGATCGGTCACGTTGGTCACTCTCCTTGGACAAGCTGACGGTAATGGTATTCGCCGGTGATCTCCATCCCGAGCACATGGTAGAGACCATTTGCCCCGTCATTGGCCTTAGTGCAGATCACACTTAGCGTTTTTGCGCCGTTCTTCTGTGCCCAGATTGCAGCTGCGCGCATGGCCCACTTTCCCAAGCCCTGACGGCGATAGGCCGGTAAGATTTCCAGCGCATGAACCATGGCGACGTCGTCGTGAATGGCGACAAAACCGGTCCCCGCCGGGTGATCGGAATGACGTAGGAATATCCCCGTTTTAGGCCCGTCGGCGCGGTCCATGATGGCCAGCCGCTCTGGCCCGATCCCGCCCTGCGCCCAGATCTCGTTCATGATCGCCAGCGGACTCCAGATGGTAAAGGCGGTGACCCGAGGGATGGGCGTATCGGTCAGGTGGTCGACCGGGCATTGGTAGATGTTGACGGGATCAAGAATGTCATAGCCCTGATCCGCAAGCTGCTTATCCAACCCTTCGTCGCCCGGTCGCAGGCAGAAAATAGGCCGCTGACCCATCGCGCGCATTGCCTGTTCGGCGTCATTTATTTCCGCATCAGTCGCCGGAGCCAGCGCATTGGCAGAGGAAACTCGCGAACCGCCACCCAATCCTTGCCGCAGGCGAAACGGGCCTAAAGTACTATACCCAGCCGCTGGCCAGGTGCCGTCGACGATGTCAGCCCAGTCAACGCTCAAAGCTCCAGCTCTTTCGCCAACCGGGTCGTCGCCGCATCAATTTGTGATCCGTTGGCACCCCGAATCACAACGTTAGAGCCGAATACGCCGTTCACCTGAAACGGATAGCTGCCGATGGCGAGATCCGGGAAATCTTCGGCCAGTGCGGACAGGATCGAGGCGATTTCACCTTCACCCCGGTTGATCCGCAGCGTTTGCGACAACAGGGGATCGCCACCGGTCAGCTTTGGCAGAACGCTGGCGATCATGGCCTGAAAGATTGTGGGGATACCCGCCATCACATGCACATTCCCAAGCGTGAACCCTGGTGCGGTCGAAACGGGATTATCGATCAATGTCGCCCCATCCGGAATACGCGCCATACGCAGGCGCGCTGCGTTCAGTTCCAACCCGGAGTTCTCATAGTGCCGCTCCAACAGCGCTCGGGCGTCGGCGCGCACGTCAATCGATGCACCAAAGGCGCGGGCAATGCAGTCGGCTGTGATATCGTCATGGGTCGGGCCTATTCCGCCACTGGTGAACACATGATCAAAGCGGTCGGACAGCGCTTGGGCGGCTTCTTCGATGGCGGTTGGATCATCGCTGACCATACGCACTTCTTTCAGGTCAATGCCCTGTTTGGTCAGCTCTTGCGCAAGGTAGTTCGTATTTGCATCCCGCGTGCGTCCCGACAGGATTTCATCCCCGATCACAAGCATTGCTGCGGTTGGGTTCGGCATGACCTGTCCTTTCTTGAAATGGCACAGGCCGCAAGATATCGTTCCTGCTGAACCTCGCAAGGCCGTTTGTCATTCTCGCAACGCTTGGGCAGGCAAATCGGCAGTGACGCTTTGGAACAGGTCCATATCGTTCATCGACCGCGCCAGAATCATCGCTCCTTCCAGGCGGGCAATCGTTTCCCCTGCTCGGGCTTCGGGATTCGCGGCCCCTGCGGCCCGGAAAACCGTTTCCAGCCATACGAGATTGCGCTCGAAAAACTCGCGAGTCCGTCTGGCGACCGGGTCTGGCAACCTTGCGATTTCAGCACCAAACATACCGCACAGGCACATCAGGTCCTGTTCGATCAATGCTTGTCTATATGCCGCGACATATTGTTCGAGAGATTCCAAGGGCGTGGCTTCGTCCAACCGTCCCAACGCCCCCAGGAACCGATCAGTGTACCGGGTCACCAGCGCCTCGCCCAAAGCTTCCTTGGTGGGAAAATGGTAGTGAATGCTGGCCGATTTGATGCCGATTTCAGACGCGATGTCGCGAAAACTGAAGGCATAATACCCGCCTTGTCGCGCCATACGCTCGGCCACATCCAAAATACGGCTGGCAGTTTCTGACAGGGGTTTTTCCGTTTTGGGCATCTGCTCATCAATCTAAAAGTTACCTACCACTAGATAGGGGGTTGTATTTCAGATTTCAAATTCAATATATCTACCTATCAGTAGATAGGGAATCTGATCATGACACAGACAACAACACTTATCGTCGGCGGATCCAGCGGAATGGGTCTGGCCACAGCGCGCCAAATCATAGCAAGCGGCGGGCACGTGATCCTTGTCGGGTCATCCGCTGGCAAGTTGGACGCGGCGAAAGCGGAACTTGGCGACAACGCGGACATATACCGCGCGAACCTGCGTGACACGGCAGACGTCGAAAGACTGATCAACCAGATCAAATCGGACACGCGTCACATTCAGGGATTGGTGAATGCAGCCGGGACATTCGCGCCAAAACCGTTCATGGAACACACGGTCGAGGTTTACGACAGCTATCTGGACCTGAGTCGCGCGACCTTTTTCATCACGCAGGCCGTAGCCGAAAACATGAAGACCAATGGAGGTGGAAACATTGTCAACATAGGCTCTATGTGGGCAAAACAGGCGGTCCGCGCAACACCGTCCTCGGCCTATTCGATGGCCAAGGCCGGGCTTCATTCTCTGACACAGCACCTGGCAATGGAATTGGCGGAACACAACATCCGGGTGAATGCGGTTTCACCGGCGGTGGTTGTGACCCCCATCTATGGAGCGTTCATCGCACCGGATCAAATCGAGGCAACCCTGACCGATGCCTTCGACGCATTCCACCCGATCGGCCGCGTTGGTCGGCCTGCGGATGTGGCGCATACGGTCACACATCTTCTGTCCGATAACGCGGGTTGGGTTACCGGCGCAATCTGGGATGTTGATGGAGGCGTGATGGCGGGGCTCGTCTGACACTTCCCTTGCGGGCGGGGGCGCGTTAAGCCGGATGGCATGAAATTTGCCACCCCTTTGATCCCCGCCCGCCTGATCCGACGCTACAAACGTTTTCTGGCCGATTGCCAGTTGGAGGACGGGCGCGAAATAACCGCACATTGCGCCAATCCGGGTTCCATGCTGGGTTTGGCCGAGCCGGGTGAGAAGATCTGGCTGGAGCCAAACGACGACCCGAAGAAAAAGCTGAAATACGGCTGGCGCCTGGTCGATCATGAGAATGGGCATTTTACCGGGGTGGACACCTCTGTTCCAAACAAGGCTCTACGCAAAGCGTTTGAAGCCCGAGCGATCCCCGAATTCGCCGATTATCAGACAGTGCGGGCAGAGGTGAAATACGGCCAGAACAGCCGCATAGACTTCCTGCTTACACAACCGGACCTGCCCAACGCCTATGTCGAGGTCAAAAGCGTGACCCTTTCCCGTGAGCCCGGCCTGGCAGAATTCCCCGACAGCGTCACCGCGCGTGGCACCAAACATCTGGGTGAGTTGTCGGACATGGTGGCGCAGGGACATCGCGCGATCATGCTGTATCTGGTGCAGCGCACGGATTGCGACCGATTTGGTTTGGCGGCGGATATAGACGCGGCCTATGCGGCGGCATTTGAGACGGCACAGGCGAAGGGTGTCGAGCGATTGGTGTATGGTACGCAAATTTCGCCCGACGGTGTTTGGGTGGATACCACACGGTTCGGGGACTTTAACCTGCCCGGATAATATCACTTGCCCCCGTCAGGTCCGGTTCACCCCTTATTTCGGCATTCGAACTGGGTTGCTGAAAGGGGCATCACCATATCACTGGCCTCAAATCGGGACCGCAGCGCCGACAGCATTTCGGCCACAACCGCATCCGGATCGACACCTCCGCGCGTTCTGATTTCGTCAATCAACGGATTTCCATACACCAGGGCTGTCGCAAATTTCTCAAGGTCGGCGATTGGTTTGTTCAACCTGATGGTTTCGTGCGTAACGGTCCCCCAACCTGCGGCCGCAAGGTCCGAGTGTACGACGTCGGGGTCGCCATAGTGGAACGGGACCTTGTAGAATCCCGGTGGGTTTTCGGGAAAGAACGTCATCGCCGCTTTGTGAGCTGTCTCGGAAAACGGGTTTTCGGACATATCGCTCCAGACGTTGAAAACGTACCGGCCACCTGGCTTCAGAACACGGGCAGCTTCGCGATATGACGCAGTTTTGTCTGGAAAGAACATCACGCCAAACTGGCAAACGATCAGGTCAAAACTGTTGTCTTCGAAGGGCAGTTCCATTGCGTTCGCTTGGACAAACTCGACATTCTCACTGCCGGCGAGCTTGGCTTTTGCAATCTCCAACATGGGCGGATTAAGGTCCGAAACCGTCAGCGAAACAGACGGGTTTAACGCGTTGCGCAGCTTACGGCTGACAATTCCCGTTCCTGCGGCAAGCTCCAGAACGCGACCCGTTTCAAGGCCGCCACACAGCCCGGTTAACCTGTCGGCATAGTCTACGAAAATGTTCGGTCCCAGACCCTGATCGTAATGGTGTGGAATTTCACCGATAAAACTGGCAGAATTGCTGGACATTTTGACCCTCCAAAACGATCTCACTGGGAAAAAACAGCATTCTATCTGAAATTATGATTTTGAGCGAATTTGACAGACTCTGCAGCCTTGATCCGAGGGCATTTCGCGCCATCTAACACCCGCAAACGCGCACCCTCTGGAACTTTCTGCACAAGCAGCGTAAAAGGCAGGCTGCGCGCAACATTTGGAGCTTAGCGTCGATGAAAGAACATCGTGGCCGCCTGACCAAGGACGGCATCCGCATTTACGAACAGGGTGACTTTGCCGGCATGCATGCGGCAGGGGCCTTGGCCGCGCGGATACTCGACGATATTGCAGAACATGTCTTTCCGGGTCAGACAACTGGCGCGATTGACGGCATGATCACGCAGATGGTCGAGGATGCAGGCGCGACATCGGCGACAATTGGCTACAAGGGCTATCAGCATGCCAGCTGTATCAGCGTGAATCACGTGGTTTGCCACGGCATTCCCGGTGACAAGAAGCTGAAGGATGGCGACATTCTGAACATCGACGTCACGGTCATTGTGGACGGCTGGTTCGGCGATACTTCGCGCATGTATGTCGCGGGCAAACTGCCCCGTAAGGCTGAACGTCTGATCCAAGTGACACATGATGCCCTTTTCAAAGGCATCGAGGCGGTCAAGCCGGGCAACACCTTCGGTGATATCGGCCACGCCATTCAGGCCTATGTCGAGGCGCATCGGATGAGCGTCGTGCGCGATTTCTGTGGTCACGGCCTGGGCCGGGTGTTCCACGCGCCGCCAAACGTGCTGCACTATGGCCGTCCGGGCACTGGCGCGGTTCTGGAAGAGGGCATGTTCTTCACCATCGAACCGATGGTGAATCTGGGTCGCCCTGAGACGAAAACACTGGCCGACGACTGGACCGCTGTGACCCGCGACAAATCGCTGTCAGCGCAGTTCGAACACTCGGTGGGTGTGACGGCTGATGGTGTCGATATCTTTACCCTGTCACCGGGCGACAAGTTCCACCCGACCTATTCGTCCTGATCGGCAGCCTGCTCGCGCAGCAGTTTCAGCAGCAATGTTTCCGTGCCCCACGGCGTGATCGCGTCGTGGATGAACACAGGCGCGCGCAAAGGCTTGGGCGCGGGTCCGGTGTGGGATTCAGCGGCGTCGGAAGGAGTCCAGAGCGGTGGAGTTAAAGCGCGGTCCATATGCCGAGCTTACCACGGTCAAGTCAAATTCCCAAAAGGGCTGGAACTTCGGCCATGTCGGTGAAAACTTCTGCTCCGAGGTCCGCCAGAAATGCACCTTTTCCATCAGGCACATAGCCCAGGCAGCGCATATTGGCACGGATTGCTGCGGTAACGCCGCTGGCACTGTCTTCAATTACAACTGGCGCGGTGGCCTCAAATTGACGGGCTGCTGTAAGGAACATGGTGGGGTCGGGCTTACCGACTCCCAAAGTGTAGGCTGAAAACATCACATCCTTGAAGCGATCCCAAAGACCATTCTGCCCCAGCGTGACTCGCATTTTGTCAGGCCCGCCATTGGACGCCACGCAGAAAGGAATTCCGCGCGCATCCAAGAGCGTCAGCAATTCCGCTACACTTGGAACCAAAGGAACACCCTGACGCAGTCGGGCGTCGGTTTCGGCATCGAATTCCATAATCCAGTTCTCGGGCAGGTCGGCCCCCAAATCGCGCGCGATATCCCGCACTTCCGGCATGGTCCTGCCGGTGAAAACCCTGTGGCACTCCTCCGCCGTCAAGGGCAGTCCATGTCGGGCAAAGTTCGCAACCATCACCTGATTGGACAGGGGCTCACTGTCGACCAAAACACCATCGCAGTCGAAGATGACCAGATCGTGCATGTCAGACCTCTGCCCGCCACATCAGCGAAATATGCGTGTCGCCGTATTTACGCGTATTGTGCAGGTCAAACCCTTCTGGCGCCTCCATGGGGGCGTTTTCTTCCCAGACGATCATGGCGTCTTTTGCCAGCCACCCCCCTTGAGTGACCGTCGCAAGCGCCTTTTGACCCAGGCTTTTGCCGTAAGGCGGATCGAGAAAAATCAGATCACAAGGCGCGCCCGGATTATCACCCAACCGTGTCGCGTCGCGACGGATCAGATCGGTACGATCCTTGCTGTGGGTCAGATCAATGTTCTTACGGATCAGTCCCTGCGCCACACGCCCGTCATCAACGAAAGTCACATGCGCCGCGCCGCGCGATAGCGCCTCAAGCCCCAATGCGCCGGTGCCGGCAAACAGGTCCAGAACACGCAGCCCGTCAAAGTCGATCTGATGGCTCAGTACATTGAACAGGCTTTCACGCACGCGATCCGTGGTGGGACGCAGATGCGCCCCGGCATCGCCTTTGCCGACCGAGGCCAAGGCGCGGCCCCGGAACTCTCCAGCGATGATCCTCACGCTTTGAGCAGCGGCTTCAGGTCCGCGTCTGGGTCGGCCACGACCGCCGGGTCGGCCGTTTTGCCTGCATCGATCAGGCGTTTGCCCACCATATAAGCACGTGGGTCATTCATCGCGTCGACCGCGATCAACTGATCGCCTTTATAGTACCAGAAGGACACCGTCTGCCCGTCACCCTTACGGGTCACCACGCTGTCATAGCCGGTGTTCAGACCTGCGATCTGTAGTTTGACGTCATACTGGTCCGACCAGAACCACGGCGTTGCCACATAGTCTTTGGCGGCACCCAGCATGTTCTGAGCAACAATCTCGGCCTGATCGATGGCATTCGGTACACTTTCCAGCCGAATACGACCACCGAAATGCGGGAACGACGCGCAATCGCCCGCCGCCCAGATAGCCGGATCAGAGGTGCGGCCATGGGCATCCGTTTTGATACCGTTGTCCAATTCCAGCCCGGCCATCTCGGCCAATTGGGTCGAGGGTGCGATGCCCACACCAACGACGACAAAATCGACCTCAAGCTTGGTGCGATCAGTCAGAATGGCCCCGGTGACCTTGCCGTCTTCGCCGACCAGACGATCCAGCCCGACGCCTTCACGGATGTCAGCACCGTATTCGGAATGCAGAGCACGGAAGTAATCGCTGGTTTCCGGTGCCGCGACACGTTGCAAAATCCGTTCCGCCATCTCGACCAGAGTGACCCTGACCCCACGCTTGGCGCAGACGGCGGCCGCTTCAAGCCCGATATAGCCACCACCAACGATCAGGGCGCGCGCACCTTCCGTCACGCGGGGCTCCATCTCGTCGATATGGGTCAGGTCGCGCACGACATGGACGCCTTCAAGGTCACCTCCAATGGCCGCGGGCAGGTAACGCGGGTCAGAACCGGTGGTCAGGGCCAGTTCGTCATATGAAATCACCTCATCGCCCAGTGTCACGGTCTTGGCCTTGGGGTCGATCGCCGTCACGCGCTGACCCAGACGCAGGGTGATGTTGTTTTCGGCGTAAAAACTTTCGGGGCGCAGGAACAGGCGTTCAAGCTCCATCTCACCCAGCAGATAAGCTTTGGACAGTGGGGGACGCTGATATGGCAGATGCTGCTCGGCACCGATCAGCGTGATATCGCCTTCAAACCCGTCCTTGCGCAGTCTTGCAACAAGAGATGATCCCGCCTGCCCGGCTCCGATCACAACAATATGGCTCATCTTCGTCCTGCCCTGTCAAATTCCCGTGGTTTCATTCTCTGGCTCACCTATATTGCGGCTGAGGCCGACTCTGCAAATCCAATCGACAGGAGGAACAACATGATTTCAACCGGTGATACGCTTCCCGACGCAACGTTGACTCAAATGGGGGCAGAAGGGCCCGAAGAGGTTCGGATTTCAGACAAGACCAAAGGCCGCAAAGTTGTGATCTTTGCTGTGCCCGGCGCATTCACGCCGACCTGCCACTCGGCCCATGTGCCCAGCTTTATGCGCACCAAGGAACAGTTCGACGCCAAGGGCGTGGACGAAATCATCTGCTTCTCGGTCAACGACCCTTTTGTAATGAGCGCGTGGGGCGAAGCCACTGGCGCGACAGGCGCAGGCCTGACCATGCTGGCCGACGCCGCATCCGAATTCACCAAGGCCATAGGCATGGATTTCGACGCCCCGCCCGTCGGCCTGCTAGCGCGCTCAAAGCGCTATGCGATGTTGGTCGAAGATGGCAAAGTCGTTGCGCTGAACCTCGAGGAAAATCCCGGTGCCTGCGAGATTTCCGCGGGCGAAGGTCTGCTTGAGGCCATCTAAGTCACTCGGGCCCCGGTACAGCCGGGGCCACGTTAACCCTATTTCACTTGATGCAACTTCCTGATGGGTCGATACTTGCCCCATTCATTCAGGGAGTTTTTTTGATGAAGCTCAAAATCATCACAGTCATTCTGGGTTCGGCAGGTGCACTGGCCGCCTGCGGCCCAGCCCCGACACCTCAGCAACAGCAGGCACGACAACATGAGATTGCGTGCCTCGGCGGCACACTAGGCGGCGCACTGATCGGCGGGGCGATTGGCAATCAATTCGGCGGTGGGTCCGGCAAAGACATCCTGACTGCGGCCGGGGCCGTCGCGGGCGGTGTCTCGGGCCAGCGTTACGCGTGCTGAGGAGAGAATGATGATGAAAACAGTTATTTTAACGACGACGATCATTCTGGTAGCCAGTGCAACCTTGGCGGAAACAGTGGCTGAACTGCACGAAAAGGAACTGAACGCCATTGATTCCAACAACGATGGCTTCCTGTCCAAGGACGAGTTCAACGCTTTTTCGGATTATGCTTTTCAGGCCATGGACGAAGACAAGAACGGAACGCTGGGTCTGGAAGAAGCCAAGCCGTTTCTGGACATAAAGCGGTTTCAAAACGTTGACCGCAACAACGACAACTTTATCTCACGATCAGAGTATGACCAGCAGATGGGCGATGATTTCCTGGCCGCCGATCAGGACGGAAACGGCCAGTTGGATTGATCGCACGACCGGGCTGAACGATAGGAGCGTGGTATGGAAAAGTGGATAGCCTTCGGCATTTTGGGGTTTCTTGCCGCCTGTGATGCGCCGCAGGCCCCCGTGGTGACCGGACCGAACGGACAGCCCCAGATCCAGATCAGTACTTCGGGCCTGACGTGCTATGATACGCGTTGTTTGGACATCAATCCGGCGGCGCGAAGCGTTCGATCGGTTGGGAATCGGACAACCGGTATTCCACGAGACATCGACGTCAGCAACGGCACGGTCACACCCGCCGATTTCCGTCGTCTGGGTGAAATAGCTTCTCTGGCCGGCGGCATGGGATCCAGAGGAGACCGTTAAACGAGGCTGTCCATTTTACGCGCCAACTTGGCATCCAGCGCTGACAAACCGCCCACATCATGGGTGGACAGGACGACCTCGACCGTGCGGTACACGTTTGACCATTCGGGATGGTGGTTCCATTTCTCGGCAAAGATCGCCACCTGGGTCATCCAGCCAAAAGCATGAACAAAATCTTCGAATATGAAGGTCTTGGTGATTGCATCCCGGTCCGTGACCATGGTCCAGCCGTTGTCGAACAGTGGATCAAGAAGAGGGCCGCGAGTTTCGGTCGACAATAGTTCCGTCATTGCTGTTCCTCCGGATTCGATTTTCTGAACGGACCGTAATCCGTCAGAATCTCGATCTCTTCTCCCACTGCGTGGGCCTCGGCGTCCAGATATTTCTTGATCGCATCGGCAAAGCCCGGGTCATTGACCCAATGCAAGCTATGCGTGCGCGTGGGCAAGTAACCGCGCGCCAGCTTATGTTCACCCTGCGCGCCTGCTTCTACCCGTGCCAGACCTTCCGCAATGGCAAAGTCGATCGCCCTATAATAGCACAGTTCGAAATGCAGGCAGGCGTGATGCTCAGTGCAACCCCAATACCGGCCAAAAAGCGTTTCGCGGCCGATGAAATTCAAAGCCCCGGCGATAGGGTGTCCGTCCCGCTCAGCCAGCACCAAGGCCATGTCGTCCGCCATGGTTTCATGTGCAATATCAAAGAATTGGCGAGTCAGATAGGGCATACCCCATTTACGGGAACCGGTGTCCTGATAAAACTGCCAGAAGGCATCCCAGTGTTCGGGGCGCAGGTCATCCCCTGTCAGCGTGCGGATTTCACCGCCAAACTCGATAGCCTGCGCGCGTTCTTTGCGAATGTTCTTGCGCTTGCGCGACGATAATGCCGCAAGAAATCCGTCGAAATCTTGGTATTCGTCATCCAGCCAGTGAAACTGCTGCGACTGACGCAGCATAAGGCCCATCTGTTCGCCCGCCAGCGCCTCGGCTTCGGTGCAGAAAGTCGCGTGGACTGAAGACACCTGATTGTCCGCAGCCAATTGCACCGCCCCCTGCACCAGCGCAGACATGCCAACCGAGTCATAGCCGGGGCGCACCAGAAAACGCCGACCTGTTGCGGGTGTGAACGGCACTGCAATCTGCAACTTGGGATAATAACGACCCCCGGCACCTTCATAGGCATGAGCCCAGTTGTGGTCGAAGATGTATTCGCCCTGACTGTGGGATTTGGCATACATCGGGGCCGCCGCGATCAGCATCCCATCCAGATAGGCCGTCAGATATTGCGGTTGCCAGCCCGTTCCGCGCCCGACCGAGCCGCTGTGTTCAAGTGCCAGCAGAAACCGGTGGGTAGTGAACGGATCAAGCGGACGGCCGCCATCGGCAACCTCGGGACAGGCACAGCTATCCCATTCCGCCGCAGATATCTGCGACAGTGAGCCCAGCACCCGAACCTCGATCTGTGCCTGATCCATTTGCCCTCCGCCTCTGATCTTTATCTGTGACGTCGCAGGGCTGGTTCAACCCGGTTGTACAGCCAGATACCCTTCGAAGGTCACATTGTCCGCAACTTCGCGGGCCTCTGCCTCTTGTTCAGGCGACCGCACCGTCCAGCACAGGACCGGTACACCGCGTGCCTTCAGTTCAGCCACGCGGGGGCGGTCAAGGTCTTCGACCTCATGGCTGATGAAACTGGCCTCGACACGGTCGAAATCCGGAATGTCGCGCAGGTGGTCACAAACGCTCTGAGGTAAAAGTTCGACCTTGGGCTGGTACGATCCCGTCACGATGCCACGCGGCAGATGCGGTGCCAGCCGCGCCAGTTCAGCGACCGAGTTGGGGTTGAACGACATCAACGCCACCGGCCCATCGTAACCTGACAATGCACGCACCGCGTCTTGTTCCAACGGGCCCACGGATGTACCCATCGCGCCGTCCTGATCCTTGAATTCGATCAGCAGCGGTACTTTGCCTGACACGATTTGCAGCACCTCATCCAGCGTCGGGATACCATCGTCCGCGTGCAACAGCGTGGTGCCTGATGCCTGAACCGACGTGATCAGTTGGATCGGGCCGGGCTGTCCGGTCAGGCGGGTCATGTCATAGTCATGAAACACCATGGCGCGGTTGTCCGAGGTCCGTTGCAGATCAATCTCGATCCCATAACCGGCGTCGACCGCAGCCCGGATGGCCGCCCGGCTGTTTTCCGGGCGGTTGTCCTGTTTGTCGTGCAGCGCGCGATGCGCCAGCGGGACTTGAAGGAATACGTCAGGTAGCGCGGGCGTCATTGAACTTCGAAGATACCTTCGATCTCAACCGCGACGCCCAAGGGCAGTGCCGTCGCACTGACGGCCGAACGCGAATGGCGACCTGCATCACCCAGCGCTTCGACCAGAAAGTCTGACGCACCGTTGATGACTTGCGGCTGCGCGGTAAAATCTGCCGTCGAGTTCACAAACCCGGTCAGCTTGATGACGCGCACCAACTTTTCGATATCGCCACCGCAGGCCGCTTTGACCTGGGCCAGAAGGTTGATCGCACATACCTTGGCCGCAGCAGCGCCTGCTTCGACTTCCATGTTGTCGCCCAGCTTGCCAGTGATCAGATCATCCGCCTTCGAGATCTGCCCCGAGACATAGACGATATTGCCCACGCGCACGAAGGGCACGTAGTTGGCCGCCGGCGCAGGAGCGTCCGGTAGGTTGACACCCAAGCTTTCCAGTTTCGCCGCGATGCTCATGAGGTCTCCTCCCAAATTTGAGTCGGGGCGAAGCTAACCGGGAAGGCAAGGATCGAAAAGTGCGAAAACGGCGATGTGACCTGCACCGGTTGTGGGCGTAACTTTTCTTATTCTGAACTGTTGAACCTGTGTCACTTTACGTTGACCTATTCGGCAGGTTAAACGCTATCTGTTTCATATTGGTGGCGAAACGCCTATGTGACTTTGGGTAGGCCGGGCACAACGGCCAAAAAGAGTATTGATTAAGTGTTCGGGCGCGGACTGTCCGAACGTTTTGGAGTGGCAAAGATCGTGTTGAGCAGAATCAACCTAAAACCCCTGATCGTTGTGTCCGTATTGGCAGTTCTCAGCGCCTGCACCACACGCCCTCCGGAGGGTGTTCAGCAGGGTGAAGCATTTGATCCATATGAACGCAACAACCGGGGTATCCACAAATTCAACCTTGGCGTCGACCGGTTTTTGTTTCGTCCGGCCTCGAAAGGGTACGTAAAGATCGTGCCCGACCCGATGGTGACCAGTTTCAACCATTTTGCCGAAAACCTGACGATGCCGGGCCAAGCCGTGGATTACCTGCTGCAAGGCAACCTTAAGCAGTCGGGCAACGCACTGCTGCAGTTTGTGATCAACACGACCGTTGGTGGTCTGGGGTTGTCAGCCCCTGCCGACGAGTTGAACCTTCCGCCTGTGGATACCGATTTCGGTGAAACGCTGCACGTCTGGGGTTTTGGCGAGGGCGCTTATGTCGAGCTGCCGCTCTATGGTCCGTCAACGCAGCGGGACTCGATTGGCGTTATCGTCAACCTGTTCTCGAACCCGATCAACTTCTCTCCGGTCCGTCCGGTCGACAATATCGGTGTCTATGCCGAGGTCGTGCGCCGGATGGGTGATCGGGGGCGTTTTTCGGACACGGTCGACTCGATCCTATATGAAAGCGCCGACAGTTATGCGCAGGCGCGGACCATTTACCTACAAAATCGCCGCTTCGAACTGGCGAGAGACGACGAAGAAACCTATCTGGGTCTTTACGACGACCCTTATGCAGACAATGGGACCGACCCTGTCAGAGATCCCTACCTAGACCCATACGAGGACCCCTATGAGGACCCCTATGCCGAGTAACCATATGAACCGACGCGGTTTTGTCGCCACTGGCCTTGCCGGTCTGGCACTGACCGCCCTGCCTTTTTCCGCCTTTGCCCAGACTGAAGCCAGCGCCAAGGCTCTGGTCGTCAGTGTCGTGGATGACATCAACCGCATTATCGCCTCGGGCAAATCCGAAAAGGCGATGATCCGCGATTTCGAAAAGGTCTTTGTGCAATATGCCGATGTGCCGATCATGGCACGTTATGTGCTGGGGGCGGACGCCCGTTCGGCCAGCCCGTCGCAGCTGAAGCAGTTCACCAAAGCGTTTCAGGGCTATATCTCGAACAAGTATGGCCGACGTTTCCGCGAATTCATTGGTGGGCAAGTCACCGTCCGGAAGGCCCGGAAAATCAAGGCCGGTTACGAGGTACGCACTTCGGTTAAGCTGCAGGGCTCGTCCCCGTTCGAGGTGACATTCCTAGTTTCGGACAAATCAGGCCGCGACAAGTTCTTCAACATGTTCATCGAAGGGGTGAATATGCTGCTGACCGAACGAACCGAGGTTGGCGCGATGCTGGACGCCCGTGGCGGCGACTTGAACCGCCTGATCAAGGACTTGAGCTAGAACAAGGTCAGCTGACCCAGTTCAAACGCAAAGAAACGCCGCGCGAACTCAATCGCGCGGCGTTTTTTTCTTTTAATTCAGGCGCTCGCCGGTTTCTTTGGCGAAGTACGATACTTTGCTCATATCGAAGGCCAAGTTCAGCATCTTGCCCGCCTGCGCGCTGGTTTCGGCATGTAACCTTGCGGTCACCTGCTTGCCGCCCAGTTCTGATACGACATAGGTGTCGGCCCCTGCAGGTTCGACCATATCGACCATGCACGCCGCTTCCTGCACGCCATCACCCGCACGGAACCCGGCCTCGGCGATATCCTCAGGGCGCAGGCCCAGTATTACATCCTCGGGCAACGCCAGATCGCGCGCATCGTTCAGAACCAGCGTTTCGCCGGCATCGCGCGAGATGACGATTTGTGTACCCGACCCGTTTTTGGTGACCTGCGCAGGGATCAGATTCATCGCCGGCGAGCCCATGAAATCAGCGACAAACAGATTGGCCGGGTTGTTATAAATCTCGGCCGGGCTGCCGATCTGCTGCACGATACCGCCCTTCAAGACCACGATCTTGGTGGCCAGCGTCATCGCCTCAATCTGATCGTGGGTCACGTAGACGATGGAAGCGTCCAATGTCTGGTGCAGCTTCTTGATCTCGGTCCGCATCTCAACCCGAAGCTTGGCATCGAGGTTCGACAGCGGTTCATCAAACAGGAACAGCTTGGGATCGCGCACCAGCGCCCGGCCCATCGCCACACGCTGACGCTGACCACCGGATAGCTGGCTGGGACGGCGGTTCAGCAGCGGCTCGATTTGCAACAGCGAGGCCACATCGTTCAGCTTGGCCTCCTGCGTTGCCTGATCGACCCCGCGCACCTTCATGCCGAAGGTGATGTTCTTGGCGACGCTCATAGTCGGATACAGAGCGTAGGATTGGAACACCATAGCGATGTCGCGGTCCTTGGGGCTGACATGAGTCATGTCTTTGCCGCCAATCGCCAGTGTCCCGTCGGTGATTTCCTCCAACCCCGCAATGCAGTTCAGCAAGGTGGATTTACCGCAGCCCGAGGGGCCGACCAGCACCAGGAAATCACCCGGTTCGATCGAGATGTTGATGTCCTTCAGAATCTCGGTTGCACCGTAATTCTTGTAGAGTTTGTTGATATCAAGGATGGGAGCCATGGGTTATCCCTTCACAGAGCCAGCGGTCAGGCCGCGGATGAAATACTTACCGGCAACGACATAGACAAGCAGCGTCGGCAGCCCCGCGATGATCGCGGCGGCCATGTCGACGTTGTACTCTTTGACGCCGGTGGTGGAGTTTACGATGTTGTTGAGCGCCACAGTCACGGGCTGCGTGCCCGCCTGGCTGAACGACACGCCGAACAGGAAGTCATTCCAGATCTGCGTGAACTGCCAGATCACTGTCACCACGATGATGGGCAGCGACAGCGGCAGGAAGATCGACCAGAAAATCCGCAGAAAGCCTGCCCCATCGACCCGAGCGGCTTTGGTCAGCTCGGCCGGAATGGTGACATAGTAGTTGCGGAAGAACAGCGTAGTGAAGCCAAGGCCATAGATCACGTGGACAAAGATCAGGCCCGGAATGGTTCCGGCGATCCCCATCATGCCCAGCAGCCGCGCCATTGGCAGCAGAACAACCTGAAACGGAATAAAGCAGCCAAACAGCATCAGCGAGAAGATGATGTTCGCGCCTTTGAACCGCCACTGCGCCACGACATAGCCGTTCAGCGCACCAATCAGGGTGGACAAAAACACCGCAGGCACCGCGATCAGGACAGAGTTCCAGAAGTAAGGCCGCAGACCTTCACACTGGATACCGGTACAAGCGCCGGACCACGCGGTTTTCCAGGCATCGAAGCTGACTTCGCGCGGCAGTGAGATCAAGGACCCAGTGCGAATTTCCTCAAGGCTTTTCAACGATGTGGTTAACATCACGAACAGCGGCATCAGGTAGTACAGCGCGAACAGGCCCAGCAGGACGTAAAGCAGCCAACGAAGGGCAATCTTGCCAGTGGCGCTCTGCGAGCGGGTTTGGGTTTGGGGCATCGACAGATCAGTCATTTTTCGCCCTCAGCTCTGAATAAAGATATGGAACCACGATGGCAAAGACGACCAGCATCATGATCATCGCGGAAGAGGCCGCCTGACCGATATCGCCGCGCGAAAACGCCATGGCATACATGTATGTGGCTGGCAGATCAGTCGCGTATCCCGGACCGCCACCTGTCAGCGCGATGACAAGGTCAAAGCTCTTGATCGCTAGGTGGGCCAGCACGATGAAGGCAGAAAGGAAAATCGGTGCCATCGACGGTATGATGATCGCCGTATAGATGCGCCATGTGGGGATACCATCGACTTGAGCGGCTTTGATGATTTCACCATCCACCGAACGAAGCCCGGCCAGAAACAGCGCCATAACAAAGCCCGAGCTTTGCCAGATCGCGGCAATCACAATGGTGTAGATAGCGTAATCGGGGTTCACCAGCCAATCGAATTCGAAATTCGGAAAGCCCCAGCCCTGCACCATGGATTCAATGCCCAGACCTGGGTTCAGGATCCACTTCCATGCGGTGCCGGTCACGATCATCGACAGTGCCATCGGGTACAGGTAGATGGTGCGAATAACCCCTTCGACGCGGATCTTCTGATCCAGCAGGATGGCCAGCAACAGCCCCAGCACCATCGCGATCACGATGAACAGCGCGCCAAAGATATACAGGTTGTTAATCGCCGTATCCCAGCGGGGGGAATCGAACAGGCGTTCATACTGAATGAAGCCATGGATCTCGTATTTCGGCAGTAGTTTCGATCGGGTCAGCGACACCCATGCGGTCCATCCGATAAATCCGTAGACAAAAATCAATACGGCGATGAACGACGGTGCCAGCACCACCTTGGGCAGGTGGTTTTCCAGCCATTCGGACATTTTTTCCTCCGGGGAAAAGTGCTCTGCCCCTCAGTATAGGGGGGGGCAGAGCGTTTTGGATCAGTAGCTGTTGGCCACTGCGTCCGCCAGTTGCTGAACCGCGTCAGCCGAGGACATATCCGAGTTGAAATGTGCGGTCACAACATCCGTGATCGCACCAGACTGCGACCCGCGCAGTGCCATGCCATGGGCGTAAGACGGCAGCAGCGAACCACCTGCCGAGGTCGTACCCATGTCTTCTGCCGAGATTTTCGCGCAGATATCAAAGGCATCCAGCGCTACGTCGGTCCGTGCAGGGATCGAACCCTTGTTCAGGTTGAACACTTCCTGGAAGTTCGGTGCGACGATCAGCTTGGCCAGCAGTTCCTGACCGGCGCGGTTGTCGTCACCTTCGACTTCGAACATGGCAAAGCTGTCGACGTTGTACAGATAACCGTCACCGGGGGTCGAGGCGCACAGGAAATCTTCGCCGGGCTTCTTGCCAGCGGCCAGGAATTCACCTTTGGCCCAGTCACCCATGATCTGGAATGCGGCCTCGCCATTCATCACCATGGCGGTGGCCAGGTTCCAGTCACGACCCGAGAAGTTCTCGTCAACATATCCACGCATGGTACGCATCTGGTCAAAGACCTGTACCATTGTGTCCGACGTCAATGCTTCGGGGTCGAGATCGACCAAGGCTTTCTGGTAGAATTCTGGTCCACCAATACCCATGACAACCGCCTCAAACACGGTCGCGTCTTGCCAGGCCTGACCACCGTGGGCCAGCGGGATCACACCAGCGGCCTGCAGTTTTTCGGCTGCTGCGTTAAACTCATCCCATGTGGTGGGCATTTCGATGTCGTTTGCCGCCAGAACATCAGCATTCGCCCAGATCCAGTCGATGCGGTGCACGTTCACGGGTGCAGCGCACCAAGTGCCTTCGCACATCATATGGCCCGCGATCGACGCAGGCAGGACATCCGCCCAGCCTTCGGCCTCGGCAACGTTCGAGATATCCGCCAGAACGCCTTCTTCGTACCATTCCTGAATGGCAGGGCCTTTCAGCTGAACGGCGGTTGGTGCGTTACCGGAAAGAACCCGGGCACGCAGCGCGGTCATTGCCGCATCACCGCCGCCACCCGCGACGGGCATGTCGGTCCAAGTGCCGCCGTTCGAGGCGAATTCTTCCTGCAGAACGGCAACCGACTTGGCCTCGCCACCCGAGGTCCACCAGTGCAGTACTTCCGCCTGCGGCTCGGCCACAACGGACGATCCGGCCATAACGGCCAAAGTCGAAACGGTGGCAAATGCAAAACGCTTCATTTTTTGTCTCCTCCCTGAGAACTCAGTGACTGCCAAAGCAGCGATGGCGCTATTACTGAGGTCTGAACGCCGTCTGGCAAAGCGGAATTCATAGTAAAGTACGGAAACGGCCCAAATTTTCACCACTTCTGTTACAGCGTGTTACGTTGGCATTGAATCTGTTTCCATTCGTTACAATGGACAACGACAGAGGGAAAAGATCGGGAGGAAAGACAGAGTGAGCATTCCGCGGCTTCTGGTGGTGGATGACGACCCTGAGATGCGGTCGATGATGACGCAGCTATTGCAGCAAAACAGCTTAATCGCCCTACCCGCCAGTTCCGAGCGGGAAATCCGGGCGCACCTGTCCAATGGCCGGATCGATCTGATTTTGTTGGACGTCATGCTGGGGGACGAGAACGGGATTGATATCTGCGCCCGGTTACGGCGCGAACAGGACGTCCCGATCATTCTGGTCTCTGCCCTGTCCGCCGACCATCAGCGCATGGCAGGGTACGAAGTTGGGGCAGACGACTACATTGCCAAACCCTTCAACCCCCAATTGATGCTGGCCCGTGTCAGGGCAGTGATGCAGCGCGCTCGGCGGTCGTCTTCGCTGGCGTATCGCCGAAGAACCCGCACCTTCCGTTTTGACGGCTGGGTCTTTGACGGAAAGCGTGATGATTTGCATTCGCCGGAAGGCTATTTGGTCGCGTTGTCACAGCGGGAAACCGCCCTGCTCAAGGTCTTGCTGGCCAATCCACATATTCCGCTTACGCGCGATGAAATCGTCACGGCACTGGATGTCACGGGGGACAATGACAAGTCCGAAGCGCAGGGCCGCGCCATCGACATGCTGGTCGGTCGCCTGCGATCCAAGATCGAGACCAACCCTAAAGATCCGCAAATGCTGCGCACGGAACGCGGGGTCGGGTATATCTTTGCCGCCGACATTTCGGTCGAAGAATGACACTGCGCCTGCGCAATCTGGGGTGGCTTTGGACCCTTTCAGCCTTTGCTGCCGGTTTGCTGTCTGCAGGGTTATGGTTCGCTTCGGCGCGCGCCTGGAACGACTACCTGCTTCAATCTTTTGTGGCGGGGTTCACCGTCTACGAAGAATTGCGAACAGGCATGGCCCCCTCCGAGGGGTTGTCGATAACGCCCTTACCGCCCCAGGATACGGCCCTTGCCGAAAATGGCGAGTTTCAGCGGTTGCCCGGGTTTTCAAACCGCCGCTTCGTCACCAACCTTTCGATCCTGACCGACAGTTCCTCACCGCTCAGCGGGCGTGAATTAACCGTGGCGATCCTGTCCGACCGGTTGGTTTATCCGGTGTCGGACATTGTGTCAGGCAATGATCAGACCGGGCCTGAAAAGATGGGTAACCTGATCCGGTTGCTGGCAACATATTGCAGTGAGCCGATCCTGATTGCGAAATTTGGACGCGAGGCCTGGCATCAGGTCGACGGGACCCAGATCTGGGGCTGTCAGGCAGCCCCTATGGATTTACGTCTGCCCGCAATTCTTATGGGGATCGTCGCAATGGCGGTCATCTTGTCCGCAGTCAGTAACGTCTCAGATACCTTCACCCGGTTTGCTCGCGCGTTGCGCGAACGGCAGCGCCTTGGTGGGCCGGAAAGCTATGAGGCGGATGGCCCGGATGAACTGCGCGATATCGTCTCGGCGGTGAACGCCCATCTTGAGGCCGAGCGCGCGCAGCTTGAAAAGCGGGCAACGGTTTTGTCCGGCGTCAGCCACGATCTGGGTACCCCTGCGACCCGCGTGCGCCTGCGTGCCGCTCTGATCCCCGACGATGAACTACGCGAAAAGCTCGAGGCGGATGTGGATCAGATGACGGGCATGATCGAAAGTGTCCTGACCTATACGCGATCCGAACTGGATGTTGAGGAACCGCGCCAGATTTCTCTGACCTCTTTGGTCGAGGCTCTGGTCGCCGATTATCAGGATATGGACCTACCCGTGACACTAAAAAAGATCGACCCCGTCGCGGTCGATGGGGTTACATCGGTTTTCATGTCCCGGCGCGGACACGGGCAGCTGACCGAAACACGGCGCGTCCTGGTCATGGCGCGGCCCATATCGCTTAGGCGTGCGCTGACCAATTTGATCGACAACGCGTTGAAATATGGTCGACACGCCGAAGTGCAGTTGGCGACCGATGCGACCACCGCGACGATCACGGTCGAAGATAAGGGCACCGATCTGTCCGTGGAGGACATCGAAAACCTGATGGCCCCATTTCGTCGTGGGTCCAACACCGGATCTTCTGACGGCTATGGTTTGGGCCTAACAATTGCCGCCACCGTGGCCGAACAGCATGGCGGAGAAATGCGCTTTGAGGCCGGCGACTGCGGCCTGCGCGCCTGTCTGCAAATCGCCCGGCAGTAAAAAACTAGGTGGTATAGCTGCGCACAAGCGCGCTGGCGATCAGGGACCACCCGTCGGCGATGACAAAAAACGCCAGTTTGAACGGCAAAGACACTGTGGCTGGCGGCACCATCATCATCCCCATCGACATCAGCACCGCCGCAACCACAAGGTCGATGATCAGAAATGGCAGAAAGACCAAAAACCCGATCTGAAAAGCGCGTGCAATTTCAGATAGCATGAAAGACGGCATCAGGATGGACAGCGGCGCGTCGGGCGACAGCGTTGTGGCATCACCACCGGGGCGCAGGGCGGCCATGGCGTGAAACGTATCGGGGTCCAATCGCGCAGCCATGAAACCGCGAAACGGCTGTAATGCACGCTCCAATGCAGGCTCGACCTCCATAGTTTCATCGACCAACGGCCGAATTCCTGTTGTCCAGGCTTCGGAAAAGACCGGCTCCATGATGAAATAGGTCAGAAACAGCGCCAGACTGACAATCAGCATATTGGGAGGAGATTGCTGCAACCCGATACCCTGGCGCAGGATCGCCAAAACGGTGATCAGAAACGGAAAACAGGTGATCATGATCGCCAGTCCCGGAGCCAGGCTGAGCACGGTGATCAATAGGATCAACTGAATCGTTCGCGCAGATATCGAACCCCCCTCGCCCAGCGAAACAGATAACTCCTGCGCCGTTGCCAAAGACGGGGTCAGAACCGCAAACGCGACCGCCAGAATTAGAAATCGGCCCATCAGCCGATCCCGTTTTGCAGATCCGCGATTTCAGTCAGTCGCACGGCCAGCTGACCGGCGTGCTCGCCCTCCATCTCCTCTAGCAGACCGCGTGCGACACGCTGGTCGCCGACATACAGGTCAACCGGATCCTCGATGCGTTTGTCCAGCATCAGCACGGCGTTTTCCCCCATGTTCAGCAGATCACGGATCAAAGGGCGCGCCCGGCCAACCGATACGGTGACTTCAATCGGAACGGCCTCAAACGGGTTGGGCTTCTCGGATTTCGGGGTTTGCGGATCACTCATTGGTCACTGCCTCTTTTGCCTGAGAAACATACGCCTGAAAGGCTTGATCGATTGCAGCAAGCAAACCGCTGCAATCCACCTCGCGCTGGGAAATCCCGACCTTGAGCCGCGCTTGTCCTGCCTCAAGCGTCGGGTCTTCGATCACCTGCACAGGCGATGATAGTTCGGCGGGGATCAGGTCCTCCACCTCGTTCACACGATCTGAGGGTACGAAGATTTGCTTGGGCTGCCCGATTTGCTCGCGCGCCATATCGGTGAGCTGCTCGACAAGCCGAACGGCAAACCCTCGGTCTAGCATTTCAGGCAAAACCAGCTGTGTCAGGCTCTGAAACATTGGTTCCAGCGACAGGGCCATCCGGTTAACCGCTTCATGGTAGGTAAAAGACATATCTTCGAGCGATTTGGCCAATTCGGTCGAAACCTGCCCCCGGCTTTGCTCCTGCGCCTGGACCGCGTCTTCCCAGCCGGCGCTATAGCCTTGCTCGAACGAGGCCAGCCTTTGTTCCTCTAACGCGTCCTCATCCAGTACGTGCAGCTGTCCGCCGCCGGCCTGTAAAGTAAAATCTTCAAGAAGATGGGCAATCGACATCACACACGCTCCTCACCTTCTTCCAGCCAGCTGCGCAGGATTTCGACCGTTTCTTCCTGCTTGTCGCCGATCATCGCCCTGAGCCGATCCACCGGGTCCGCCCCGGCATCAGTCGCAAGCGCCGGAACGTTCCCAGTGGGCGCCTGCCCCGGCAAGGTGGTGAATTGGCCGCCCTCATCCGTCGCAATTTCGCCGGTCAGGTATGCGTCAGGTTCCTGTGCTGTACCTGCGGGCAACAGCGCCGGAGCAGTCGCTGGTTGGGTCAGTATGGGGCGGATGACAAACACCCCAAGTACCAGGGAAACCAGCGCCAATACGGCCAACTGAATCAGCGACGTCGCGTCGAAATGCACCTTCTGCCACAGCGAGGCGGTTGCCAGACTGCCCTGCGGCTCGACCGCCGGCAGATCCAGCGATTTCAGCGTAATAACGTCGCCCCGCTCGGCATCATAGCCCACTGCCGAGGCCACAAGCTCTTGCAGTGCATCCATCTCGGCCTGCGGCATCGGCGTGAATGTTTCACTGCCGTTTGCGTCCTCGGATCGCGTTCCGTTTACCAAAACAGCAACCGTGAGTCGCTTGATCGCGCCTGGACCGTTGTGAACCTCTAGCTCGGTTTCGGAAACCTCGTAGTTGACCCGTTCTCGGGTCTGGGTTGCGTTTGAATTGGATTCGTCCCCGCCCGCGCCATCGCCATCTGGCAGGTTTGACGCAACCGTCACATCCCCGGATTGGTTGCGGGCACTGTCCGAACGCTCTTCGACATCGGTGCTGATGGCCACACGTCCATTGGGATCGAAACGCCGTTCGCGGATTGATTCTGTCTTGGTGACCGTATCGACACTTACCTCGACGACAGCATTTCCAGCTCCGACCCGGGCTTCGACCAGACGTAGAACCCGTTCGCGCAGCTGGCGCGATTTATCGTCAGCGGTATCTGCGGACACCGGGTTGTCCTGTGCCCCGATCACTGCGCCATTCGAACCGATGACGGTGACGTTCTCGGGCGCCAGTCCGCTGACTGCGGACGACACAAGAAACCGGATCGCCTTTGCCTGATCCGACGTGATGTCCGTGCCCGACGCGACCAGATAGATCGATGCGGTTGGTGCAACACTGCGCTGGAACGGATTGGCTGAACCGTTGGCAATATGCACACGTGCCTGGCTGATATGGGGGCTGCCGACAATGGTTCTGGCCAACTCTCCTTCTTTTGCGCGCCAATAGGCGGCGTCGAACATCTGCGAAGTTGTGCCAAACCCGCTGAGCGAATCCAGCAGCTCGTAGCCCCGGTTTCCGGTTGCCGGCAGACCTTCGCTGGCCAGCGTCAAGCGCAGCTCATCCCGTTGTGATCCCGGCACATAAATGGAGCCGCCGCGAATCTCATACTGCACACCGCGCTGATCCAATGAACGGACAATATCCCCTGCAGCGCCGCTTTCTAAACCGGCGTAAAGCAGGGTCATCGACGGTGTTGTCACCAGACGCGACATCGCCAGGATCCCCAGAAACATCAGCACGACTGCACCCGCGACAATGATTTGTTTACGCCTGTCCAAACTTGCCCAGACAGTTCCGATCTGCTGCACGATCACCTCCGACTCGCCGACATTCTGTGCGACGCATCCCTTGTTTGGATGATTGCCCTTAACAATCGGTTAGTCCCTGTCGGGTTATGACGATTGCAGATTGTAGAAATGAGGACGTCATGACCGACGCGACTGCAGAACAGGCAGAAGTTCCGGAAAAATCTGGGAAAAAGGGAATGATAGTAGGCGCGATTCTGGCGATAGCCGGTGCTGCGGGCGGGTATTTCCTGACCACCACCGGCCTGTTGCCGATAGGCGAAAACCCGTCGTGCAGAACACCGAAGAAACAGAGAAAAGCAGGCCTGCCAAGGCTCTGCCAAAGGTTGGATTCGTTGACCTAACTCCGGTCGTCGTTTCGGTAAACACCAGCGATTCGCGACATCTGAAGTTTCATGTCCAGCTCGAGGTGAACGCGCCGTACATGGCGGATGTGGAAAAGATGAAACCGCGAATCATGGACGTGCTGAACGGATATCTACGCGCGATTGAGGTTTCTGATCTTGAGGATTCGCTCGCGCTCATGCGCATCCGAGGACACCTGTTGCGGCGTATCGAAATCGTCGTCGGCGAAGGCCGCGTTCGCGATGTTCTCGTCATGGAATTCGTACTGAACTAGGAGGCGAAGTTGGAGCTGATTGCAGATATTTTGCTGGTCGCAGGTGCCATAGGTGCGGGTCTTTATTGTTTCGTCCTGTCCAAGCGGTTGAAACGCTTTACCGACCTTGAAAAAGGCGTCGGTGGTGCGGTGGCCGTGCTGTCTTCGCAAGCGGAAGAGTTGAAAAAGTCACTGGAGGCCGCGCGGGAAGCCTCGGATCAGTCTGGCGTCGTTCTTAAGGAACTGACCGAGCGCGCCGAAACAGTGGCGCAGCGGCTTGAGTTGATGATGGCCTCGATGCATGACGTCGTGCCGGACGATGAAGAGGCAACCGAGATCCCTACACCAGAGCCTGAGCCGGTTGTTTCTGAAGAACAGTCCCAAGCCAACTCAGTGCCCGTCATTGAAGAAGACGCGCCAGCCGAGACTCAGGTCAAACGTCCGGGTGGCTTGATGTTCCTGCGTCACAGCCGCAGCGAGGCCACGACATGAGGCGGAAGCGGGCAGAAAACCGTCCCAAAGGCGGCGTTCTTGCGGTGATCGCGATGCTTATGATCGGTTCCGCCGCGATCAGAATAGGATTCGAGGCCGGGCCCGCGCTGGCTAAAGGATCCGATCCCGCCCCATCGCTGGCGAGGAGCAGCCAAGCCGAACAGCCCGGTGCGCAAGAATTGTTGACTGAATTGCTACGCCGCGAAGACGCGCTCAAGAAACGAGAGGCCGCGTTACAAGACAAAGAAAAGGCGCTGGATATCGCGGATCAGGCGATTGAAACGCGCCTGGCTGCCTTGCAGGAGGCAGAAGAATCGCTGCGACAGACACTGGCCTTAGCCGAAAAAGCCGCCGAGACCGATCTGACGCGCCTGACGGATGTGTATCAGAGCATGAAACCCAAGGACGCAGCCGCCCTGTTCGAAACCATGGACCCCGGCTTTGCGGCTGGCTTTCTGTCGCGGATGCCGCCTGATTCCGCCGCAGGTGTTCTGGCCGGTCTCAACCCCGAAGCCGCCTATACGATCAGCGTGATCATGGCCGGTCGCAATGCTGCGGCTCCGCAGGAGTAGCGCACATGTTTTTTACCCCCGCATCTGACTTTGCAGGAGACCACCCATGATCGGAATCATCGGAATCGTCGTCATTTTCGCCATGGTGTTTGGTGGATATCTTGCCGCCGGTGGCAAGATGACGATCATTTTGAAATCGCTCCCGTTCGAGATGATGATGATCGGCGGCGCCGCCGTTGGCGCATTCATGATCAGCAACGACTTGAGCGCCGTCAAACATACGATCAAGGACATGGGTAAAGTGTTCAAGGGCCCCAAATGGAAACCCGAAGATTACCGCGATCTGCTGTGCCTTTTATTTTCTCTGATCCGCATTGCCAAGGCCACCCCGGTCGAGGTGGAACAGCATATCGAAGACCCCGAGAACTCGACCCTATTCTCAGCCTATCCGAAGATTCAGAAGGACAAGGAAGCTGTCGATCTGATCTGCGACACGATGCGATCCGCGTCGATGAATTACGACGATCCACATCAAGTTGAAGAAGTGCTGGAAAAACGGATGGAGACCAATTTTTACCACGCCATGCATTCCAGCCACGCGTTACAAACCGTCGCCGATGGTTTGCCCGCACTTGGGATCGTGGCCGCCGTTTTGGGCGTAATCAAAACGATGGGGTCTATCGACCAGCCGCCCGAAGTACTGGGCAAACTGATCGGAGGCGCTTTGGTCGGGACGTTCCTGGGCGTGTTTCTCGCCTATGGCCTGGTTGGCCCGTTCGCTGGCAAGCTGAAAGCGGTAGTCGAAGAGGACAACCATTTTTACCAGTTGATCAAAGAGGTTCTGGTCGCCAACCTGCACAACCACAACGCAGCCATGTGCATTGAAGTTGGCCGCCAGAACACGCCGACGCATAACCGCCCAGCATTTTCTGAGCTGGAAGATGCGTTGAAGGAACTCAAACAGGCAGCGGCATGATCCGGACAGTTTTACTTGCTTTGGCGCTAACCGCCGCGGCAGCGCAAGTTCAAGCACAAGATGTGCAGGTGCGCTCGGGCGAACATGAAGGGTATACGCGGCTGGTCGCACAGGTTCCGCCGGGCACTAAATGGGCGCTGTCGCACAAGAAAAATGGTGCGCGTCTGAGTGTCAAACTGGAAAAGGTGAACTTTGACACAGCAGCCGTGTTCCAGCGTCTGACGCAAAACCGCTTGGCCGCGATCTCTCAGTCAGAGCCGGGTGCCGCGCTGGATATGCAATTTGGTTGCGACTGTGTTGCCAATGCCTTTCTGTTCAAGGGCACGATGATCGTGGTGGATATTGCACCAGGCTCGGCGCTGCCCCAAATCAGCGCTGATATACCGTCGCCTGTTTTGCCCAAAGCGTCCAAAGAGAAAGACCCGTTGGTTGGGCAAAATTTGCAGAGTCTCGAATTGCCACTGCTAAACCTGAACGCACAGCGCTTTGAAGAACAGCTCTCTACCCTGCTGCTGCGCGGATCTGACCGGGAAGTCGTTGATTTGAGGCTTGCTCCGGTTGGACCAAGGCTGTCAGTCCCCAAGAACGATCCCTTTAGCCCCTCAGACCTTAATGCCAATATTCATGTGACATCCGTTCTGGACGGCTTGAATGAACTTTTAGGACCATCCCTGCCGCAGCTTGAACAACGCCCACCCTGCATCTCAAGCGCTGAGCTTGGGTTTGACCGTTGGTCTGGGGCAACTCCCTTTCCGGAACAGGTGGCTTCGTTGCGCGCCGCCCTGTTCAAAGAATTCGATCGTCTTGACGAAGAAAAAGCGCTGAAGCTTGCGCAGCTATACGCCTATTCCGGGTTCGGCGCAGAGGCTATTCGGACGCTTGAATTGCTTGGGCAGCATTCGCCGGACACAGATCGGGTTGCCTCTATAGCCCGGTACCTTGATGGCGGACAGCCGTCCCATCCGAACCCATTTACCAGTCTTCAGCGGTGTGAAAGCGACGCCGCACTTTGGGCTCTTTTGATCGAAGGAGTGCTGCAGGAAGAGGCCCATTTGCAATCGATCGAACAGTCTTTTGCGCGCTTGCCCGCCCATCTGCGCCGTCATGTTGGGCCGACATTGGCGGAAATTCTGACAGATGCTGGGAAACTTGAACCAGCAAGGCGCGTGTTGCGCGCAGTCGACCGCGTTGCGACTGAGGACAGCGCCGATACGTCCCAAGCCAAGGCCAAGGTCGCGGCTGCCGAAGGCGACGGCCCGAAGTCAGAAGCTCTGTTGAACGAGATCATCGCCGCGTCGAGTGCAGAGTTGGAGGCACCGCTTGCGCTTGCGCGACTGGTCGACAAGCGATGGTCGGAACGTGGGGCAATATCTCCGCAAGAACTTGATCTTGCGGCCTCTTACGTCGTGGAGTTTCGCCGGTCTGAAATCGGGCCGCGCATGCTGCAAACACAGATCGTTGCGTTAAGCTTAAGCCATGAGTTCGACATGGCGATGGATCTTCTGAGCGCCCAAGATACACAGGCCAATGCCATCGAAACGTTGAACCGCGTCGCCCAAATCCTGACCGAACGCGCCGACGACGCGACATTTCTAAGGCTTGTGGTGACCCTGACGCCCGAGCAGAAACTGGAGCTATTCACAGACACAAGCGTGGGATTGGCTGAGCGCTTGGTCACCCTAGGTTTTGCGGACGCGGCGCTGGAACTGGCCAGTCGGTCACAGGACAAGGCCCGGCGCGCAGAAAGGGCACGGTTACGTGCGCGCGCCGCCTTACTGCAACGCCGACCACATCAAGCGATGTTGGAACTGGTCGACGATCCATCAGACGCGGCCCAGCTTTTGCGAGGGCAAGCATTGCAGATGACGGATGATTACGTGGCAGCTGGTCAGCTTTTGCGTACTGTGGGTGAGGATGGAAAAGCCGATCGGTTCTTTTGGTTGGCCGATCATCCGGAAACAGTCGCGCACGAACGCGACACAAAGTTCCTCGCAGTTCAGCAAACAACGCGGCTCCTGTCCGTGCCGCCAATACGAATGCAGGACAAACCCTTAGCTGACGCGAAGGGCTTGTTGGATGACAGCGCAAAAACACGCCAGCACATTCTGGATTTGTTTGCGAAAGTGGACCAATAGCGGATTAGGTCGGCGCCACCTGCATTCACGGTTTGTCTTTCAATAGGTGCCCACTGAGCGTCGGCCCGCAGCCCGCATCGGCCGCTTTTACGGATCAAAGACCAACGGCATCAGGTCCGACAATCTGGATGTAGGCTCGACCCAACCCAATATGGCCGCGCGGATCGCGTCGGCGCGGTCTGAACCGACAATTGGCGCGGCAAACTCGGTGTACTTGGCGATCACATCTCCTCTGCTGAGCGGGGCCTCCGGCCCGCCGCGCGCGTGAGTGTCGCCGGATTCGAACACACGCCCATCGGTCGATTTCAAGGTGACATCGGCCCACCGCCCTTGCGGGAAGCGTGCACTGTGGCGTGCATCTTCCAGAACGTGAATACGCGACACCAACTCTGCCGCCGCCGGATCAGACAGACCCGCACCCGAGATATGTTCGACCCCTATCCGGCCATGGATCGCCTGAACCGCCACAGCAAAAGGCAGAGAATATTGGGCCTGAGACGTGGTATCAGGCATCCCGCCATACAGGCAGGCCGCTTCTTGAAAACTGTTGATATGGATGGATCGGATCTGGTCGTGGGCTAGGTCATTCTCCATCATCACAGCCCGAACGCAATCAATTGCCGCATGAGCCCAGCGACATATCGGATAAGGTTTTACGTATTGGTGTTCGACCTGCCAGAACTGACCTAAATCATCCCAAAACGACGCAACATCAGCATCTTCGATTGTGATGGCCGGGGCGCCCGTGAAACCACGTTCGGCCAGAATCGCAGATGATATGCCAACCATCGCGCCCCAACCCGATCCATCATGCAGCATCGTCGGATTCGCAATCTCGCGCATCATCTGGCTTCGGGGGCCGTGGTATTCCGCGATTCCCAATGCTTGTCGAAACTGGTCGGGCGTATGCTTGCGCATGCGCGCGGCCATGGCCACCACACCCAGTGCGTTCCACGCGCCGGACGTGTGATAATCGCTGACCGATGCGTGCAGCGACAGCCCCGCACGCCCCGCAATTTCATATCCTGTGACGACGGCAGCCAGGGCTTCGGGACCGGACAAGTCAGGGCAATGCGCACCAAGTGAAACCAACGCAGGCAGGACGACGACACCGATATGCCCCTTAGTCGGGTTGTAGCCGTCATGCCCGTCCAAATTGTCGGTTTGTGTGGCTGCTGCGTAGGCAGCGCCCGCCATGCTGATGGGGCGGCCATCAAACATCATCGGAACGCTGAATGCCGCATCAGTGCTTGCGTAGAGTAGCGCGGCAGTATCGCGCGCGATCACGCCGGCCTCCATCGGGCCAGAGGCGATCAGTATGCCCATTGTGTCGAGCATCATCAGGGCGGCGGCCTCTTTCGCGCCGTCAGGCATCTCGTGCGCTGAAAGGTTCAGGGCAAAATCCGTGACCCGATCAAGCGTGCCGGTCATTTGGCTGCCTCCATCACCTTGGGTTGGACATCGCGCAGCTTGTGCCCCGATGGATCAAAGGGCGGTTCGACCAAAACTCTGGCTTTATGCGGTTTACCGAGGATGAAGATTTCCACCATTTCCCCCGGCTGTACGACCGCCGGATTCGCATAGCCGATGGCCAGGGACTTGCCGACTGAATAGCCATAGGCCCCTGACGTCACACGTCCGACCGGTGCGCCATCTGGTGTAAAGATAGGTTCGCCACCGGACGCGTCGGCATCCGTCGCCTCGACCTCAAAAATCGACAGAACCTCGCGCGCGGCGTTGTCCTTGATCTGGACATAGGCGTCTTTGTGCAGGAAGTCCTTGTCCAGCTTGATCAGACCTGCCAGCCCGACCTCCTGCGGCCAGTATTCCTGAGAATACTCGCGGCCCCAGGAGCCATAGCCCTTCTCGATCCGCAGTGATCCCAACGCGCGGCCGCCCACTGGACCACCGTCGCACTCGTTCGCAGTCTTAATAAGCGCCGAATAGAGCATGATCTGATCTTCTTCCGCGCAGTGCAACTCCCACCCCAGATCGCCGGTAAAGCTGACGCGGATGGCAAGGCAGGTGACGCCGGCCACCTCGATCGTAGCCGAGCGCATGAAGCGGAACTCCTCGTTCGTCAAATCCGCATTGGTCAGCCGCTGCAGCAGGTCACGCGATTTGGGCCCTGCGACGTTGAAGCCCGCAATCCGGTCCGTCGCCACCTCGAACGTGGTGCCTTCGGGCAGGTCGATCATGTTGAAGAACCGCTGATGATAGCGCTCGGCCATACCCGAGCCGATCATCATGTATTCGTCCTCGGCCACCTTGGTGATGGTAAAGTCGCCGGCCACACCCCCGCGCACCGAGATCAGCGGCGTGAGGCAGGACCGCCCGACCACGGTCGGCACCCGGTTGGCAACCAGCTTGTCCAGCCACTCATTGGCACCCGGCCCCTTGATGACGTAGTTGGCGAAGTTCGAAATGTCGATCACGCCGACGCTCTCGCGCAGCATTTTCACCTCGCGGCCCACCGGGTCCCACCAGTTCTGGCGGGTAAAGCCGATCGTTTCTTCCGTGTCGGGCTGATCGGCAAACCACAGCGGATGCTCCCAGCCGCAGTTCAGACCAAAGACGCAGCCCATGTCTTTTTGCATCTCATACGCCGGGCGCACGCGGGCCGGGCGGCCAGCGCTGCGTTCCTCGTTTGGGAAATGGATGGCGAAACGGTGAGTATACTGGTCCTCAACCCGCGCCTTGGTGAATTTCTTGTCCGCCCAGTCGCCAAATCGGGCTAGGTCCCATGCGAACATGTCGTATTGAGGCTCACCCTCGATCATCCACTGCGCCGCCAGCAACCCCAGCCCGCCCGATTGCGAGAAGCCAGGGATCAGGCCCCCACAGAGGAAATAGTTCTTCAATTCCGGCACCGGGCCCCAAAGGGCGGAACTGTCCGGGGACCAGATCATAGGCCCGTTGATCACCCGTTTCACGCCAGCCGTCGCCGCGGCGGGCACACGCTCGGTTGCGCGGATCACGTTGTCCATAATCCGGTCCAGATCGTCGGGGAACAGATCATGGGCGAAGTCCAGCGGCGTACCGTCTTCGGCCCAGAACTTCATGTCCTTCTCATAGGCACCTATCAGCAGCCCGTTGCCTTCCTGCCGGAAATAGTACTCGCCATCCCGATCCGCAATCGAGGGCAGGCGGCGGCCCAGATTGGCGACTTCGTCGATGGATTCGGTTACGAAATACTGGTGTTCGGTTGGCTGCAACGGCAGCGTCAGTCCAGCCAGCGCCGCCACTTCACGCCCCCAAAGCCCTGCGGCATTCACCACCCACTGAGTATGGATGTCACCCTTTTCCGTGCGCACGATCCAGGACCCATCGGGCTGTTGTTCGGTGCCTAATACTGGGCAAAACCGCTCAATCGTCGCGCCCATCGCGCGCGCGCCCGCAGCATAAGCATGCGGTACGCCTGAGGGATCGACGTTTCCGCCGTCAGGTTCGTACATGATGCAGCGGATATCGTCGAATTGTGCCAGAGGGTGCAGTTCCTTCGCCTGCTCCCGGCTTACCTCGTGGAAATTCAGCCCATAGAATCGAGCCTTGGCCTCTTGCAAACGCAACTGGTGCTCGCGCTCTTCTGTCTGCGCCAGATAGAGGGAACCGGGCTGGAACACTCCGCAGCTCTGGCCGGTTTCCTGCTCCAGCTCTTTATACAAGTTCATCGTGTAATGCTGGATGCGGGTGATATTGTTATTGTCGTGCAGCCCGTGGATATTGGCCGCTGCGTGCCAGGTTGATCCGCTGGTCAGTTCATCCCGTTCAAGCAGGACAACGTCCCGCCAACCAAGCTTGGCCAAATGGTACAGGATCGAACAGCCAGCCAATCCTCCGCCGATGACTACGGCCTGTGCATGCGTTTTCATGAACTTGATCTCCCACCGACGGAACCGAAAACGGCTCCCTTTGGAGGAAGTCAGCCACATGTCGTATGTGGCTTATGCTCTGTTCCCGACGCGAAATGTCGGGAACAGATCTTGATTGGCCGGTTTTGATTAGTAAGGCGCTTCGACGTCGTTCATCGAAACATAGACTGTCTTCATCTCGCTGAAGTGATTGATCGCCAGTTTCGAGTTTTCGCGCCCGACACCCGACATTTTGGATCCACCGAACGGGGCCTCGACCGGAGCCAGATTATAGGTGTTGATATAGCAGGTGCCCGCCTCGAACCCGGCCACGATGCGGTGCGCGCGCGTCAGGTTGTTGGTGAAGACACCGGCGGCCAGACCAAACTCGGTGTCGTTGGCGCGGGCCAACACCTCTTCTTCGGTATCAAAATCCAGCACGGACATCACCGGGCCGAAGATTTCCTCGCGCGCGATGGCCATATCGTCCGCCACATCCGCAAACACAGTGGGCTGCATGTAGAAGCCGTCACCGTCGATCCGCTCACCACCAAATACCAGACGTGCACCTTCGGCTTTGCCCTTTTCAACATAGCTCAGCGCGATGTTCATCTGATTTTCACTGACCATCGGGCCAAAGTTGACGTCCTCATCCAGCGGATCACCGATTTTTGCAGTCGCCAAACGTTCAGAGAGGCGCTTGAGGAATGCCTCTTTGACGCCTTTCTGCACAAAGACACGGGTGCCGTTCGAACAGACCTGACCCGAGGAATAGAAGTTGCCCAGGATCGCACCGGACACGGCGTTTTCAATATCCGCGTCATCGAACACAATCATCGGGGACTTGCCGCCCAGTTCCATCGTCACGTGCTTCATGCCGTCGGCGGCCGCGGCATAGACCTTGCGACCGGTCGGCACGGACCCGGTTAGCGAAACCTTGGCCACGCGCGGATCCGTCACAAGCGATGCGCCAACATCGCCATAGCCCTGAACCACGTTATAGACGCCCTTAGGCGCGCCCGCCTCGATCAAGATCTCGGCCACCTGCAGCGCCGACAGGGGCGTGGTCTCGGACGGCTTGAAGACCATCGTGTTGCCACAGGCCAGTGCCGGGGCCCCTTTCCAGCAAGCGATCTGTGTCGGGTAGTTCCATGCGCCGATACCGACGCAAACGCCCAGCGCCTCGCGGACGGTGTAGACAAAGTCTCCGCCGCCCAGCGGGATATGCTCACCCGTCAGTGACGCAGCCAGCCCCCCAAAGTACTCCAGCGCGTCCGCACCTGATGTGGCGTCGGCCACCAAGGTTTCCTGCAAGGGTTTACCGGTGTCGTGGGTTTCGAGGATCGAAAGCGCGCGATTGCGGTCACGCATGATGTCAGATGCCCGTCTCAGGATGCGCCCACGCTCGGTCCCGGACATTGCCGCCCACTCTGCCTGAGCGTTTTTAGCGCTTGTTAGAGCCTGATTCATAATTTCCGGCGTGGCAGAGTGCAGCCGGGCGATGATTTCACCGGTGGCCGGGTAGATCACGTCGATAGGGGCGCCGTTGGTATCTTCAACATATGCGCCGTTGATGAAATGGCTCGCTTTGGGCTGAAACTTCATGCCGATTTCCTTCTCAGAAGTCCTTTCTTTCGCGTTTATATTTTATTGATTGACCAGTCAATAAAAGCAATTCACGGCGGACTCCCGCTGATGTGAATCGGCTCCCTCTTGAATAATAAGCTTAATGTTCCATTTATGTTCTACATAGTCAGAGGAACAATCCGATGTCTTACCACTCCCGCAACCCGGCCATGGATGGCCCATCGAACGACTATCACCTGTTGCCCGTCACAGACCGGCAAATGCGATACGCTCGTGCAATTGCCCAGCAGTCGGCCTTGGAAATCCCGGTCGAGGCACAACGGGATCGCAAGTCGATGTCTGCCTGGATTTCGGCGCACAAACCAATCGACCCTTCGCGCTTTGCGGACTATCCATCCGGCAAGCAGGTTGCCTTTGCTGAACGCATTTCCCGTAGCAAGCGCAGGCCTATCCCGTCCGAGTGTTTCCGCGACAGACAGATGATGTCCCGCTGGATTGATCAGAACAAATAGTGGCCGTCTAATGTTTATGGTGGCGGGTATAGAGCGCAACCGTAGCAGCAACAAACATACCCAAGAGGATGTAGCCGGTAACAGCCTCAGCGACGGCCAGCCCGCGACATAAACCTGTTGGGATCATGTCGCCATATCCCACAGTGGTGAAGGTGACGTATGAAAAATACAGGAAATCGGCTGGAGCATCTGCACCGACCACGCAATTGTCGGCGTAGCCGAAAGCGCCATACGCCGCCGCGAACAAGAACGGCACGACCTGAATGAAGGACACACCCATCAGAAACAAGCGTCGATGCGGCAGTTTCACCTGTGTCATGTAGTACCAGGATTGCGATGCGACCCAAACCACCAGGCAGACCGACACAATAGTACCAATGGTTTCGCCTGCGGCCGCCTCACTCAGGCGCGACAGACCATACCACGCGAAAAAACTGGCAATAACCAGTCCAACCGCTGCGATAAGCGTCGATTTCCACTCTTCCAGTGTTGTAGGTTCGCGGTGCATAAAACTTCCGATGGCCTAGGTATCTCCGCGATCATCAGGGTTCCGGCCTGTACCCGCAACCTTAATCATTCACCTGTCATTCAGCGCCCAGGTGCTCTTGCCCGCGCTGACGCGACAACAGGATCTGTTTCTGACGTTCCCTGAAACGCGTCTTGTCCGCATCCGAAGTCTCATTGATGCACCGATGGCAGGACACGCCGTGCTCGTATTCCGCGCGCTTCATATCCTCGGGCAGAATCGGGCGGCGGCAGCCGTGGCACAGGTTGTGCGGTCCTTCGACCAACCCATGTCCAACCGACACGCGATTGTCGAACACAAAGCACTCGCCCTGCCAGGTGCTGTCATCGGCGGGCATCTCTTCGAGATACCGCAGGATGCCGCCTTTCAGGTGGTACACATCCTCGACCCCCTGCCCCAGCAGGTAATTGGTGGATTTCTCACAACGGATACCGCCGGTGCAGAACATGGCGACCCGCTTGTTGTGAAAGCGGTCTTTGTTTTCTTCCCACCAGGCCGGGAAATCACGGAAACTGGCTGTTTCAGGGTCTACTGCGCCCTCAAACGTACCAATCGCCACCTCGTAGTCATTGCGTGTGTCGATCACGACCACATCGTCAGACCGGATCAGATCGTTCCAGTCCTCGGGCTCGACATAATTGCCGACACGGGCACGCGGATCGACGTCCGGCTGGCCCATGGTCACGATCTCTTTTTTCAGACGCACCTTCATTTTGCCAAAGGGCGGATGATCGGATGTGGCCTCTTTCCACTCAAGATCCGCACAACCGGGCAGAGCCTTGATGTGGGCCAGCACCACATCGATCCCACTACGCGGGCCGGCGATGGTTCCGTTGATCCCCTCGGCAGCCAGCAACAAGGTGCCCTTGACTGATTGCGCGCGGCATAGGTCCAGCAGCGGGTCGCGCAGGGACACGTGATCCGAAAAACGGGTGAAGTGATAGAGAGCAGCGATCGTATACATGCGCGCGGTCTAAACCTGCTGGACAAGAGTCGCAAGAGACCGGATTGACGCCCCCCGCCCTGCCCCCTACCGATAGGACAATGCGAGGAGATTCCCGATGGCCCATGCCCTAATTGTAATCGACGTTCAGAACGATTTCTGCCCCGGTGGTGCGCTGGCGGTGCCCGGAGGTCACGAGATCGTGGACCCCATCAACGCTATAATGGCAGAGTTCGACGCCGTGATCCTGACGCAGGATTGGCACCCGGCGGGACATTCGTCCTTTGCCAGCGAGCACGACGGCAAAGCCCTCTTGGACATGACCGAAATGCATTATGGGCCGCAGGTCTTGTGGCCGGATCACTGTGTGCAGGGCACCGACGGTGCGGAATTCCATCCGGATCTGAATACCCATGCTGACCTTGTCATTCGCAAAGGCTTTCGGCGCAGCATCGATAGCTATTCCGCATTTTTCGAGAACGACCAAAAGACTCCGACCGGCTTGGAAGGTTACTTGAAATCACGTGGCATCACCAAACTGACCCTGGTTGGGCTGGCCACAGATTTCTGTGTTCATTTTTCAGCCGTTGACGCGGCCCGGCTGGGTTTTGACGTCACGGTCCGAATGGACGCATGTCGGGCGATTGACCTCGATGGGTCGCTGGCGGCCGCAGAAACGGCCATGCGAGCGGCTGGTGTGACGCTCGCCTAAGGTGTTGCCCCGGCAGCAGCGAGATATCTGAGAACGGCAAACAAAATCACCGCCAGACCCAGAGCAAAGCCAATCCGTCCGTGGATCGAGCGCCGCTCCGGTGTCGCGGGTGATTTATAGCGTGGATTCGGCGTCCAATCGGCAACTTGTCGGCGTTGACCGACGCGCGGCTTCGCGGTCTTTACATCATACAGGAATTGATGAAAATCGAACTCGCCGCAATATTCGCCCCTGATCCCAGCTGTCCGAATATTAGTGAACAACGCGCGCAAAATCCGTTCGCGTTCGGCCACATCTCCACCGGCGAAATACCCGTGCGACATGCCACTGTCGGTTGCATCCAGATCGAACCCAGCATTTTGGAAAATCTTGCGAATCTTAGGTGACGCCGCCCTGAGCGCGTCAGCCGTTTTCACTTTACGGAATCGGGCACGCGCGACGGACATGTCCAATCGCTCAGAACCGGCGTCATCTTCCAATTCTTCGTTAACAACAATGTCAAAATCGTACTCGAGAACCATTCACCAAACTAACCTCGTTCAACCATCCCTCTCTTTTCACTAAACTGTGAAAAGATCACACAATATGCTCGCAATGTGACCTGACCTTGTCATTGTCATCATTCTAGCGACTCTTGCCATTCCACGCACCGATTGATCTAACAACGGAAATCGCAGGAGTTCCCCATGGTCGATATTGCGACACGCGTGTACAATCATAAATGGAAGATTGACCCGATTGTGCGGTCTTTGATCGACACGGACTTCTACAAACTGCTGATGTGCCAGTCAGTGTTTCGAAATAAGCCCCAAACGGATGTGGCTTTTTCGCTGATCAACCGGTCGAATCACATCCCATTGGCCAAACTTATTGATGAAGGCGAGTTGCGCGAGCAATTGGATCATATCCGGTCGCTTAGCCTCAGCCGGGGCGAAAGCACGTGGCTACGAGGCAATACATTCTACGGCAAACGCCAGATGTTCCGTTCGGATTTCATGGAATGGTTCGAAAACATGCGCCTGCCGCCCTATCACCTGGAACGGAAGGGCGATCAGTACGAGCTGACCTTTGAGGGCAAATGGCACGAGGTCATGCTGTGGGAAATCCCAGCGCTTGCGGTTCTGATGGAACTGCGCTCGCGCGCGGTGCTGAACAACATGCGGCGGTTCGAGCTGCAAGTGCTATATGCCCAGGCCATGACCCGCGTTTGGAAGAAGATCGAGCAACTGCGGGATATTGACGGGCTTGGGATCGCTGACTTCGGAACCCGGCGTCGACACAGCTTTCTTTGGCAGGATTGGTGCGTGCAGGCCATGATCGAGGGTCTGGGACCGTCCTTTACTGGTACATCTAACTGTCTGATCGCCATGCGGCGCGAAGTTGAGGCCATCGGCACCAACGCGCATGAACTGCCGATGGTCTACAGTGCCCTTGCCAAAGACGATGCCGAACTGGCGCAAGCGCCTTATGACGTGCTGAGCGACTGGCACGAAGAACATGACGGCAATCTGCGCATCATTCTGCCGGACACCTATGGCACGCAGGGCTTTCTGGATCGCGCACCCGATTGGCTGGCCGGATGGACCGGCATTCGCATCGACAGCGGTGATCCCGCAACAGGCGCGGAAACCGCTATCAAGTGGTGGCAGTCTCGAGGAGAAGACCCCCTGGAAAAGCGTGTGATTTTCTCGGATGGTCTGGATGTCGACAAAATTCGGGAACTGCACACTCAATTCGCCCACAGAACTAAAGTCTCGTTCGGGTGGGGCACTTTGCTGACCAACGACTTCCGCGGACTCGTTCCAAACGACGCGTTGGCGCCGTTCTCACTGGTTTGCAAGGCTGTGTCCGCCAACGGCCAGCCGACCGTGAAACTGTCGGACAACCCGGAAAAGGCGATGGGTCCGAAAGATCAGATCGAACGCTACAAACGAGTGTTCGGCGTCGGGGCGCAAGAGGCAATCGAGGTAATCGTTTAGGCTCTAACCATGGTAAGCCGCGACCGTTTTCAATTGTGAAAACCCATAGAGGGCCTCAAACCCTTTCTCGCGGCCGTGTCCGGATTTTCCGACACCACCAAAGGGTAGCTCTACGCCGCCACCTGCACCGTAGTTGTTGATGAACACCTGACCTGAGCGAAGTTGCTTTGCCAGCCGCATCTGTCGTGCCCCGTCGCGGGTCCAGATGCTGGCGACCAACCCGTATTCGGTGCTGTTGGCGATCTTTATCGCGTCTTCCTCCGTGTCGAATGGGATCAGTACCTGGACCGGGCCGAAAATCTCATCCTTGGCCAGACCGTGATCGGGCGGAACGTCCGCAAACAGCGTCGGTACAACATAGGCCCCCTCAGACGGGGCACCGTCTACTATCCGACCTTGCCCTGCGACAGTCAGGTCTGCGCCCTTGGCCAGAAAGCCCGACACGATCTCTTTTTGACGGCCCGATATTAGCGGGCCAACGCGCAGATCATCCTGCGCAGGTCCAACGGTCAAATCTGCATAAGCCGCTGCCATACGTTGCTTGACCTGATCATAAACCCCGCGCTGTACCAAAATGCGTGACGAGGCAGAGCAGGTTTGCCCGGCATTCTGAACCCCCGCATTGACCAGAAACGGCAGAGCGGCATCCAGATCGGCATCGTCAAACACCAGTTGAGGTGACTTCCCCCCAAGCTCCAGCGTCACAGGAACCACGTTTTGCCCCGCTGCCTGCTGCACCAGCGCCCCAGTAGCGACTGACCCGGTGAACGAGACATGGTGCACGCCCGCATGGCCCGACAAAGCCGCCCCCGCCTCAGCCCCCAACCCGGGTACGACGTTCAGGGCACCGGCGGGTAAACCGGCCTCTTGCGCCAGATGCGCAAAAGCCAGCGCGGTCAGGCAAGCTTCTTCCGCAGGTTTCAGAACGCAGGCATTGCCCATCGCCAGTGCAGCCCCAACCGACCGCCCAATGATCTGCATCGGATAGTTCCACGGCACAATATGCCCCGTCACGCCGTGCGGTTCCCGTAAAGTATAGACGGTGTAGCCATCCAGATACGGGATGGTCTCGCCCATGACCTTGTCCGCGGCCCCACCATAGAATTCGCAATACCGTGCCAACGCAACCGCATCCGCGCGTGCCTGCGTCAGGGGCTTGCCGACATCCATGGCCTCTAGCGTGGCCAGGTCCTCGACACGCTCCAAAACCATCCTTCCCATACGCGTAAGGGTACGGCCTCGCTCCAGCGCAGTCTTTCGTCCCCAATCCCCGTCAATCGCAGTCTGAGCCGCCCTGACCGCAGCATCAACATCATGCGCGCCACCCCTTGCGATCTGGCAGATCTCTGAACCGTCAGAAGGATTGATCAAAGGCAATGTTTGTTCTGAGGCTGGCGGCACCCAATTGCCGCCGATCAGACACAGGCTTGGATCAAACCAAAGGGGGCTGGACATGAGATACTCCTATATTCGGCTCTAATATGTGGTTCACGCCACATCCCGACCAATGTCTGGCAGCACTGGCGCGGCATTAATCAGGTCTTTTGTGTATTGGTGTTGTGGGTCAGAGAAGACACTTTCGGTATCGCCTTCTTCGACGATCTTTCCGGCTCGCATCACCATAACGCGATCGGTAATGGTGCGCACGACACTCAGATCATGGCTGATGAACAGATAAGTCAGATCATAGGCCTCACATAGTTCGGCCAAAAGGTCGAGGATCTGGGCCCGGACCGACACATCAAGGGCCGAGACAGCCTCGTCAAACAAGATCAGTTCGGGCCGGATGATTAAGGCACGGGCGATGGCGATGCGCTGTCTCTGACCGCCCGAGAATTCATGGATATACTTACCAGCGTCATCCGGGCTGAGACCCACCGCTGTCAGCATTTCAGCGATCCGGTCCTGCCTCTCGGACCCCATTACAGGAGCATCGAGCAGATGGAACGGTTCAGTGATCAGCCGGGCCACGCGGTGACGTGGATCGAAACTGCCATAGGGGTCCTGAAAGACCACCTGCATCTTGCGCCGCACGGCGAGGTTGGGTTTGTGGCCCGAAAAGACGGGCTGGCCGTCCAGACGAATGTCACCACCTTGAACATCCTCTAGGCCAAGAATTGCCTTTGTTAGGGTCGATTTTCCACAGCCAGACTCGCCGACTAGACCCAGACGTTCTCCGCTATTGAGCGTAAAGCTGACTTGGTCCACGGCCCTGTGGTGCCCTGGTGTATCAAACAGCCCCTTGCGGGGCAGACGATAGTCGCGAATGACATTTGTCACTTCAAGCAAAGGGCGGGATTGCGCGAGTTCGGGCAGGGATACCTGATGCCCCGAAGCCTTGAACAGCATACGGGTATATGGATGTTGCATGTGGTGTAGCAGGTGGTCAGTGGTCCCGGATTCGACGACTTCGCCATGGCGCATGACAACGATTTGGTCGGCCATATCCGCGACTACCGCAAGATCATGGGTGATCATCAACAGCCCCATGTCGTATTCGGTCACCAACCCCTTCAGAAGCTCGAGGATTTGCGCCTGCGTCGTCACGTCCAAAGCTGTAGTTGGTTCATCCGCGATCAACAGTTTAGGACGCAGCGCAATCGCCATCGCAATCACGACGCGCTGACGCTGACCCCCGGATAGTTCGTGCGGAAAGCGGGACAATGGGAAACGATCCGGCGGCAGGCCCACACGGGTCAGAACTTCCTCCGCCCGGTCTCGCGCCTGTCTGGGCGGCATGGCCTTGTGTATCAGGATGGTCTCCATCACCTGATCGCCGATGGTTTTAACTGGGTTCAGTGCGATCATAGGTTCTTGGAACACCATACCGATCGCGGCACCGCGCAAGGCACACATATCGTTTTCGTTGCAGTCCAGCAGATCTGAGCCGTTCAGCCGGATGGAGCCTGCTGTCTTGGCCCCTTCCGGCAAAAGCTGCATCACCGCAAGCGCGGTCATCGATTTGCCCGACCCGCTCTCCCCGGTCACGGCCACGATCTGACCGGGCGCAATGGACAGATTGACCTGTTTCAGGATGCCCGTGCCGTGAATGGACAGCGACAGGTTTTCGATCTCAAGCAAACTCATGCGCGCGCCACCCTAATCCGGGGGTCCAGCCAATCGCGCAACCCATCACCCAATAGGTTCAACCCAAGCACCGTAACAATGATCGCCAATCCGGGAATCAGAGCCAAATGCGGGGCAAAACTGACCATTGTCTGCGCATCGGCCAGCATCCGGCCCCAACTTGGCGTGGGCGGTTGCGCGCCCAGACCGACATAGGACAGGCCAGCCTCAGCCAGAATGCCCAGAGAGAACTGGATGGTGCCCTGAACGATCAGGAGGTTGGCGACGTTGGGCAGGATATGCTCAGCCGATATCCGTGCCGCACCTTTACCCGAAACGCGCGCGGCCAGGATGAACTCCCGCTCCCACAGTGAAAGCGCCGCGCCGCGAGTGATGCGTGCAAAAACCGGGATATTGAAAATGCCGATGGCGATGATCGCATTTATCGCGCCAGCACCGAACACAGCAGTGATCAGGATGGCGATGACCAGAGACGGGAAAGCAAAGACCAGATCGTTGCCGCGCATGATCAGCTCGTCCAGCGCCGACCCTTTGCGCGCAGCTGCTGTCAGGCCCAAAGGCACGCCCAGCGCCATACCAATCCCCACCGCCACCAAAGCCACGGCTATCGAGGTACGGGCACCGACCATGATCATCGAAAACATGTCACGTCCGAAATGATCCGTGCCAAACCAATTTTGAGCATTTGGTGGCTGCAGTTTGTCGGGGATGTTCAGTGCGGCGTAGTCATAGGGCGTCCAGACAAATGAAACCGCCGCCGCCAGCAGCACCAGCGAGGACAGACAAGCCCCAAGGATCAGGCTCCGGCTCATGTCCGGCTCCTTAACCTTGGATCAACGGCTGCATAGGCCAGATCGACCAGAAAGTTCACGGTAATGACCGCAAAGACCAGCAGCATTACCACGGATTCCACTACAATCAGATCGCGGGCCGAGATTGCCTGAAACACCAATCGCCCAAGACCGGGCAGATAAAAGACCTGTTCGATAATAATAGATCCCGCCAGCAGGAAGGAAAACTGCAACCCGATGATGGTCAGAACCGGGATCAGCGCGTTGCGCACCCCGTGCCGCCACAGGGCCTGTCGCCGCGACAACCCCTTGGCACGTGCGGTGCGCATGAAGTCTTCGCCCAATATGTCCAACAAAGACGATCGCATGACCCGCGCCAGAATGGCCGCCTGCGGCAGGGCCAGCGCGATGGCCGGCAGTGTCAGGGAATGCATTCCGGTCCAGAACCCCATAGCCCAGCCTGCGAACCCTCCGGCATTGAACCAGCGCAGGTTGATGGCGAAGACCAGAACCAGCATCATGGCGAACCAGAAATTCGGTACCGCAATGCCAAGTTGCGTTGCCCCCATCACCGTCAGATCGCCCGGTTTGCCCCGGCGCGCTGCAGCATAGATGCCAACCGGAAACGCAATCGCGGTGGACAGGGTCAGCGCATACAGCGCCAGTGGCAGCGAAACCCACAGCCGATCCGCGATCATCTGCGATACTGGCGTGCGATAGGTGTAAGAGGTTCCGAAATCCCCCACCATCATCCCGCCAACCCAATTGAAATACCGCTGCACCTTGGATACATCCAAACCCAACTCGGCCCGCAGAGCGGCAAGCGTATCCTCTTGCGCATTGACGCCCAACATGAATGACGCCGGATCACCGGGCGCCACCTCAATCACGGCAAATATAACGACCGAGGCGACGGCGAGGCTGATCACCAGCGATATCAGTCGTTTGAGGGCATAGCGAAGCATCGAGGCCACGTTAGGGGTGCGTGCTCTGCGGGTCCAGCACCTATGGAACCAGAAGATACGCAAAAACCGCATAGCCAACGATTGCGGCGTAACCCAGCGGGTAAATCCACTTGATGGCGTAGTTATCCAACTTGCGCGCCCCGGATTCGCGACCCGAGACTTTGAGCCTGCGCAGGGCGACATTGAACACAATCAAAGCCCCGGTCATCAGGAACATGCACTGCAGAACGAAATCCAGAAATGTCAGGTATCCAAGCTTTGGCAGATCAGCAGAAATCGCCCAGTTGAAAGCTACGAATACCAGCAAGTTTCCTCCGGCAATTTCGATCCTTTTGCGGTATTCATCAAGAAAGAACAGTGCCCAGCCGACCGAGATCAGCACCAGCATCGGCAGAAACACCCGAATGACATAGTAGGTCAGATGCCGGTGGCCTTCGAAGATCAGCGCAACCTGATCGCTGTCCTGACCGGAAAGGCCCGTGACCTGAGAGGTTTCAAGCCGCGCATTGTCCAGAATCCACTCTTCTTCGCCCAGCAGGTCACCAAGGCCCGAGAACTCGTTCATCGGATGATAGGACACATATTGGGATGGAAAGATCGAAACGACCTCGAAATGAAACTCCTGTGTGTCGAAAGGGTATTTCCGAAAATCGAAATGTGGGGCCTGTAATGTCAGCGAGGATTTCTCGACATACAACACCCGCCCGTCATATCGCAGAGAGGCGGCGGCTTCGTGAATCCACTTGTTGGATTGTTGGTTGTGAATGACGAATGCTGGTACCACCGTCCCGATCTCAGCGGCATGATCGGCCAGCGCCGGGGGGTTGAAAACCCGGAAATCGCGCCCCAGCTCTTGCCGGTCAAAAGCCAACGCAGGGTCGGTCCACTCAACACGCAGCACAACCACGGCACCGTAGTTTTCGGCCTTCTGGTCAACGCTGGTGATCTGATCGATTCGAATACCGATGCCAACATCCAGCGGGTTCTCTGGCGTCCCGATAGGTGTATCCAACCGACTGTCCAGAATGTTCTGCGCCACAACCGGTTCCACAGTCGTTGCCGCCAGGGCAACGGTCACAAAAACCAGAAACAGGACACGAAACAAAATCATCCTTGGCTCACTCGACAACATTAAATGCAAGGGCCGTGAACCAGCGGCCCCTGCCTTGAGTCACTCGGACCAGCTGATCTGCGTCAGATCGATTGCGGCCGTGGGCGCGTTTTCCCACAGGCCCTGAACTCCGGCTTTGGCCACACCCAGCTTGGCCAGCTGAAACAGGTACCCGTTGACGTAGTCGTCTGCGATCAGGCGCTGCGCCTCACCCAGCAGACGGGTGCGTTCTTCGGGGTCTGTCGTTGAATTCAGCGTGTCCATCAGCGCCTGGAAATCGGTACTATCATACTGGAAGTAATAGTCAGGGCGCGCATAGATCCCGATATCCATAGGCTCGGTATGACTGACGATGGTTAGACCAAAGTCCTTTCCTTTGAACACCGATTCCAGCCACTGGGCCCATTCGACGTTGACGATATTGGCCGTGATCCCGACCTCGGCCAACTGAGCGGCGACGATTTCGCCCCCGCGCCGGGCATATGATGGGGGCGGCAAATGCAGCGTCGTCTCAAACCCGTCGGCATACCCAGCATCAGCCAACATCTTAGCAGCCTTTTGGGGGTCGTAGGCCGAGTTCCCGGTCAAATCGACATAAGCCGGATTGTGCGGCGCGAAATGGGTGCCGATGGGCGTGCCGTAGCCAAACATCGCTCCGTCGATGATCGCCTGACGGTCAATTGCATGGGCCAATGCCTGACGCACTTGGATATCATCGAAGGGTGGCATCTTGTTGTTGGTGGACAGAATGGTTTCCCCTTCGGTCGAACCGACAAGCACCTGAAAGCGCGGATCAGCCTCAAATTGCGGCAGGTTCTCTGGCGCGGGGAAATTGTCGAACACGTCGATATCCTCGGCCATCATGGCCGCAAAAGCCGCCGTCGGGTCCGAGATGAACTTGAACGTAGCAGTCTCTAACGCAGGCCGATCGCCCCAATAGTCCGGGTTGCGATTCAGAGTGATACTGTCGCCCTGCACCCATTCACCAAAGGTAAAAGCGCCGGTTCCGACGGGGTTGGTCTTGATGCCCTCGATGCTTTCGGGCGCGACAATAACCGCATCACCCCAGGCCAGGTTGAACAGGAAGTTCCCGTTTGGCTCAGACAGGGTCACCTTGACGGTCAACGGGTCGACCACCTCGATGTTTTCAATCCCGGCAAACAGGGCTTTTTGCGCATTTGCGCTATCCTCGGATCGGGCGCGGTCCAGGCTGAACTTGACGTCCTCGGCATCCATCGTGGTGCCGTCGTGGAAGGTAACCCCATCGTGCAGCTTGAAGGTATAGACCTTGCCATCTTCTGAGATTTCCCAACTTTCAGCCAGACCAGGAACCACCGATCCGTCACCCATAAACCGGGTAAGGCCTTCGAAGATATTGGTGTAAACCACCGAATCGATGGCCTGCGCTGCGGCACTGGTCGGGTCCAGATGCGGCGGCTCTAGTTGCAACGCTATGGTAATGTCGGATTTAGCGAAAACCTGTGTACCAAACAGGCTGGCGCTAACCGCCAGCACCGAAGCAAAGGACCGAAATGTCTGCTTTGTCATGTAAATTACTCCCCACTGAAAATGGAAACCTGCGTTTTTTTGGGCCGTACTGCACCCAACTTCCCTTTAAACCTTAGGTCATTCAAGGAAATGTTCGCGCAACCGGGGTTTCTATAGCCCGCTCCCATCTGTTATGCCGCGCTGCAACATGACAACCGGAGGAGCGACAATGAGCGCCACCGCCCGCAAAAAAGCCCCGAATGCACAGGATATCCGCGCCCGCAAAGGCGGCGAGCCGCTGGTCAGTCTGACCGCCTACACCACGCCAATGGCGCGGTTGATGGACGATCATTGTGATTTCGTTCTGGTGGGCGACAGCGTCGGCATGGTGCTGCACGGGCTGGAATCGACGCTGGGCGTGACGATGGAGATGATGGTGATGCATGGTCAGGCCGTCGCGCGCGGTCTGGAAAGTGCGATGATGGTCATCGACATGCCCTTCGCCAGTTACGAGCATTCGCCTTCCGAGGCATTCCGGAACGCCGCCCGGCTGATGTCCGAAACCAGCGCAGGCGCGGTTAAGCTGGAAGGCGGCGTCGAAATGGCCGAGACCATCCGCTTTCTGGTCAAGCGCGGGATTCCGGTGATGGCGCATATCGGCCTGACCCCGCAGTCGATCAACACACTTGGCGGATATAAGGTTCAAGGTCGCGACGAACAGGCCGAGGCGGTTCTTGCCGACGCCCGTGCTGTGGCCGAGGCGGGCGCGTTCTCGGTCGTTCTTGAAAAAGTGCCGCAGAAACTGGCCGACCAGATCACCGGTGAAATCGAGATTCCGACAATCGGAATCGGAGCCTCGGCGGGGTGCGACGGTCAGATTCTGGTTGTCGACGACATGGTTGGCTTTTTCACCGCCTTCAAACCGAAATTCGTCAAACGCTATGCTGAGCTTGGCCCATTGGCCGAAGCCGCAATTGCCGAATATGCTGCCGAGGTGCGCGCACGAACCTTTCCAGCGGACGAACACGTCTTTTCCGATCAGGCCCCGACCAAAGGGCCAAAGACATGACCGCCCCAATATTTCGCCGTCTGGCCGACCTGCGTGCCTTGACCTCGGAATGGACGCGGAAGGGTGAAGAGATCGGCGTGGTTCCGACCATGGGCGCGCTGCATCAGGGGCATCTGTCGCTGGTTCAGGCCGCAAAGGCAGGTTGTGACCGGGTGATCGTCACGATCTTTGTGAACCCCAAACAGTTCAACAACCCCGAGGATCTGGCAAAATACCCGCGCACCGAGAACGAGGATGCGCAGAAATTGACCCCCTACGGCGTTGATGCGATCTATGTTCCGGAACCCGAAGAGATTTACCCGCAGGGCTTCGCCACCACCGTTTCCGTCGCGGGCCTGACCGATGTGATGGAGGGCGAGTTCCGCCCCGGCCATTTCGACGGCGTTGCCACGGTCGTGGCCAAACTGTTCCTGCAAACGCAGGCAGATCGAGCCTATTTCGGAGAAAAAGACTATCAGCAACTGATGATCGTGACCCGAATGGCGCGCGATCTGGACATTCCGACCGAGGTTGTTGGATGTCCCACGGTGCGCGAGCCCTCGGGTCTGGCCATGTCATCGCGCAACCTGCGACTGTCGTCCGAAGGGCTGGATATTGCCGCCCACAAAAACCGGATCATGCGGGAATTGGCGGCCGCCCTGAAAGACGGCGCGCCGTTTGATCCTTTGGCTGCACAGGCCGAGATCGATTTGCTGGCCGCGGGCTTCACGCAGGTGGAATATATACAACTGCGGTGTGCCGAAACTCTGGACCCAACAACCCACGCAAACCGCCCTGCCCGCCTGTTCGCAGCAGCTTGGGCGGATGGTGTGCGGCTGATCGACAATATTCCTGTCTGAACACACTGGCACGTTCGTCATTGTTTGCGCTAAAGTCCCGCAAAACCAAACGACGGGGGGCGCAGGCGTGACCTACATTCTTGCCATTGATCAGGGCACCACATCATCGCGGGCAATTCTGTTCGACGCAGAGATGCAGCGCGCAGGCACCGCGCAGCACGAATTCACTCAACACTTCCCGCAGGAAGGCTGGGTCGAACACGACGCCGAGGAAATCTGGAACAGTGTTCTGCGCGTTTGCCGCGAAGTTATGGATAGCGTCGGGGTAACCTCTGATCAGATCGCGGGCATCGGCATCACCAACCAGCGCGAAACAACTGTTGTCTGGGACCGCGCTACTGGCGCGCCCATCCATAACGCGATCGTCTGGCAGGACCGTCGTACCGCCGAGATATGCGCGCGTTACAAACAAGCCGGGTGCGAGGATGACGTGACCGCCCAGACCGGGCTGCTGCTGGACCCCTATTTCTCGGGCACCAAGGTTAAATGGTTGCTGGACACCGTGCCGGGAGCGCGGGACCGGGCCGAGGCCGGAGAGCTGATGTTCGGCACCATTGACAGTTTCTTGATCTGGCGCCTGACAGAAGGGCGCAACCACGCGACGGATGCCACCAACGCGGCGCGCACGCTTCTGTTCGACATCCACAAGGGCGAATGGAGCGCCGAAATCTGTGATCTGCTGGACGTGCCGATGAACATGCTGCCCGAGGTGCATGATTGCGCCTCGGATTTTGGAAATACGACCCTGTTTGGCGGAAATATCCCGATTCTTGGTGTTGCCGGTGATCAACAGGCCGCCACCATCGGTCAGGCCTGCTTCCAACCCGGCATGATGAAATCCACCTATGGCACCGGTTGTTTTGCTCTGCTGAACACAGGGGATAAGCCGGTCGAGTCGAAGAACCGCCTGTTGACCACCATCGCCTATCAATTGGACGGTAAAAGAACCTATGCGCTGGAAGGGTCAATCTTTGTGGCCGGGGCTGCCGTTCAATGGCTGCGCGATGCATTGCAGATCATCGAATCCGCCCCGGAAAGTGGCGAGCTGGCCCAAAAGGCAGACCCGAACCAGCATGTCGTGCTGGTGCCCGCCTTTACCGGCCTCGGCGCGCCTTACTGGAAACCGGATTGCCGTGGCGCTGTGTTCGGTCTAACCCGGAATTCAGGCCGTGCCGAGTTTGCCAAGGCCACGCTGGAAAGTATCGCATATCAGACACGCGATCTGTGGCACGCCATGCAGGGCGACTGGGGTGCAGATACCGACGTTATCCTGCGTGTAGACGGTGGGGCCAGTGCATCGAACTGGGCGATGCAGGGATTGTCGGACTACCTTGGCGCCGAGGTTGACCGGCCGGTTATGCAGGAAACCACCGCATTGGGCGCGGCCTGGCTGGCCGGTATGCGCGCAGGCGTTTATCCGGATCAACAGGGATTTGCGGAAACCTGGGCGCTGGATCGCCGGTTCGAACCGGAACTTTCTGCAAAAGAGCGTGATGCCGCCTATGACCGCTGGAAACGTGCGGTGTCAGCTGCGATGGCGTTCTGAGAGGTATGAAGGATCAGCTATGATCCTTCATCAACCGCTGCTTTTGACGTGACCAGTCACGCTTGGCCTGGGTTTCGCGCTTGTCATGGTTCTTCTTACCCTTGGCGATACCGATTTTGATCTTGGCCTTGCCCTTGTGGTTGAAATACAGAACCAGCGGCACCAGTGTCATGCCTTTGCGCTGGGTCGCGTTCCACAGGTTAGACAATTCCTTGCGTGACACCAGCAGTTTGCGCCGACGGCGTTCCTCGTGTTTGAACGATTTCGCTTGCTCATAGGGGGCGATATAGCTGTTGACCAGCCACAGCTCGCCATCATCGACCGAGGCATAGCTTTCGGCGATGTTCGTCCCACCTACACGCAGGGATTTAACCTCGGACCCTTCCAGCATAATGCCACACTCAAGATCGTCCTCGATTGCGTAATCGAAGCGTGCGCGCCGGTTTTCGGCGATGACTTTGTAATTCGGGTCTGTCTTTTGCTTAGCCATGACGCGTTGATCTATGCGGCTTGGGCGGCCCTTGCAAGGCGTAGCCGTCAGGAGGTGGCCGAGATAATCAGATCAGGTCCGAATATCGTGTCGGCGTGATTGTGCAAATAGATCTTGAGCCACGGTGTAAATCGCTCGGGATAGCGCTGCACTTCGGCCAGAAGATCGTGGTAATCGATCCAGCGAATTTCCATGACCTCTTCCGGGTTGGGCTCAATCTTCAGCGGGCCGCGCACATGGGCCAGAAAGATGTCGACCACTTCATGCTCGATCATGTTGTTGCCAACATCAGCGTGATATTCCAACCGGTGACGGTATTCCGGGTAAAGCCCGGTAATTCCCAATTCCTCGCGCAGTCGGCGCACGGCGCAGACAGACGGCGTCTCACCCCAATCGGGGTGGGTGCAGCAGGTATTCGCCCAAAGGCCAGGGGTGTGATATTTTCCTAAAGCCCGACGCTGCATCAAAATTTCGGTCCCGCGCACGACAAAGACCGACACCGCCTTGTGCCGCAGGCCTTTTTCATGCGCCTCAAGCTTGTCCACTGGGGTCAACTCGCCATCAACCCAGGCCGGGATCATGATTCCCATCTGTCGTCTCCTGCTGCCGATCCACCCGAAGGGCCGGAAATTCGAAATTGGCTGCCACCGGGTCGGCTTGGCTCTGCGAATTTATGCGTGAAATGCATGAAAAACCGCGCGCTTTCAAATTGGCGCTGTTCAACGCGGTTATCAAGCGCACGAAAGGCCGCAGGGGCTGCGGCCTTTTGTAACCTCAAACGGTGTTTGGTCTGCGGCTTTATTCGCCAGACACGCTTACGATATAGGCGTAAACATCCTCGGCACCCTTCTTCAGCTTGAAGGTCATTTTGGATTTGGCCGAGGTTTCACCCAGATAATCTTTCAGAAACGCCTTGGGGTCCTTTGCGTATTCAACGAATGTCGTTTCGTCCCAGACCAGACCGTTTTCACCAGCGGCAACGATGCTATCGCCATATTTGAAGTCTTCGACGGTGCCTGCGGTCCGGCCTGCAATCCCATACAGGTTCGGACCGGTTTTACCGCCCTTTACGATGACTTCACCCTCAGAGTCGGCAATCTGGTGACAGGATTTGCACTTGTTAAAGGTCTTCTTGCCGGCTTCGGCGTCGCCTTCGGCATATGCGGGAAGGGCCAGAAGGCCGACGATTGCGGTCGCGAGAATGCGATTCATAGCTTTTGCTCCGATACGAATTGGCTGCACCGAATGGACCGTCGGCGCAAAAAAGAGTCAACGCGCAGATTGCCGCGCGAGGGCACTGTGCCACTGCGGCATATAGGCCGTCCTTAACTTAAGTCATGTAAGCCGGACCAACAGGGTAAAAGATCCCCCGCCGCTGGCGAGGCAAGAAATACGGCCCGCGCGATGGCCCGCGACAGACAGATCGAAGCCACATGACCAAGAAGCCCCAGTTCAGCCTCTGGAAGGTCGTGATTGCCTGTGCTGACGCCGAACACCAGATCGCCATCGCCTGGTGTGTGCGCGGGAATAATCGCCCGCGCGATTCCGTCATGGGCAGCCACCGCCAACCTATGGCATTGCGGCTTGGACAGCGCCGCGTCAGTGGCAACAATTGCGATGGTGGTGTTGGCCTTGTCCGGCTGGGCGGGTCGCATTGCTTTGGCCTTGCGACTGGTCAAGACACGACCAAGACCCGTGTTGGAATCAGGCCCTAATCCTCCGAATTCGTCGCCGATTTCAAACGGAGCGGCCCAGAAATGACGGTCACCCGGCGTGGTGACACTGCCGAGCGGATTGGCAGCAACCAATGCGCCAACCGTGACCCCGTTTTCCATCACAAACGAGGCGGATCCGAGCCCACCCTTTTGCATGGCAGCCAAGGCACCAGTCCCTGCGCCAGCAGTACCCAGATCGAACTGATCGGACGCGCCCTCGAATGCGTGACGCCCCAGCGCGCGATAGGGGTTCTCGGCCCAGGCTTTGTCGCCACCGTTAAGCAGGTCAAACAGGATTGCACCCGGAACGATGGGGACTACGACATTGCCAACCTCAAACCCGCGGTGTTGCGCCCTAAGCGCGTCAGCTACCCCGGAACAGGCGTCCAGGCCAAAGGCCGAACCACCGGACAGAGCGATGGCATCCACGCGCGACACAGATTTGTCAGGTGCCAGCAAGTCGGTTTCCCGCGTGCCCGGCGCACCGCCCATCACGTGAACGGAGGCCGTAAAGGGATTGGGTGCCGTCAGAACGGTTGCGCCGGATTTGAGCGCGTCATCCTGAGCGTTTCCAACCAAAAGACCGGGAACATCGGTGATCAAGTTTCGGGGTCCGGAGGTCATTGCGTCTTCAGATGTTGGAACAGAAGAGCACGCAAGCGCACTGCCTCCGGTCGAGATATTTTTTGCCAATTAAAGAGCGGATCAGATGCAGCGGCCACCGTCGACCTCCAATGCTGTGCCGGTGATCATGCTCGCCTCGTCGGAACATAAGAAACAGGCGGCGTTGGCCATATCCTCGGGTGTCGAGAAACGACCCAGCGGGATGGTCGACAGGAACTTGGCGCGAATTTCGGGCGTATCCTCGCCCATGAAGGACTTGAGCAGGGGCGTTTCCCCCGCAACCGGGCAGATGGCGTTTACCCGGACACCCGATGGGGCCAGTTCGACCGCCATGGTCTTGGTCGCGGTGATCATCCACCCCTTGGAGGCGTTGTACCAGTTGAGATTCGGACGCGGCGACAGGCCAGCCGTCGAGGCCACGTTTAGGATCGCACCGGTACCACGCGATTTCATATGCGGAACCAATGCACGGGCCGTCAGATAGACAGATTTCATGTTCACGTTGAAAACGCGGTCGAAATCCTCTTCGCTCACATCCTCCAGCGGGGTGGGAAGGTGGGTGACGCCGGCGTTGTTGACTAGGATATCGAGATGCCCCAGTCGATCAAAGGCTGCGTCTGCCATCGCCTCAACCGATGCGCCGTTGGCCAGATCGACCTGATGTGCAAAGGCGTTCGGGCCCAGTTGATTGGCTTGAACCTCTGCCGCATCGCCGTTGATATCGGCAATCATGACCCGCGCACCTTCGGACAGGAATTTCCGCGCGATACCGGCACCAAAGCCTGATGCGCTGCCGGTTACAATGGCGGTTTTTCCCTCTAACCTCATGATCTTGTCCTCTTGCAACTGCGCCGGGTCAGAGTAGCGATGCGCCGCAAAGATACCAGATCAATCTTCGGAAACTTTACCGCGCAGGGATTTGACGCCCGACCGTGCTTTCTTGGCCGCCAGACGTCGCTTGACCGAACCGTAGGTGGGTTTGGTGGCGATACGGCGCTTGGGTTTAACCATAGCGCGGGTGATCAACTCGGCCAGCCGATTGCGCGCGATTTCGCGGTTGCGCGCCTGGCTGCGGGTTTCGTCGCATTGAATGATGATCGCGCCCTCTTTGGTCCAGCGTCGCCCCGCCAGACGCTTGAGCCGCGATTTGACGGGATCAGGCAAAGAAGGTGAGCGCGCCGCCTCGAACCGCAATTCGACGGCGGTGGACACCTTGTTCACGTTCTGCCCGCCGGGACCGGATGAGCGAACAAAGCTCTCGGTCATTTCCCAGTCTTGCAGGGTGATATCGTCGGTGATGCGCAACATGAGGCTGACCTTACAGGCCTGATCCGAAAACAAAAAGGGCCGCCCCGCATGGGACGGCCCTTCGAAAGCTCAGGAGGTTGGGTCGGTTAGATCAATCGACCAGCCGGAGCGAGCGCTCCACCAAGGGCTGCCTTAACAGGCGATCCCCCCGGTTGTTCCAACACCTCTCTCCAATCCCTTTCTCGACATTGGATCACCTCCTTTCAATCTGTTTCCGTTACAGGAATCGTGCCACGAGTTGCACGAAACTCAAAACGTTTTCTTTACGCCGGCTGAGCCGTCAGTCGCGCGACGATCACCTTGAACGGGATCAGCGCGATCATCGCCAGCGACAATTTCACCAGCCAATCCGCAAAGGCCAGCGTTACCCACAGGGGCGCCATCGGACCGGTCAGCATGAAGGGTACAGGCTCCCACGCCCAGCTGATTGCGGCGTCGGCGTCGGCACCAAAGAGAGTAATCGAAGCCGAGAATGCGATGGTGAAGAACAAAGTGGTGTCCAACGCCGATCCGATCAGGGTCGAGACCAGCGGCGCGCGCCACCAACGGCCGCCACGCAATGAGTTGAACACGGTGACGTCCGTAAGCTGCGCGAGCAGGAAAGCGGTCCCGGACGCAACGGCGATTCGCAGCGGCACAGCGGCATAAGTGAAACCGTCACCTTGCAGCATGATCTGGCTGCCGATCAGCGAGCAGATGATACCGGTGATAAACCCGGCAAACACGACTTTGCGGGCGGTCGCCACGCCATAGACGCGGTTCATGATGTCGGTGACCAGAAAGGCCAGCGGATAGGTGAAAGCACCCCAGGTAAGCAGCCCGTCAAAGATCAGGAACTGAACCAGAAAATTCGAGGCCACAACAATGGCAGCCATGGCAATAATGCCGGGTATATAAGCGCGTTGCATTTTCAGATGCCCGTTTTGACAAGGTAGCGGCGACTTGGCCAAGGGACCGTCCCAAGGCAAGCCGCGCTTCTAGACCTTTGCTTTGGACGTGTCAATCGGGCAGAGCATACTCGACCAGTTCAGTACGCTGAAGCGCCAGAAAATTATCATCTGACACCATAGTGGCCCGCAAACGGCCCTCGTCGTCGCGCCAGACAGACAAACCCTCGAGGTTGTCATGTGCACCGGTCCCAGTTTGGAACAGAACCTCTTCGGCGCTTGGGGTGTCACCGTCCAACTCCCATCGCCGCAGACGCGAACGGAACCCGATCCAACCAACATCCCGTTCCAAAACGTAAAGCCTGCCATCCGGTCCGAAATCTGCTGCAACTGGCAGAAAGTCCCCCCGTTGCGGCAAAACGAAAGGCGTCGACCACGCCTGACCGTCCCACCGATAGACAGGGATATCACCCGTCGCTGTTCGGTTTTCCTCGGGCATTGTGAAAAGGTGACCGCGTTGATCAATGGCCAACGCCTCGAGCGAGCCGTTGAGCTCAAAGCCATCAAACGCCTTGGGCCGCGGCAGAACCTGCGCTTTTTTCCCTGGCGCGGGGTAATACACCACGCGGTGGATACCTTCGAACGAGACGAACAGGGCGCCATCAGGGGCAATGGCTATGCCTTCGGAATCCCCGACCCCACCAGTCAGAGGGCGTCCTCTGCTGGAAATGAGAGGCCAATTTTCAGTGATCTGAATGTCGGTAATTTCGTCATCATTACGCTCGACCCGTGCGGCAATCAGTGTCGAACGATCGGTCATTCCAATCAAATGGCGGCCATCATCCGAGATGTGGATGGCAGAAATCCCGCCAAACCACTCGGCCGTGTGACGCCATGTAAAACTGCCAAGGTGGTTGGGTGTCTTGAGATCAACTGCCCAAGCCGCCCCGGCCAACAGTACTGCGACAATCAGTTGGATTGCAGAACTTGTGTGCATTGCTGAGGTAGATCGGCCATTCGGAATTCACGCCGTTTTTTTGGCGCCGGGGCGTTGGGGTCGGGTGGCGGCGGGTTGAGGATATTGTTCACCCATTGCTGCGCCTCGGCGCAGCCATCCCCTTTTGGCGGAGGATCCTGATTAACGCAACCATTCGAACCGCGCGGGCATTTCAGGCGTACATGGAAATGATAATGATGTCCCCACCAGGGCCTGATCTTGCGCAAATAGGCACGATTGCCCTTCTCGTTTTTGCACATTTCCGCCTTGGCGCCGGGAAAGACAAAAATACGCGCAACGCGTTTGTCCTTGGCCGCCGCACGCAGCACAGCATGGTGTTGTTTTGTCCAGTTACCGTTGACAAACGCGCCATTCGATCGGCGCAGAGAAATCGACGAGATATTCTCACGTGCTTTGCGGCTTAAGCGCATGTTGTCGCCGGGCAGCATCCAGATATCGATGTCCAGACCCAGCTGATGGCTGCGGTGCCCGGATGTCATCGGCCCACCGCGCGGCTGGCTGATATCGCCGACATATAGCCCGTTCCACCCCGGCTGCTTTGCCGCGAACTTGCTAAGGTCCTGCACATAATCAATCGCCTCGGGATGCCCCCAATTTCGATTGCGTGACAGCCGCATCGCCTGCCATGTCGGTCCCGTTTCGGGCAATTGCACCGACCCTGCAGCGCACCCGCGCGAATAACTGCCGAAGGCTGCGGATTTTTGCTGCGAACTTGCTTTCTGCGCCCCGAACAACTGCTTTGCCAGAGGCTGCGCCGTAGCAGTGTTCGTCAGAAATATCGCGGCCAGTATCGTCAAAAAACGTAACGAAATCATCTGCTCTGATCCCCTTCCGGTTTCACCCAGCGCATCAGTATTAGCCCCAGAATAAACAACAGAACGATGGGTGACACCCCCAGTCTTGCACTGCCGGTTACAGTTGTGGCTATTCCGATCAGCAAGGGGGCGGCAAAGGCTGTGGCACGCCCCGACAAACCATAAAGCCCAAAGCTTTCGACCGGGGCCTTGGGGTCGGTGTGACGCACCATCATCGAACGGCTGGCGGATTGCAAAATACCGCCCATGCCGCCGATCAGAACCCCGCAGCCAAAGAACACCACATCAGGCAGGCCGGATCCTTCGGGTAAAGACATGCCAAAGATCTGTGTGCGGTCCATCGACACGATGGTAATGCAAACAAAGATCAGCACCCAGATAGCCACCAAAATCACTGGTTTAGGGCCGTATTTCTTGTCCAGCTTACCGCCGACCCACGAAAACGCAGCCGCAGCCAGAACGCTGACGATACCAAAGACACCGATCTTGATCAGGTCCCATTCCAGCACCAGTCGCGCATAAACACCACCAAAGGTGTAAAGCCCGTTCAACGCATCGCGGTAGAACATGGATGATCCAAGGTAGGTGGCCAGGCTGACCCGGTGGCGCAGATTGGAAATCGACTTGACCAACAGGCGCAGCGCGTCGCCCACATTGCCTTTTTTGTCGGTCGGCGCATCATCCCGGACCCAAAGGAAGTAGGGGATCATGAACAGAACGAACCAAACCGCCGTGAATGGCCCCACGAAACGTGTGCCCTGCTGCATTGAGGCATCCAGCCCAAACAGCGGATCCATCCCGATCAGGGTCTTGCCGTTGGCCTGCTCGACGAACAGCGCCAGCATGATCGCAAGTGAGATCAGCCCACCAAAATAGCCAAAGGCAAATCCTGACCCCGAAATCTCACCAACCTCATTTTCGTCCCCCAAATCGGGCAGCTGCGAATTGATGAAGATCAGAGCGTATTCCGCGCCAACAAAGCCCAGACCAAAGGCCGACAACATCAGCCACATATTCGACCCGTCGGGCATCGTGTACCAAAGCGCGGCGGACCCCACCGCATACATCACCGAAAACGCGAAAATCCATGGCATTCGGCGACCCGAAACATCCGCCATGGCCCCCATCAACGGTGCGCCAAAGGCGATGATCAACCCAATGATGGTCATGCAATTCGCCCACACCGTCTGCGCCCGCGCATCGGCCGCATCCGCATCCAGACCGGACGTCAGATAATACTCTGCCGCAACTCCGGCGAAGTAGGGACCAAAGACAAAGGTAACCAGCAATGTATGATACGGTTGACTGGCCCAGTCGAAAAACCACCAACCCCAAATGCGCTTGCGCTTGGAAATTTCTGCCATGACTGCCCCTGTTTATCGTTGTTTTCATAAGACGGGTCTTTGGCCTATTTCGCAAGGGTTCTGTTAGCGCACACTTGCTCTTTGCCGCGCTAGCTACTACCTCTCGCGAAACGTGACTTGGAGAATACGAATATGATGGCAATTTTCGGCCCGATCGACTTGGTATTGAGCATCGCCTATTGGTTCGTCTTGATTCAGGTCATAATGAGCTGGCTGATCAACTTTCAGGTTCTGAACCTTCACCAGCAATTCGTTGCCCAGATTTGGTACGGGTTGAATCGGATACTGGAGCCGATTTATCGCCCTATTCGCAAAGTGCTGCCCGATCTTGGCGGCATCGATTTGACGCCTCTGGTCGTGTTGATCATCATCATTTCACTGCGAAGCTACGTCCTGCCGGAACTCTTTCTGGCCCTGAGCTGAGGCTGATCCCTCTTGTTCACCGAATCTTAGTATGTGATTGTCCTGTCTTAAGAGCAGATAAACCTTAAAACAGGGCAACCCCGCACATGTTCGACGCCGCACCGATGCTGCGAGATGTCTTTGGATTCGACGACTTCCGCCCCGGGCAGGAAGAGATCGTCGATGCCGTGACCGCAGGTGAAAACGTGCTGGCGATCATGCCGACGGGTGGCGGTAAATCCCTTTGTTTCCAACTGCCTGCGTTGATGCGGGATGGCGTGACGGTGGTGATTTCCCCGCTGATCGCCCTGATGCGCGATCAGGTTCGCGGGCTGCAAGAGGCCGGCGTTGAAGCAGGTGCTCTGACCTCGGGCAACACGCCCGAAGAAACAGATGCCGTGTGGGAAGCGCTGGAGGCCGGGCGGCTCAAGCTGCTTTACATGGCCCCCGAACGTCTGGCGGCAGGGTCGGCACTGGGGATGCTGCGCCGGATCAACGTCAGTCTGATTGCCGTGGATGAAGCCCATTGCGTCAGCCAGTGGGGCCATGATTTCCGGCCAGACTATCTGCGGATCGGTGAGCTGCGGCGCGCGCTGGGCGTCCCCCTCGCCGCCTTCACCGCCACCGCGGATGCCGAAACGCAGCACGAGATCGTCGAAAAACTGTTCGACGGCACGCCCCCCAACAAGTTTCTGCGCGGGTTCGACCGGCCCAATATCCACCTTGCCTTTGGGGCCAAGGATGGCCCCCGCAAACAGATCCTCGACTTTGCCAGTGCCCGAAAAGGGCAATCTGGCATCGTCTATTGCGGCACGCGCAACAAAACCGAAGTGCTCGCGCAAGCCTTACGCGCGGAAGGTCACTCTGCCTGCCACTATCATGGCGGAATGGAGGCCGAGGATCGCCGTATCGTCGAAACCCGCTTTGCCCGCGAAGACGGGTTGATCGTGGTTGCCACCGTGGCTTTTGGCATGGGCATCGACAAGCCCGACATTCGATGGGTGGCCCATGCCGACCTGCCCAAATCCATCGAGGCCTATTATCAGGAAATCGGCCGTGCCGGCCGTGACGGTGGCCCTGCCGAAACGCTGACTCTGTTCGGCCCCGACGATATTCGCCTGCGCCGCTCGCAAATCGACGAAGGGTTGGCCCCGCCAGAACGTCGCATGGCCGACCATGCACGCCTGAATTCTCTATTGGGTCTGGCCGAAGCATTGGTATGCCGCCGTCAGACTCTATTGGGCTACTTCGGAGAACAGGCAGAACCTTGCGGCAAGTGCGATCTGTGTGACACCCCGCCCGAAGTGTTCGATGGGACCACGCCCGTCCGCATGGCCTTGTCTGCAATCCTGCGCACCGAGGAATGGTTCGGCGCCGGCCACCTGATCGACATCCTGCTGGGCAATGAAACCGACAAGATCCGCGCCCGGCGCCATGACCAACTGTCGACCTATGGGATCGGCAAAGAGTGGTCGCGGCCCCAATGGCAGGCCATCTTTCGGCAGATAATGGGGTATGATCTGGTCCGCCCGGACCCCGAACGCCACGGCGCACTGCAAATGACCGAGGCTGCCAAGCCCATCCTGAAGGGTGAGGCCCGGATCAACCTGCGCAAGGACACATTGCGCAAGGCCGGACGCCGCCCGGCGGTCAAAATGATGGTGTCCGAGGAAGACGCGCCGCTGCTGTCGGCCCTGAAAGCCAAACGGCGCGCTTTGGCCGAATCCGCACGGGTACCAGCCTATGTCGTCTTCCCTGACCGCACGCTAATCGAAATGGCTGAGAAACGCCCCCTGTCTCTGGACGATATGGCCCGAATTGGCGGGGTCGGAGCGAAAAAGCTGGAACGTTATGGTGACACGTTTCTTGAAGTCGTCGCCGGTGAGGTTGAAGCCGTTCATCCCGCCCGCCGCAAATTGGCTGGCCGGGATCAGGGCGATATCTATGACCAGTTGCTTGAAGTGCAGTCGCAGCTATCACGTGGTCCGCAGGGGATCGACAAGCCGCTAACTTGCTCGGCCTCGCAACTCGCCAAGGTTGCACAATTGCGGTCAGATGACCCGCGCGCAATGGAACATGTTCTGGGTGACCGCCGTCACGAAAGGTTTGGAGCCGCCTTTCTGGACGTGCTGCGACAGACGGACTAGATACGGCCCAGTACAGGCAAGGAAAGAGAGCGGATATGCTGGTAGTTATTTCCCCGGCCAAGCGGCTGGACTGGGCGGAACGGGATGTCGAAGTCACGCAGCCAGACTTTCAGGACGATGCCATCCGTCTGTCAAAAACCGCACGCAATCTGACACTGGGTGATCTGAAAAAACTGATGGATCTAAGCGATGATCTCGCGCGCCTGAACCGCGACCGGTATCGCGCGTTCTCAGATGCGCCCGAGGCGGATGTGACACGCCCCGCCGCGTTGGCCTTTGCGGGTGACACCTATCAAGGGCTTGAAGCTGCGTCGCTAGATGCCGAGGAGATGGCCTGGGCGCAGGATCATCTTCGTATTCTGTCTGGCCTCTATGGCGTGCTGCGTCCGCTTGATTCCATTCAGGCCTATCGGCTTGAGATGGGCAGCAAGCTTAAAACCCGCCGCGGAAAGAACCTGTATGAATACTGGCGCGATCAACTGAGCAAAGCGCTTAATGCGCAAGGTGCTGAGGTTGGATCGGACGTTCTGGTGAACTGCGCCAGCCAGGAATATTTCGGCGCAGTAGACCCTAAAGCGCTGAAACTGCGCGTTATCACCCCTGTTTTCATGGAAGACAAAGCCGGCACGCCAAAGATCGTGAGCTTTTTTGCCAAAAAGGCGCGCGGTGCGATGGCACGGTATGTCATTCAGCACAGGTTGGACGATCCAAAAGGGCTGCTGGACTTTGACTCAGGTGGCTACGAATACCGCCCCGATTTGTCGGAAGAAAACAAACCCGTCTTTGTGCGGCCCTATCAGGCCTGATCCAACATAGACGGGTCATAGGCGACGAGTTCAACAGTATTGCCTTCGGGGTCTTCGGTGAAGATGCCGCGCCAGCCGATCCATCCGAACTGCTCGACCCGGTAGGGCTGGCCAAGGTGGTCATACCATCGCATCACAGCGTCTTGTTCGTCGAATGGCAGCGACAAAGCGATGTGATGCAGAGACGACGCTCCACCCGTCACCGGTTTTTGTGATCCGGTAGGATGCAGCCCTGGTCGCGGGGCGGCGGTGTGGTGAAACAGGGCAAGGACCTGCGTATGGCCACTATATCCGGACGCTATCTGGAAGAAGGTGATCGCGCTGTTGTGGTCACCGCTAAGACGCTTTAACCCGATCACGTTTTCATAAAACGCGACCATGGCGGCCATATCCGCGCAGCGGATGGCAATCTCACCCAGTGCGCGGGGCTGAAATCCACGATCTTCAGACATGGGTTCAATCTAGTCAGCCCGGATTTCCTCTGCAACAACCGGGCAACAATCATCCGGCCTATGGGTCAGAACCATCTGGTGAATCGTCTGCTTTTGCAGCGGTTTGGTCAGGTAGTGATCCAGCCCGGCAGATAAGATTCCCTGATCGTCACCAGCCATCGCATGAGCCGTCAGAGCGACAATAGGAACATGACGGCCAGTCTCAATCTCACGGCGCCGGATTTCGGCTGTGGCCTGTTTGCCGTCCATTTTAGGCATCGAGATATCCATAAAGATAAGGTCTGGGTTAAACTCCTGATACTCCTGCACCGCTTCGATCCCGTTGCCGGCAAAGCGCAGGTCGATGTTCAGATCTTTGACCATCTTCTTAAGGATCAGTTGATTGGTCCGGTTATCTTCGGCCGCCAGAACACGCATGATACGCTGCGTTCCTTCACATGCGGGTTGGTTAGGTTCCTGATTGATCGGTGCGGTCTCCGAAAGCGACTCAACGCCCTGTGGGTGGCCAAGCGCTTTCAGGCGCGCGTATAGCTCAGCCCTGGGGATCGGCTTTTGTAGAACGCCTTCGATCAGGTGGCGCGCGGGGTGGGCGTGAATGACACCGGGATTGGCCGACATCACGACAATCGGCAGAGCGCCCCACCCCCTGTCTTTCAGCATGACAGCCAGCTCAAGCCCGTCCATGTCGGGCAGGTCATGATCGCACAGCAGAAGGTCCACACTGTCGTCCAGCGCCGTCAGCGCCTCTCGGCCCGAGGTGCAAACGGTGACCTGCACCCCCAGCCGCCCCAGCTGTTTGGACAGGATCGCGCAGTTGGCGGCCAAATCCTCGACGATCATCACGTGGCGCAGGCGCCCGTCAAGATCGGGCGGGGCAGGTTGCGGGCCTTCAGCGGTCGGCATTGAGACACGAAAGCCAAAGCAGGACCCCTGCCCCGGCTCGCTATCCACCCAGATAGCGCCGCCCATCAATGTGATCAGTCGCTTGGTAATAGCAAGGCCCAGACCGGTTCCCTCAAAGGCCCGGTTCCGTTCGTCTTCGACCTGATTGAATTCACCAAAAATGTGCCCGATCTTGTCTTCGTCGATGCCGATGCCGGTATCTTCGATTGCCACATGCACGTCGCAGGATTGGGTATCCGGGTTAGGCACACCGGTGACACGGATCAGGACATGGCCCTCGGACGTGAACTTGACCGCATTGCCGACGAGATTGGTCAAAACCTGCCGGACCCGCCCTGGATCGCCAACAAACAATGTGGGCAGGAACAGATCGTAATCCACCAATAGCGTCAGACCTTTATCGCGCACGCTGGGTTGCAGCAGCATCGCGACTTCAAGAATGCAGCGTTCAAAGTCGAACTGTTCCGGGTGCAGGGTCAGCTTGTCCGCCTCGATCTTGGAATAGTCCAGGACGTCGTTGATAATCACCAATAGCGCCTCGCCCGAGTTGCGGATGGTGTTCAAATACAGCCGTTGTTCTTCATCCAAAGGTGTTTCAGTCAGCAATTCAGTCATGCCCACGATACCGTTCATCGGGGTTCGGATTTCATGGCTCATATTGGCCAGAAAGGCCGATTTGGCGCGGTTTGCCGCCTCGGCCCGTTCACGAGCAGAGGTCAATTCGGCCTCATGGCGCACGGATGCCGAGATGTTCAGGGCCAGACTCACCACATCGCCACCATGACCGCGCTGGTCGATTAGCTTGATGTAATGGCCGTTCCACAGCCGGATAACCTCGGGCTGTGGATGCGGCATGGCCCATCTCTGCAGCATTCTATCGCGCCAACCGGGCGTCGGCTCGGACCCAAGGTCAATCAGCCCCTCAGTCGTCAGAATCTCAAGAATCCTCGGATAGGTCACACCCGGCGCAACCTCTTCCAGCCCGTCAAAGACGCTTAAGTAAGCCGCGTTTGCCCCAATCAGGCGACTTTCCTCGTCAAAGAACGCGAATCCATCCTGAATAGTTTGGATAGAATGCCACAGGCGGCGCTCGGCCACCTCGATCTTGGCGTTGGCGACCGTCAGATCGGATTTGACCTTTTCATTCTCACCCCGGACCGTTTCAACCTCGGCCTGGGTTTCACCAATCCGCTTGGTCAATGCCATCGCATGTAGGCCCAGTTTGCGGTTGGCAGCCGACAGCTCTGCCTGTTTCATTTGCAACAACCGCTCGGCCGCCAGACGTGCGCGCCGTTCTTGTGACAGTTTTTCTGCAAGACTCATCTTTGGTGTTTCCGGGACAATCTGCGTCCAGCATCCGGGCAGAGAGTGAAGAACTGTTTAAGCCGTTGCCCAATGATCGAACCTCGTGCCACTCTTGCCAAAACGGAGGTGTGATATGCGGGGTTTCTTCGGCGCTTTGTTGGCCTGTGGCGTGTTTGCCCATCCTGTGGCAGCAGGCTGCGCAACGGATGGTCAGATCGATCGGTTCGTCGCGGATTACCTCTCTGCTACGCCTACATCTGCCCTTTCGCCTGATGGCACAATGAAAGAAGCACTGTGTACGCAAGCGCGAATAGTGTCCGCATTAGAGCCACATTTAGGGCCGATCATCGGCTACAAGGCCGGTTTGACCAGCGCGCCTGCACAAGAGAGATTTGGCGCTTCTGAACCGGTTCAGGGCGTATTGTTCCGCGGCATGATGCTGGATGACGGCGCGACCGTTCCATCAGACTGGGGTGCGCGACCGGTGTTTGAGGCCGATCTGGTGCTAGTTGTGGGCGACGCGGATATCAATCAGGCCACATCGCCAGAGGAGGTGCTGCAAGGCGTCTCAGCCATCCGCCCGTTTATCGAACTACCTGACCTGACCTTTGCCGAGGGTGAACCGATCACCCCGGTCACGCTGACAGCAATTGGCGTTGCTCCGAAACTGGGCGTTTTGGGTGCAGAAATCCCTGTGTCCGATCCGGCAGCTATGGTGCAGGCCTTGGCTGATATGACTGTCACCCTCCGTGCCGCAGATGACGAGATTCTGGCGCAGGTACCGGGCACAGCGGTACTGGGGCATCCGGCCAATGCCGCCCTTTGGCTGATGTCCAAAGGGATTGAATTTCAACCGGGGGACTTGATTTCCGTCGGATCATTCGGGCCGTTAATCCCGCCTGCAAAGGGTAAAGGCGGGGCATCAGTGTCTTACGACGGCTTGCCCGGCAATCCCACGGTCAGCGTGGTTTTTGACTGACCTGTCACCGCCCCTCGCGCAGCCAGCCCGCCAGAAGGAACCCGCCCGCCAGTAGCAATACAAGCCAAGGTGGCAATAGCCCGGCCTGCGTCACGTCACGTGTTTCATAGGCGTTGCGCGGGGTCAGACCGATCCATCCGCGCCCTGATGCGGGACGCCCGGCACGTACGTTGCGGATCGACGGCAAACCCTCCTCCAAACGCACCGTACCGCCGCGCAATTCTGCCGTCACAGGTTCCAGTACCTCGGCTGTTGCGATCGTACGTTCGAATTCCTTGGGGGCAGCAGGGCCCAGCCCGATGACGGTGGATTGTTCCCCTTCCTGCAGGCGGTAGAGGCCGATTTCCGGCCCGAAATACTGTGCTTCGAACCGCCCCGGCGAGACCTCATCGAGGGTAATCTCGACCGTCTCACCGTTCGGGCGGGTTATGGTCACTGGCCCGACCTCATCCCCCAGCGTCTGCCGGATGATGCGCATCACCTGACCATTGGCCTCGGCCCACAGCGCCTCTTCCTCAAGCTCAGGCTCTTTCATCATCCAATGCGCCAAACGGCGCAGTAATTCCAGCTGCGGTCCGCCGCCTTCGAAGCCCCGGCTCCACAACCAGGCATGATCCGAGGCCAGCAGCGCCACGCGCCCTTCTCCAACACGGTTGAGCACCAACAGGGGCCGGTCATCCACGCCCGTCATCAACACCTCACCCGTGCGGTGATTCACGTCGATTTGGCGCAGCCAAGCACCCCAGTTATCCGAGTCGCCAAGGTCGGTCGTGACCGGATGGCGATGCCCCAGGTCGGTAACCATCGGCACATAGCGTTCCTCGATCACCCGCGCGGTAGGTTGCGCAGGCAAGATCGGTGCCAGGGGTGAGCGGAAGATACTGTCAGCGCTGGCAAAATCCGGTCCGGCAGCAACAAGAACGGCACCGCCTTCGTTGATATAGTTGGTGACGTTGTCCAGATAGATCGCCGGCAGGATGCCGCGCCGCTTGTAGCGGTCAAAGATGATCAGGTCGAAATCGTTAATCTTTTCCAGAAACAGCTCGCGCGTCGGGAAGGCGATCAGCGACAATTCATCCACCGGCACCCCGTCCTGCTTTTCAGGGGGGCGCAGGATGGTGAAATGTACCAGATCCACGGAACTGTCAGACTTCAGCAGGTTGCGCCATGTCCGCCCGCCCGGATGCGGCTCTCCGGACACCAGCAACACGCGCAGCCGGTCTCGGACGCCGTTCATCTGGATCAGGGCGGTGTTGTTACGGTCGGTCAGTTCGCCCTCGGCCTCTGGCACGGTGAATTGAATCACATTGCGCCCGCCATGGGGCAGCGTGATCGGCAGCTCAACATCAACACCAATGGGGATCGTGAATTGCTCGGCTTCGGCCCCGTCGACCGAAATTTCTAGTGGCGCGATCGAGGCCCCTGTGGGCGCTGCACCGCTATCCTCAACCCTTAGGGTCAAGGTGACGGGTTCATCAATAATGGCAAAGGCAGGTGCATTGCGGACGATCAGACGGCGATCCCAATCCGTTGCACGCCCTGTCTGCAAAAGGTGCATGGGCGCGGGCAGGTCGGGGGCCTGATCGGCATCATGTACGATGCCGTCCGACACCACCAGAATGCCCGCGATCCGCGCGCGTGGTTCTTCGGCCAACGCTTCGTTCAGGGCCGCCATAACTTGGGTGCCTTCGTCCCCGTCTCCGTCACCTACGCGAATGCGGCGTAGTTCCGTATTGTCACGGGATTCAATCTCGGCCGCCAATTCCTTTGAGGCCTGCGCGGTCTGATCCGCCCGGTCCGAAAGGGTCTGACTGGCGCTTTCATCCTCGACCATCAGAACGATATCGGTCAGCGGCGCGCGATCTTCGATCTGATAGACCGGACCTGATAGCGCAGCGATCACAACCAGCGCCGCCAAACCGCGCAAAGCCCAGCCAGACAAACCGCGCAACAGGGCCAGAACAACCCCAGCAACAGCAATCGCCACCACGATGGCGAGAATGGGCCAGGGGATCAGCGGGTCGAAGATGACGGTTCCAGTCATTGTCCTAACCTGTCCAGCAAGGCAGGCACGTGCACCTGATCTGATTTGTAGTTCCCGGTCAGCACATGCATCACCAGATTGACACCAAAGCGGTTTGCAAGCTCACGCTGCCGCTCACCCGCATACCCCCGCCCGACCGGCAGCAGTGCCTGACCGTTGCGATCAATGGCCCAGGCCGCACCCCAGTCATTGCCGCCGATCACCACTGGCGTCACGTTATCATTGAGGTTGCGGAACGGCATGCCTTCGATCTGTTCAGCATCCATGGGTGCCGCCTCGACCCAAACTTCGGTGCCCGCGTAGCGACCCGGGAAATCCTGCAAAAGGTAGAAGGCACGGGTCAGGACATGGTCACGTGGTACAGGCTCTAACGAAGGGATATTCAGCGGGGCCGCGATCTGTTGCAGCTTGCGCCCATTCGGGCTGGCGGCCCCGAAGCGGGCTACATCCGCGTCGCGCGTGTCGAACAGGATCATCCCGCCCGAGCGCAGGTAAGCGTTAAGCTTGGCATAAGCCTCAGCCGACGGTTGCGGCTGGTCGGGTGAGATCGGCCAATAAAGCAGCGGGAAAAACGCCAACTCGTCCCGTTCCAGATCCACGCCAATGGGTTCAGCAGGTTCTACCGAAGTTCGAAAAAACAACGTCTGAGCCAATCCGCGCATTCCTGCAGCCGCAATATCGTCAACCTGCTGATCACCCGTCAGAACATGCGCCAGAACCAATTCCTGTGTGGCGTTCAACGCGAAATCTGTACTTTCGGGCGTTTGCGCCTGTACTTCGGGCACCAGCAAAACCGCCCCCAGTGCGACAGCAGCCGCCCTGGCCAGACCCAGGCGACCGGATAGTGCCAGCGAGGCGATCACGTCGATCGTCAGCAGCAACAATGCAAGGCTCAGCAGGATGCCCCCAATGGGTTTTTCGGTGCTGACCTCCTGGCCCTTGATCGGAACATCCGACGGCCAGACCGCTGGGCTGAGAACCGTTTCATCGGTCAGAACATTGCGTGCCAATTTCTGTTTGCCGCTTTCGTAAAGGCCGGGTCGCAAATCGGGACCGATCTGACCGGTCACAAGCTCAACACCATCGACGCCCGGTAGATTTCCGGCATCAGACAGAACACCAAAGCCATCCATAACCTGAATCGGTTCCCACGTGGTGCCTTGCAACTGTGACTCCTGCCGCGATTTCGCCGCTGACGACACCGCCAGCCGGTCCAGCATTTCAACAAAAAGCCCAGACAAGGGAAGGCTGGACCATTCCGCATCTGCTGTGACATGGAACAGTACCACCTGCCCCAAACCCAACGCTTTGCGGGTCACCAAGGGCGTGCCATCCGAGAGTGAGGCAATAACCCGATCTGCCAAATTAGGGTCTGGTTGCGCCATGACTTGCGTGGTCACTGTGACATCTTCTGGTACCTGAAGTCCGTAGAAGGGCGAGTTTTCCGGGAAAGGTGCCAACCCTTTGGCTTCGCCCCAGCTCATCGCGCCACCGACCGAGCGTCCACCGCTGCGCAGACGCACCGGCAACAGGGTGTCCTCGGCATCCCGGCCAAGATCGCTGGCCGCCATCCGCGGACCGGCAAAGCGCAGCAGCAAACCGCCCTGTTCCACCCATTCGACCAGCGCCGCTTGTTCGGACCCTGCCAGTTTCGCCACATCGGCCAGCACGATCACATCGGGATTGGCGGGCAGGACTTCCAGCAATCCGCCATCGACGAAGTCCGCCGTTGGGGTCAGCACTTGCGTCAGGTAATGCAACGGCGACAACAGCTCTAACCCTTCGCGGTTCAGCGATCCGGCAATCAGGGCGACTTCGCGTCGCCGCAAGCTGTCATCGGTCAGCGTGACGGCCCCTGCCGAACGCTCACCCTGAATCTCAAACCGGGTGATGCGCGCGCGCAATTCAGAAGGCAACGACAGTTCCACCTGCGCCTGTGTTTGACCGCTGGCAAACTCCATCTCGGCCGATTGCAGAACACGCATTGCACCGGCGGGGTCACGCCCCTGAGCCAGTATCGTGATGCGATCTGCAGAACCGGGTTCCGCCCGTTGCGCGGACAATTGAATAACCCCGTCCTGATATGTAGCAGGCAAAATCGCAACCGCAGGCGACGGGGCCTGATAGACTGTCACATCACCGCGCGCGCGCAGGGCAGACAGGATCGCCTCGTGCCCTTCGTAGGTCAGGCGATCGCTGAACCAATGGGTGTCAAACCCTCCGTCCACCTGATCCATGGCAGCCAGCGCCATATCGATTTGCGCCCGGGTCGGTTGCCACGGTGTCGGCGTCAGCCCGGGTAAACGGCCGCGCCATGCTTCGGCGGCTTGGAATACGGGGGCTTCAGGTTCGGTCAGGCGCAGGATGGCCACGGTACGGCCTGCGCGCCCGGCCTCGGTCAGCTGCACATCGATCTGATCCAGAGTCGTTGACCAGCGGGTCGCCCCGGCCCAGCTGGCATCCAGCACCAGCAGCAACGGACCCGAGCCTGCCTGATCGCGCGAGGGGTTCAGGACCGGTCCGGCCAATCCAATGATAATCGCTGCCGCCGCCAGCATGCGCAGCAACAGCAGCCACCATGGGGTGCGGTCAGAAACGCTTTCGTCATCCCTTAACCCCAGCAGTAGCGTCACGGCCGGGAACAACCGACGGATCGGCGCGGGTGGCACGGCACGCAAGATCAGCCACAGGATCGGCAGGGTCAAAAGACCCATCAACACCCACGGTGCGGTAAAGCCAATGCCCGCCAGAATCGTCATCCCGTACCCCCATCGAGCGCACGATAGAGCCACAATAGAGCCGCTTGCGCACTGTCATTGGTGTGATGCAGCCCCAGTTGCCACCCAGTCGCACGGCACAGCCGTGTCAGCGCATCCTTACGCTTGGCAAGCCGTTCCAGATACCGCTCACGCAGATCTCCGGCCTTTAGGGTTTCGTGTCGGACAGATCCGCCGACGCTTTCAAAGATCGTACGGCCCCGGTAGGGAAAGGTCTCTTCTCCGGGATCGAGAACCTGCAGAACCAAGCCTCGCACCCCACGGTCTGCGGCTTTGGTGAGGGCCAGTTCAACCTCATCCAGCGGACCAAGGAAATCGGAAATGAAAACGGCGCGGGCATGCGGGATCATGGCGCGGTGTTCGGGTGGCGCATAGTCGGACTCAGCATCCTCGGACCACGCTTCTGCCAGTCGGATGACCTGCGCGTTGCCGCGCCGTGGCGGCAGGGTCGTGCCGGTCAGGCCGACGCGCTCACCCCCGCGCACCAGCAGGATCGCGGTTGCCAACCCCAGCAGACGAGCGCGGTCGGCCTTGGTGGACAGGTTCTTGTCGGACGCAAACCGCATCGACGCGCCCTGATCGACCCACAGCATTACCGATTGCGCAATCTGCCACTCGCGTTCGCGCACAAATTGCTGGTCGCCGCGGGCCGAGCGCCGGTGGTCAATCATCCGGCGGCTGTCACCGATCTGAGCAGGGCGGTATTGCCAGAAATCATCGCCAAGCCCGGCGCGGCGTCGACCGTGATCGCCCAGCAGAACCGTACCGGCCAGCTGCTCGGCCCGCGCCAAGAGCGGCGGCAGCCGGGACGCCTCGGCCTCAGATCTTTCTCGAAGGGTCAGCGCGGCATTCACGCCGCAGCCTCGGTGCGCACCAGACCGGCGGCGGTGGACTCAATCAAGTCAGCAAGGCTGTCACCGCGCGCCCGCGCCGCAAAGTTCAAGGCCATCCGGTGGCTTAGCACTGGACGGGCCATGTCCAGCACGTCCTCGGCATTTGGGGCCAAACGCCCCTGCAGCATCGCCCGGGCGCGCACCGTCATCATCAACGCCTGTGCTGCACGCGGGCCAGGGCCCCAAGCCACGGTTTCAGCGACACGTTCAGAAACACCTGCCTCTTCAGGGCGGAAGGCGCGGACAAGATCAAGGATCAGCTCCACAACCGAATCCCCCACTGGCATCCGGCGCAACAGGGTCTGTGCAGCCAACAATTCCTCTTTGCTGAAAATCTCGTGCGCGTCTTCCTCTTCGACACCTGTTGTTGCCAAAAGAATGTCGCGCTCGGTCTGTCGATCCGGATAGTCCACGTCAATCCGCACCAAAAAGCGGTCCAGCTGCGCCTCAGGCAGTGGATATGTGCCCTCTTGTTCGATCGGGTTTTGTGTCGCCAATACGTGGAAAGGTTCACCCAGATCGCGGTCTTCACCGGACAAAGTCACGGTACGTTCCTGCATCGCTTGTAACAGCGCCGATTGCGTTCGAGGGCTGGCGCGGTTGATTTCGTCCGCCATCAGCAACTGACAGAAGATCGGACCGGAAATAAAGCGAAAGTGGCGGCTGCCATCCTCGGCGGTGTCCAGAACCTCGGACCCCAGAATATCGGCGGGCATCAGATCGGGTGTGAACTGGATGCGGTTGCCATGCAGACCCATCACGGTCGACAGCGTTTCAACCAGCCGCGTCTTGCCAAGCCCAGGCAGGCCGATCAGCAAGGCGTGACCACCACACAGCAGCGCGGTCAGCGTCAGGTCCACGACCCTTTCCTGTCCGATAAAGCGACGGGTGATCGAGGCCTTGGCCTCTTGCAGTTTGATTTCCAGCGCTTCGATCTCGGACACGAGGTCGGCAGGTTCGGTCATGACTTTCCCTTCCGTGGACTATTATGGTTGAAGTGTATCGCGCGAAAAGGAAATGGCAAAAGCAATGAGCGGACAAAAACCTGTGACCCCCTCTCCGGACGGGCTGGCGGCCTCGGTCAAGGCGGCCAAAACCAGGGGTTTACCCCCTGTTCACCTGTGGAATCCTCCGTTTCGCGGCGATCTGGACATCCATATCGCAAAAGATGGCTCTTGGACTTATTTAGGGTCGCCGATCAACAGGTTCGAGCTTGTGAAGCTTTTTTCCTCAATTCTTAAGAAAGAAGACGGGAAATACTACCTCGTGACTCCGGTGGAAAAGGTGGGAATCACTGTCGAGGATGCGCCCTTTGTGGCCGTGGATTTTGACGCGACAGGCGACGGTCAGGCGCAAGTACTGACATTTACGACCCGTGTTGGTGATACCGCGATTGCTGGCCCTGATCAGCCAATCCGGATTGTCATCGATCCCGAAACAGATGAGCCGTCACCTTATGTATTGGTTCGCGCAAATCTTGAGGCGCGCATAGATCGCAAAAGCTTTTATCGTCTTGTGGACATCGCAACGCACAAAGATGGCTGGTTCGGCGTCTGGTCCGGTGGGCAGTTTTTCCCGCTTGTCCGGTCGGACAGCCTGACCGACTAGGCCGGTTTTGCAACCCGACGATCCTGCGCCAGAACAACAGCCATTGCCACGACCCCTGCGCCCAGCGCACGGGTCCAGTTCCACTCTTCGCCCAGCACCAGCATGATCAGCATCACGTAGAAGGGGGCGACATTGATGTGAAAGGACGTAAGCGCGACACCCAGTTTGCCAATCGATGCAACAAACAGGATCTGGCTAAGCGCCATAGAAATCAGAGAATAAATCGCCAGCATTCCAATTTGACGTGAGTCTATAGAAATGGACGGCACGATATCCATGCCCAGATGATGTGCTCCGGCCATCAGGATGGTTGCCATGAAGAACCCGCCAACAAATGTAACCGCTGCGCGCCCGGTTTGGCTTAATTCGGGGAAATCTCGCGAGGTTGCTTGGCTACCCCAGCAAAACATGGCTGTCGCCGCAACGGCACAGGCAGCGCCTAAACCCAACTGTGCCGGGGCTACCGCACTGGTGGCGATCAATCCGCCCACTACCGAGATCAGAACCCCAACAGCAAAATTCCACTTGAGCCGTCTGGTACCAGACGCAAGTTCCAGCAATGTCGCAATCAATGGCGCGCATGAGGCAATGATGGCCGTTGTGACCGGGTCAGTCAGTTTTTGCGCCACGATCAGCAGAAACATCCCCAGACTGATGCCAAACCCGCCAACAACAAACGCACGTCCCCAACGGGCGCGCAGAACCCGTTCCGGGCCATCTATCATGACCCAAATCGGGAGTAGAAACGCAACAGCCATGGCCATGCGCGCAACCAACAGCGCAACTGGCGGCCATGTCTGCAACAGCACCTCGGCCGCCGGAAACCCAGCCGCCCACGTCAGCATGGACGCCACTGCCAAGCCGTTGCCGGACAAAACCGAATTTTGCCCGGCAGACGCAGAAAGGGCGTTCCCGCGCGCGGGGTCTGGGCTCATCGCCATAATGTTCGAACCTTTTGTTGGCACGGCGTTCTGAAATGATTCGCCGCGTTACCCCGAACCTCGCTGATTCAGTCAGCCCGATCTGGTCGAATTTCGACAAACTGTCGTTTTCAGTCTCTTTCGTTGAAATCGCCTCGCGGATAAGGTCAGCGCACCAGCTAACCAAATGCCTCCGATGCCAAAATTCGCAGCCAATATCTCTCTGCTCTTTGCCGAGCTTCCCTACCTGGACCGGTTTCAGGCCGCAGCAGAGGCTGGGTTCAAGGCGGTCGAGATTCTGTTTCCCTACGAATTGGCCGCCAAAGAGACACACCGCGCGTTGCTGACCAACGGTTTGGATCTGGTGCTGATCAATGCGCCTCCACCCAATTACACCGGCGGCGATCCCGGTTATGCCGCTGTTCCCGGTGGTGAAGGCCGGTTCCAGTCGGATATCCGCCGCGTTTTGCGCTATGCTCAGGTTCTGCGCCCGGGGCTGATCCACATCATGTCAGGCTATTCCTCGGGACCGGACGCGTTTGAATGCATGGTGCACAACCTGCAATGGGCAGCCGACCTTGCACCACAACAACAATTCACGATTGAACCGCTCAATCCAGTGTCCCAGCCCGATTACTTCCTCAACGATTACAACCTGGCTGCTGACATCCTGGACCGTGTGGATCGCCCGAATGTCGGCCTGCAATATGACAGCTTTCACGCCCATATGATCCATGGAGATGCGCTGGCTGTTTGGGAACAGTTTCATCCAAGGGTCGTACATGCCCAGGTCGGAGCCGCACCGGACCGCTCTGAACCGGGACGCGGTCCGACGGATTTCGTTCAGCTTTTTAACGCCATGACGGCGTCGGGATATTCTGGCTGGGTTAGTGCCGAATACACCCCTTCAACATCCAGAACCGTGCATTCACTGGGATGGATGTGACGCCAGATTCCCTATTCCGTCTGGCAATCAGGGGGAAAATATCTAAAACCGGGGCATCGCGACCTTAAGGATGCCCGAAATGATCCCTGCCCGCTTGGCCCACGCTGTATTCGGACTGATCATGTCCGGCCTCATGTCCTGCATCGTCACTGGCATCGCCACGGTCAAAGCCGTCGGTTTCGGACCGTCCACATTTGGTGACTGGATGGGTTCCTGGGCTTTTTGCTGGCCCATCGCCTTTGCCGTCATCCTGACCCTTGGACCAACAGTAAAACGTGTGGTCGAGGGGTGGGTCAGACCGCAGGACTGACCCGCTGCAAAGACGGCCCGCCGGACCTGATGAGCAGCGCCGCCCGCTTGATGAATTTCTAGTGCGCCTCGGCCCAGTTCGCACCCTGCCCGGCATCCACGCTCAGCTTGACGTCCAACTTCACAGCTGGATCAGATGCGCCTTCCATCACGTCGCGTGCGACATCGATCAAAGGGTCCACCGCATCCTCGGCGACTTCGAACAGCAATTCGTCATGCACCTGCAGCAGCATCTTGGCGGGCAGACCATTGATCGCATCCGGCATCCGCACCATCGCGCGCCGGATCACATCCGCCGCCGTTCCCTGAATCGGCGCATTGATCGCCGCCCGGCGCGAGAAGCCCGCATGAGGCCCTTTGGCGTTAATCTCAGGTGTATGAATTTTACGTCCGAACAAAGTCTGCACATAGCCATGCTCTTTGGCAAAGGCGACAGTGTCGTCCATATACTTGCGAATACCCGGGAAGCGTTCGAAATAACGGTCGATGAACCCCTGTGCCTCGGCCCGCGGAATGCGCAGATTGCGCGCCAGCCCAAAGCCTGAGATGCCGTAGATTACACCAAAGTTGATCGCCTTGGCCTGACGGCGGATATCCGGCGTCATCTCGTCCAGCGGCACATCGAACATCTCGGACGCGGTCATGGCGTGAATGTCCAGCCCGTCGGAAAACGCTTGTTTCAGAGCCGAAATATCGGCGATATGCGCCAGAATGCGCAGCTCGATCTGGCTGTAGTCGAGGCTGACCAGCACATTACCCGGTTCGGCTATGAACGCCTCGCGAATGCGCCGACCCTCCTCGGTACGCACCGGAATGTTCTGCAGGTTCGGATCGGTCGAGGCCAGACGCCCCGTATTCGCCCCTGTGATGGAATAAGATGTATGCACCCGGCCCGTATCTGGATTGATATGGGTCTGCAGCGCGTCGGTGTAGGTCGACTTCAGCTTGGACAGTTGCCGCCAGTCCAGTACTCGGCGCGGCAATTCATGCTCGGTCGCGAGGTCTTCGAGAATGTCAGCCCCGGTCGAGTATTTTCCGGTTTTCCCCTTCTTACCGCCTTCCAGCCCCATCTTGTCGAACAGAATCTCACCAAGCTGGGCAGGAGAGCCAACATTGAAATTCTCGCCCGCCAATTCGTGGATATCAGCCTCCAACCCCGCCATTTTCTGGGCAAATGCATTGGACATCCGGCTCAGAACATCGCGGTCAACCTTGATGCCGTGCATTTCCATTTCGGCCAGAACCGGCACCAGCGGACGTTCGAGCGTTTCATAGACGGTTGTCACCTGCACCTGATGCAGTTGCGGTTTGAACAGCTTCCATAGGCGCAGAGTGATGTCGGCATCTTCGGCGGCATAGGCGGTCGCCTCATCAATCGGCACCTTGTCGAAAGTGATCGCCGATTTACCCGAACCCAGCAGCGGTTTGATCGGGATCGGCGTGTGATTTAGATAGCGTTCGGACAAGGTATCCATACCATGCCCATGCTCACCCCCATGCATCGCGTAGGACATCAGCATCGTGTCATCGATCGGCGCAACGTTCACGCCATAGCGGGCGAAAATCTTGGCGTCGTATTTCATGTTCTGCCCGATCTTCAGGATCGACGGGTCTTCGAACATAGGTTTGAGCAGATTCAGGGCCTCATTGACGGGCATTTGCCCTTCGGCCAGCGCGTCTGAGCCGAACAGATCATCGGTGGCGCTTTCCCGGTGGATCAATGGGATATAACACGCCTCGCCCGGCTCAACCGACAGAGAGATGCCGACAAGATCAGCTATCATTTCATTCAGGCCAGTGGTTTCCGTGTCCACCGCGATCCAGCCGCGCTCATACGCCTGATCTATCCATTTCTGCAGCGCACCCGCATCTCGCACACATTCGTATTTCGATGCATCAAAGGGGATGGCTTCGGCTTCGACTACCTCAGCAGCCGGCGCAGGCGCATCGGCAATCGCTGGCGCTTCGGCACCCAACTTGTCCGCGATCCGCTTGGTGAGCGTGCGAAACTCCATATCTGCCAGAAAACCCAGCAAGGTGTCAGGTTCGGGATCTTTCACCTCAAGATCGTCCAGTGTGAAATCCAGCGGTGTGTTCTCGTCCAGTTGCACCAGTTTCTTCGACAGTTCGATCTGGTCACGCTTTTCGATCAGGGTTTGGCGGCGCTTTGGCTGCTTAATTTCTTCGGCCCGGTCCAGCAGCGTTTCCAGATCACCGTATTCGTTGATCAACAGGGCGGCCGTCTTGACCCCAATGCCTGGAGCCCCGGGAACGTTATCGACGCTGTCGCCCGCCAGTGCCTGTACATCAACCACGCGTTCAGGGCCGACACCGAATTTCTCAATCACGCCATCGCGGTCGATGCGCTTGTTCTTCATCGCATCCAGCATTTCGACACCGCCGCCAACCAGCTGCATCAGGTCCTTGTCCGAGCTTACGATTGTCACACGCCCGCCCGCCTCACGCGCTTGCACAGCAAGGGTCGCGATGATGTCGTCGGCCTCGTACCCCTCCAACTCTTTGCAAGCGATGTTGAAGGCTTTCGTTGCTTCGCGTGTCAGGGGCATCTGCGGGCGCAGGTCCTCGGGCATCGCTTCACGGTTGGCCTTGTAGAGGTCATACATATCGTTGCGGAACGTGTGCGAGCCTTTGTCAAAGATCACCGCCACATGGGTCGGTGCGTCCGGGCCAGCGTTCCCTTCAACATATTTCTGCAACATGTTGCAAAAGCCGGAAACTGCGCCAATCGGCAGCCCGTCCGACTTTCGCGTCAGTGGCGGCAGCGCGTGATAGGCCCTAAAAATAAAGGCCGATCCGTCAATCAGATGCAGGTGACACCCTTTTCCGAAATTGCTCATGCGCGCGCTCCGTTCTGGTTGGAAACGGTTCTGCCACAGGCCCGCGCGGGTGGCCAGCAAAGAAGGTAGTCAATCCACACAAGAGGCCGGAAAACTGTGCCGGAACGTTAACGCAGGCCGTCAATCACGCGACACGGAATTCCTGCCCGGTTCTGTCCCAGATCAGCCCCACACGCTCGGCAATGCCGTTCATCTGCTTGTGCAGCGACCGGTTGTTCAACCTGCGGCTCAATGTGCGCAAGGGAATTAGATTGCGCTCTCCGTAACCATCGATCAGCAGGAACATTCGGGTTTCGTTGCGCAGCCCGTAGACAATGTTGGTCTCGTGAATATCGCGGGCAACAATCTGAAGCTGAAACAGTTTTTCGGCAAAGCTGTTCAGTTCATTCAGAACATCATCGCTCAGCGCTCCATCCTCGCACAGCTTCGCAAGGGGACGTGCGAGCTGTCCGTCATCGGATTCGATCCGTTCCACAATGATCGCTGGGCCAATGTCGGTTTGCGCTATGCCAAAACATCGCGCCAAAGGCAGTTGCTCGATGTCGGTGCCGCTTTTCAGCGCCGCCTTCATCTCGCCCTCGATTTCTTTTAGCGCATTGCGGAACACAGAATCGGGCAGAAGCCGCCGGATCAACCGTTTCGCAAAGGATCGGTTGGGCCGTTTACGCGGGCGCGTCACCTTTACCAATAAGTGGGGCTGCCCTGGGCAGGCATACACGTCTCGATGTCCGCCACTGGCAATCGGGTCCAGATCGGACACCCGCAAAAGCTGCACTGCAAAAAGCATCCGGCCCCCGAATTTATTGCGCGTTGTTCTCCGACAGTACGTATTTACAATCGCAATACGGGCACTCGACCCAGCCCGTATCTTCGGGGATCTGCAACCAAACGCGCGGATGGCCCAATGCGCCTTCGCCGCCGTCACAGGCAACACGTGCGGTTTCGACGATCTTGGTTTCCGGTGCATCAAGTGTCACGGCTGGCGATCCTTCATTGGTTGTCGGCCTCGCGGGCATGCATTAGGTGCGTTTATGAGCGATGAGCAAACCGGGGGCAAGGGTCTCATGACCGATGCGGCAATCAGGATCAATGGACTGCGCAAGACCTATCGGGGTGGCAAGGGCCAGCCCGAGAAACAGGCACTGAAGGGCATAGACCTGAGCATTCCACGCGGGTCGGTGTTTGGCCTGCTGGGTCCGAACGGGGCCGGTAAATCGACCTTAATCAACATTCTGGCCGGTCTGGTGGTGAAATCGGCGGGTTCTGTGTCGATCTGGGGGTACGATCAGGACCGCAACCCGCGCCAGTCCCGCGCCGCGATTGGCGTGATGCCCCAAGAGCTGAACCTTGACCCGTTTTTCACCCCCCGCGGCGCGTTGGAGGTGCAGGCCGGTTTGTACGGCGTACCCAAGGCCCAACGCCGCAGCGATGAGATCCTTGAACTGGTCGGTCTCAGCGACAAGGCCGAAGCCTATGCCCGCACGCTGTCGGGTGGCATGCGGCGGCGGTTGCTGCTGGCCAAGGCGCTGGTGCATCACCCCAAGATCCTGGTGCTGGATGAACCGACGGCAGGTGTGGATATCGAACTGCGCCAGATGCTCTGGACAAATGTGCGCAAGCTGAACGAACAGGGCATGACCATCATCCTGACCACCCATTACCTGGAAGAAGCGCAGGAAATGTGTGACGAGATTGCCATCATCAACCACGGTGAAAAAATCGCTCAGGACAGCACCGCTAACCTGCTGGGCCGAATGGACAGCCGCACCATGGTCATCGTTCCTGACAGCCCAGTCATCGATCTGCCCACAACCGAAGGGGTCGAGGCCGCCTTGCGCGACGATGGTAACCTTGTTCTGCAATATCGCAGCGCCCAAACCAACGCCGAGCAAGTTTTGGAATCCGTCCGCGCAGCCAATATCCGCATCCGCGACGTCCGCACCGAAGAGGCTGATCTAGAGGATGTGTTCCTCGCCTTGACGTCCAGCCGCTCCGAGGACGCCCCGGCGGTTGATCCGGATCAGCCGCGCCGGGGAATGCATAGGGTCAAGCTTTAGTCTCGGTCGATTCGGGCCTGATAGCAGTTGTTTCGCGCGGATCGGACATGGATATAGGCCACATCTGGTCGGGCAAAGATATCTCTGACTTTTGCACCGATCTGATCCGTAGGCGTGATCGCCCCGGTGCCATAGACGATGCGGTCATCTGTGCCATAGCCCTTAATAAGGTAGTCGGGCGACGAGGTCAGAATCCCGGGCAGGTCTTGCCCCTCGTATCGCTCACAAGGCGCAGCACACAGAAATATCGGCCCGGTTTCGGCATATGGATGTGTCTCTAAAAAGGGCTTGTGGGCCAAGATCAGCATTTCTTCGCCCTCGGGAATGTTCTGCAAACAATGGCGGCACGGGTTGCCGGCACCCGTGGAAACGGCCCGTTCTGGCGTTGCGCCATAGGAATCCGGGTGACCGGCCTGAAGGGCGCGTACCTCGTCGGTGGGCAATGCGGTGATTTTGAACATTTTGGGTCTCCTTTTTCCCGACACTGCCCATCGGACCAAACCCAATCGACCCGTTTCCTGCGCAAAGGACTCGAAAAAGAACAAAACATGAATATAATATGGAATCGTCATGTATGCCGAGCTGTCGATCACGTCGAATTTCACCTTCCTCACCGGGGCGTCCCACCCCGAGGAGTATATGGAGCGTGCCGTCACCCTGGGCCTGCCCGCCATCGCCATCGCTGATGACAACTCGGTCGCCGGAATCGTGCGCGCCCATACGCAGGCGCGCGAGATCACCCGCAAGGTGCGCGAACGGCTGGAGTGGGAGGCGCAGAACACCTCCATAGGCCCGCCTTGCCCCGATCACATCCCGAAACCGCCCTCATATCCCGTCCACGCGGTGCCGCGCCTGATCCCGGCGGCACAGCTGATCTTTACCGACGCACCCACGGTTACCGCCCTGCCCCTGAACCGGCAGGGCTGGGCCAACCTGTGCCGCATCCTGTCCAAAGGCCGCCTGCGCGCCGAAAAGGGCGACTGCATCCTGCACTTGTCCGACCTGCTGGAGTTTTCCGACGGCCTCCACTTTCTGCTGTGGCCGCAAACGGCCCGGTCTCCGGGCGGCGCGGACGCATGGCGGACACAAGCGCAACAGCTGACGCGCCGCTTTGCCGGGCGGATGCATCTGTTGATGCACCCCCGGTATGATGGCGCAGATAGCGCGTTTTTCTCTTTATTAGAGACTGAGTCAAAACAACTCGACCTTCCCACCCTCGCCAGTGCCACGCCGATGATGCATCACGGGGGCCGCCGCAAGCTGGGGGATGTGCTGACCGCCATCCGCCTGCGCCGCAAGGTCGATGAACTGGGCCGCGAGGCGCTGGCCAATGGCGAACAACGCCTGCGGTCCGAGGCCGAGATGCTGCGCATCTTCAAAGGTTATGAGGGGGCCGTTGCCCGCGCGCATGAACTCAGCGAACAGCTCACATTCTCGCTGGACGAGCTGCGTTATGAGTACCCCAGCGAGGGCAGCGAGCAGGAAACCCCGACCCAACGCCTGCATCGTCTGGCGCATGAAGGGTTGCAATGGCGCTACCCAGCCGGAGCGTCCGAGAAGGCGAAAAAGATGCTGGCGCATGAGCTCGCCCTGATCGGCAAGCTGAAATACGAACCCTACTTTCTGACAGTCCGCGATATCGTTCATTTCGCCCGCTCGCGCGACATCCTCTGCCAGGGACGCGGCTCGGCGGCTAATTCGGTGGTCTGCTTCTGCCTCGGCATCACCGAAGTCAGCCCCGAGATGGGCACGATGGTCTTCGAACGCTTTGTCTCCGAGGCGCGGGATGAGCCGCCCGATATCGACGTCGATTTCGAACATGAGCGCCGCGAAGAGGTGATCCAGCACATCTATGACCGCTATGGCCGCCATCGCGCCGGCCTCTGTGCCACGGTCGTGCATTATCGCGGCAAACGCGCCATCCGCGAGGTTGGCCGCGCGATGGGACTAACCGAAGACACGATTTCGGCGCTCTCATCTCAGCTTTGGGGCTTCTTCTCAGCTGCGGGGCTTGAGGCGGAACGGATGCGCGAGATTGGCCTCGACCCCGAAGATCGCCGTCTAAAACAGACTCTAATGCTGGTATATGAGATCGACGGGTTCCCCCGTCACCTGTCTCAGCATGTCGGCGGCTTCATCATCACCGAGGGGCGTCTGGACGAGCTTGTTCCTATCGAGAACGCCACGATGGAGGACCGCACGGTCATCTGCTGGGACAAGGACGATATCGACACGCTGGGCATCCTCAAGGTCGATGTCCTCAGCCTCGGGATGCTCACCTGCATCCGCAAGGCCTTTGATCTGATCGGGCAGCACCACCAGACCAGCTATACACTCGCCACCCTGCCGCCCGAGGACCCTGTCGTCTACGACATGCTGTGCAAGGCGGACTCGATTGGCGTGTTTCAGGTGGAATCACGTGCACAGATGAACTTCCTTCCCCGGATGCGGCCGCGTAATTTCTATGATCTGGTGATCGAGGTCGCCATCATCCGCCCCGGCCCCATTCAGGGCGACATGGTCCACCCCTATATCCGCCGCCGGAACGGAGAGGAGGAGGTCAGCTTCCCCTCGGACGAGTTGGGCGAGGTGCTGGGCAAAACGCTGGGCGTGCCGCTGTTTCAGGAACAGGCCATGCAGATCGCCATTGTCGGCGCAGGCTTTACCCCGGAACAGGCCGACCGGCTACGCCGGTCTCTGGCAACCTTCAAGAAGCACGGCAATGTCAGCGAATTCCGCGCGCTGTTCCTGCGCGGGATGAAACGCAACGGGTATGAACAGGACTTCGCCGAACGCTGTTTTTCGCAGATCGAAGGCTTCGGCTCTTACGGCTTCCCCGAAAGCCACGCGGCCAGCTTTGCGCTGCTGGTCTATGCCTCGGCCTGGATCAAATGCCACCATCCGGGGATATTTGCCTGCGCCCTGCTGAATTCGCAGCCAATGGGGTTCTATGCCCCCGCCCAGATCGTCCGTGATGCGCGCGAGCATGGGGTTCAAGTGCGCCCGGTCTGCATCAATGCCAGCTTTTGGGACAATGTGATGGAACCTGACGGTCAGGGCGGGCTGGCGCTACGGCTGGGCTTCCGCCAGATCAAGGGCCTCAGCGAGGAAGATGCCAGCTGGCTGACAGCCGCGCGCGGCAATGGCTACCATCAGGTCGACGATGTCTGGCGCCGTGCCGGTTTGGGACCATCGGTGATCGAACGGCTGGCCGAGGCGGATGCCTTCGCCGCCTGCGACCTGACACGGCGCGAGGCATTGTGGCAGGCCAAAGCGATCGCCACAGCCAAACCCCTGCCGCTGTTCTCACAAGATCTGGAGGGGGAGGCGCTGGATGAACCCGAGGCCTACCTGCCGAAAATGACCTTGGGCGAGCAGGTGGTCGAGGACTACGTCGCCACCCGCCTCAGCCTACGGGCACATCCCGTCGCCCTGCTGCGGCATATTCTGACACCGGACCCGCGCGACAAAACCACGCCTGTCGCATGACCGCAGAACGGGATAATGCCCCTGAACAGAGTCGAAATCGGACCATCCCAATGACCAGACCCACCCTGCCCCCACGCTTTCCCGCGACGCCAGATCAGATCAACGTGCAGGTCCGCGCCTTTTATGCCCGCGTGCGAGAAGACACAGTACTGGGACCGGTCTTCAACAAACATGTTCACGACTGGCCCGCCCATGAGGAAAAGATCGCCGCCTTCTGGCGCAACGCGATTTTGTTCGAGCGCAGTTATGACGGCAACCCGCAACGAGTCCATATCGAGCGGCCCGACGTAAAGCCCGAGTTCTTCGCCCATTGGCTGGACCTGTTCGAAGAGGTCGCAACCCAAACGCTGCCCTCTGAAACCGCGACTCCTTGGGTCGCGCTGGCCCGTCGCATCGGGGTGGGAATGAAAGCGGGCGTGCAATCCGCACGCCAACCCAAGGACGCACCACCGATCCTGCGATGATCCCGCGTCATGGCGGCCATGCAATGTTAGCGGTAAATTAGGGGCTATGCGCGCCACCAAAATGAGTTTACTCAAAGGCAAGCCACCCGCGCACTTGCGGTGTGATGGCACAGTCACAACACCGATACATCACCCGGGGCCACAAAGATGAGCACTCAGAACTCCACCCTCCGGGGACTCGGCTATGCGTTTTTGGGCTTTGCGGTCTTTGCCAGCCATGACGCATTGATCAAGGCGCTTGGCGGCGTCTACTCGGTGATGCAGATCATCTTTTTCGCCACGCTGTTCTCGTTTGTGCCCATGGCCGTCACGATTCTGACCGACCGGACAACCGGGAACTTCCTGCCCCGCCACCCATGGCTGGTGCTGCTGCGGTCGGGCTTGATGGTCACCGCAATGTCCTGCGCGTTTTACTCCTTTTCCGTATTGCCGCTGGCCGAGGTCTATTCGCTGCTGTTCTCCTTTCCACTGATCGTGACGGTCCTGTCGATCCCCATTCTCGGCGAGGTAGTCCGCGTCCAGCGCTGGGCCGCCGTGGGCGTGGGCTTGATCGGCGTGCTGATTGTCTTACGCCCCGGCGCAACAGATATCACGCTGGGCCATCTGGCCGCCCTGACAGCCGCCTTTTGCAGCGCCTTTGCATCCGTGTTGGTGCGCAAGATCGGGAATGAGGAACGATCGGCCGTGCTGATCCTGTACCCCATGTTGTTGGCCATCGCGGTGATGAGCCTTGCACAGCCTGCCGTCTATCAACCACCATCCCTGCTGCATCTTGCGATGATGGCATTGGTAGGCGTTTTCTCGGTCATCGCCCAGCACCTGATCATTCTGGCCTATCGGGCCGCGCCTGCCGGGGTTATTGCCCCCAGTCAATATAGCCAGATCATCTGGGCCACGATTTTCGGCATGGCTTTCTTTGGTGAACGCCCGGACGTCTGGGTTGCAGTCGGTGCAAGCGTCATTATCGCATCCGGCATCTACGTGGTGTGGCGCGAAAGCAGAACCAACACGACCTCAGCCAACACGCCCGTCCTGAGGGTGCGGTCACCTAGGTCGGATACCGGGGCGTCACGGCCAGGGGAGTAAACGTCAAACTAAAAAACGGCGCACTATTCCGCGCGCCGTTTTCAACCGCATTACGCGGATTGTCTCGAATTAGAGTCTTAGTAAACGACGACCGACCGAATGCTTTCGCCCTTATGCATCAGGTCGAAGCCGTGATTGATATCGTCCAGACCCATGGTGTGGGTGATCATCGGGTCGATCTCGATCTTACCGTCCATGTACCAGTCGACGATCTTGGGCACATCGGTCCGGCCCCGCGCACCACCAAAAGCGGTCCCGCGCCACGAACGACCGGTGACCAGCTGGAACGGGCGGGTCGAGATTTCGGCACCGGCAGGTGCCACGCCGATGATGATCGATTCACCCCAGCCTTTGTGCGCCGCTTCCAGAGCCGTGCGCATCACACCAACATTGCCGGTGGCATCAAAGGTGTAATCCGCACCACCTTTGGTCAGGTTCACCAGATATGGCACCAGATCGCCTTCAACTTCGGATGGGTTGACGAAATCGGTCATACCGAACCTGGTCGCCATCTCGACCTTTGATGGGTTCAGGTCGACGCCAACGATCTGGTCCGCTCCGGCCAGACGCAAGCCCTGAATGACATTCAGGCCAATGCCGCCCAGACCGAACACGATGGCGCGACTGCCGATCTCAACCTTGGCAGTGTTGATGACGGCACCGATGCCGGTGGTCACGCCACAGCCGATGTAGCAGATCTTGTCGAAAGGCGCGTCCTCACGCACTTTGGCCAGCGCGATCTCGGGCAGAACCGTGTGGTTGGCAAAGGTCGAGCAGCCCATGTAGTGCAGGATCGGGTCACCATCCAAAGTCGTAAACCGCGAGGTTCCGTCGGGCATCAGGCCCCGGCCTTGGGTTTCGCGGATCGCCTGACAGAGGTTGGTCTTGGGATGCAGACAGTATTCGCACTCACGACATTCAGGGGTGTAGAGCGGGATCACGTGATCGCCCGGTTTCAGGCTGGTGACGCCCGGACCGACGTCGACAACCACACCCGCGCCCTCGTGACCCAGTATGGCCGGGAACAGGCCTTCGGGGTCAGCACCCGACCGGGTGAATTCGTCGGTGTGGCAAAGGCCGGTGGCCTTGATTTCGACCAGAACCTCGCCCGCCTTGGGGCCTTCGAGGTTCACATCCATCACTTCCAAAGGTTTGCCCGCCTGAATGGCGACGGCGGCACGGGTGCGCATGATCGTTGTCTCCCTGTCTTATTTGCCCCGACCCTGCGTCAATTGCAGGGTGTTTTCAACTGCGCTTTGGTGGCAGGTTGGCTAAATGTTTGATATTGCAGTAACGACATTGTCAGATGGAGAAACGCCAATGCACCGATTTATTCCCGCGCTGGTCCTGCTGGCAGGCTGTGCTGAAACGACTGCACCTGTGGAAACACCCGCCTCAACGGACGCGCCGGTTGATCTGGCCTTTTGCCTGGGCGACGATTTTGCCGATTCCATCGGCCAACCGGTTTCGACCATCCAAGCCCAGTTGCCCGAACGGTCGCGTGTTCTGGGTCCTGATGACATTGCCACACAGGATTACCGCATCGACCGGCTGAATGTTTTCGTGAACGGAGCCGGAATCATTCAACGCCTGACCTGCGGGTAAGCGTAGACTCGAGGCATGATTCTACGGTAAGAACAAAATGGGAACATTTTGATGTCTGCCAATGCCAAAACGCCGAATACTCTCACTGTGGTTCCCCCGTCTGGGGGCTGAACGGCTGATCCGTGCCGCACGGGGGCTGCATGTTGGCCCTTTGGCGGTGGTTGCGGAACAGTCGAACATGCAGGTGATCACCTCATTGAACGCAGAAGCGCAGGCCGCAGGTCTGCGTGCGGGGCAGCCCGTGCGTGATGCCCATGCCATGTGCGCGGCCCTGATCACGCGACACCGCAACGCCCCCGCCGAGGCCGCGTTTCTGACCGCGCTGCGCCGCTGGGCCGGCAAGTTCAGCCCATGGGTGGCTGAAGAGATCCCCGATGGTCTGATCGTCGACCTGTCGGGCTGCACGCACCTGTTCGGCGGGGAGGAGGCGCTGCTGAGCGTCATTGAAACCGATTGCGCCGATATGGGGCTGAGCGTTCAGATGGGTATCGCCGACACGTTGGGCGCAGCCTGGGCGCTGGCGCGTTATGCGGGGCAAGAGGCCACGTCTGACCGCAACGGCGACGCCATCAGCCAAGAGGCACGCGCCACCCGCGCGCGCGCAGGGAAACGGCGGCACTGGACCAAGGGCGGGGCCGCGCCGCAGGTGATGGCTCTGGGCGGTGGCGCGCGGATCGCGGCACCAGGGCAGTCTTATGGCGCGCTCAGCCCTCTGCCGATTGCGGCGCTGCGGCTGGAAGATCAGGTTGTGGCACAACTGAACCGGCTGGGCCTGCGCCGGATCGGCGATCTTTTGGGCCAACCCCGGGCTTCTCTCGCCCGACGGTTCGGGCGCGGGCTGGTGATGAGACTGGACCAAGCGATGGGCAGCGCGCCCGAACCGGTATCCCCCGCGCGTCCGCCGCATCACTTTGCGGTGCGGATGACCCTGCCCAATCCGATCGGCCTGATCGAGGACGTGATGGCCGCAATCGACCGGGTGCTGCCCACGCTGTGCGCGAAGCTGGAAGAGAAGGCGCGTGGCGCCCGCACCCTACGGCTTGAGGCACATCGCGCCGATCAGGCGGCCGAGATCATCGAGGTTGGTCTGGCCCGCCCAACCTATGATAAACATCGCATTCGACCTTTGTTAGAGATGAAAATCGAAAAAATAGACGCAGGCTATGGCATCGACATGCTGCGGCTTGAGGCGATCCAGACCGAGCCCATCCATGCCCGCACCGTGGCCGGGCACGCCGAGGCGCGCCGCGTGGCCCGCGCGCGGCTGGAGGGCAATACAGCCGTAGATGATCTGATCGGCAAGCTGGGCGCGCGGGTCGGGCTGGACGTGATCACCCGGCGGCACCCGGCGGCCTCACATATCCCCGAAAAAACCGCGCAGACGTTGGCGGCGGCGTGGTCTGAACCCGCGCGCGACTGGGCTGCCCCACCGCGCCCGCGCCCCTTGCAGATGTGGCAGCCCGAGCCGGTGATGGCCGCTGAAGCCCCGGATGTTCCAGCCGCCTTTCGGTGGCGCGGGCGCGACTGGCAGTTGGCCCAGGCCACCGGCCCGGAACGGATCGCACCCGAATGGTGGCTGGATGACCCCAACTGGCGCAGCGGCGTGCGTGACTATTGGGTGGTGGTCACCGAACAAGGTGAGCGGCTGTGGCTGTTTTACGGCCATGGCGGCACGATGTCGGCAGGCTGGTTCTGTCAGGGGCAGTTTGGTTAAAACGCCTGATTAGAGTCTATTTCCCGCGGTAAATCAGCCAATCCGGCAGGTAATCCAGCAAACGGATCACCCAAGAGAACGGTGCCGGGAAATCGGTGCGGAACCGGCGGCGTGACATCGCCCTGACCACCCGGTCCGCCGCGTCCTCAGGTGTCATCAGCATCGGCATCTTGAACGTGTTCTTTTCGGTCAGGCGGGTCTTAATGAAGCCCGGATTGACGATCCGAACAGTTACCCCCGTGCCTGCCAGATCAAATCGCATCGTTTCAGCCAATGAGACAAGCGCCGCCTTGCTGGCCGCGTATCCGACAGCAGCCGGAAGCCCGCGATAGCCAGACAAAGACCCGATCAGGGTAATGTCGCCCTGTCCGGCCCGTAGCAACCCTGGCACCGTCTCACCCAACACACGCAGCGCGCCAAGGTAGTTCACGTCTGTCATGGACAGAACAGCTTCGGTATCCCAATCGGCCGATTTCATAGGCTCGTAGGCACCGGCATTGTAGACCAGCCCATCCACCACGCCGACATCTGCAACGGCCCGGCGCACAGCCGCCAGGTCGGTCACATCAAACGGCACCGCCCGCGCGTTCGGAAGGGTTTTGCAAATCTCGGCCAATCGCGCCGCATTGCGCGCCGAGAGGATCAGTTTTGCCCCCTTTCGGCTTAGCGCCTGGGCCAAAGATCGGCCCAGCCCCTCACTGGCGCCAACGATCCAATAGGTTTTTCCGTCAAAACTGCTCATGCTTGGGCCATCCGGACTGTCGGGTACATATGGCCCGGACATTGGTTTCGTGTTGTTTCAGACAATTTAAGGATTTTACGGATCGGCAACAAAGCTGGATCACGTTAACGCTCAAAAAACCAGGCAAGACATCACGATGTAACGCACGTTCAAAAAAAGTCCAACGTGATTGATCCGTACACGCATCTGATGCGTAATCCTTTTAAATTGCCGAACTAAGAGGATCACATGTTCGACGAACCAAGGGGCGCACGCAAGAAAATCGCAATTGTAGGTGCAGGAATATCAGGCCTATCCGCAGCTTACTATCTATCCGAAGACAATGATGTAACGGTCTATGAGGCCGAGCCAAGACTGGGCGGCCATGCCCGAACGGTCATGGCTGGCAAAAACGGTGATCAACCGGTCGACACCGGTTTTATTGTGTTCAACTATTCCACCTACCCCAACCTGACCAAACTGTTCGACGAGCTGAACGTCCCGGTCACCAAAAGCGAGATGAGCTTTGGCGCCACGATCGACAATGGTCGCCTTGAATACGGATTGAACAATCTGCGCACCCTGACAGCGCAAAAACGCAACCTGATGCGTCCAGCCTATTACAAGATGATTTCGGACATCCTGCGCTTTGGCAAAGAAGCCCCGGAAGCTGCCAAGAACAATGACACTACGATTGGCGAACTGATCGACGAACTACGTTTGGGCCACTGGTTCCGCCACAACTATCTGATGCCTATGTGCGGGGCGATCTGGTCGACCCCCGTCGAATTCATTGACCGCTTTCCCGCACGTTCGCTGGTGCAGTTCTTCCAAAACCATGCCTTGCTGGCCGGTGATCGTTCAAAGCAGCATCAGTGGTGGACGGTCAAAGGTGGCAGCATTGAATATGTCCGCCGGATCGAGGCTGCATTGCGCGCCCGCGGTTGCGAAATCCGCGTCGCCTCCCCCGTGCAGCATGTTCAGAGGGATGAACTGGGCGTGACCGTACTCAGCGAAGGTCAGGCTGACCTTTATGATGAGATCATCCTTGCCACCCATTCCGACCAGTCGCTGGCCATTCTGGGTGACAGCGCCACACCCGAAGAAATTGCTGCCCTAAGCGCGATCAAGTACCAACCCAACAAGGCTGTTTTGCATTGCGATCCCGGCCAAATGCCCAAAAGACGGGCCTGTTGGTCCAGCTGGACCTATCGTTCACAGGCCGGAAATGTCGGCGTCACTTACTGGATGAACCGGTTGCAGAACATCCCCGACAGTGATCCGATGTTTGTAACGCTCAATGTTGCGGCGGATATTCCCGCAGACAAAATCTATGACGAAGTCGAATTCGCCCATCCGGTTTTCGATCAAGCCGCACTGAAGGCCCAAGGGCAAATTCGCGACATGCAGGGACAGAACAAAACGTGGTTTGCCGGTGCATATAACCGGCATGGTTTTCACGAAGACGGGATTGCCAGCGCGATGCATGTTGTCGCGCACTTGAAAGGCACCCCGCAAACCATCGGAGCTGACAATGGCATTGCCAAAAATGACCCGGTCATCCCTGTCGCGGCCGAATAGCTCGGTCTGGTGCGTTGCTCTGCTGTCGCTGACCTTGCTGGCCCCAGTCGGGCTGGCGGCGTCAACCGTGTCGAACGAATTGCCGAACGCCGAACTGCGCGGGTCCGCCACGTTCCGTTACCTTGGCCTGCCGATCTATGACGCAAAGCTGTTCACGCCAGGCGGTGCCCCGTTCAGTTGGAGCGATGATTTCGGATTGCAGCTGACCTACCGCAAAAACCTCAAGCAGAAGGCTCTGGTCGAATCCACGCTGGATGAGATGACACGGCAAGGAAACAGCGGGCTGACACAAGCCCAGCTTGAGCAGTGCTTTCAGGCTGTCAGCAAAGGCGACAGCTATCTGGCCATCTCGGAAGGGCCGAACAAGGTTGGTTTCTGGCGGAACGGGCGCAAAACCTGCACCCTGTCCGGGCAAGGCGTCAAAAAGACATTCATGTCGATCTTTCTGGGAGACAATACCAGATCCGCAAGCTTTACGCGGCAATTGAAGGGACAGTGATGCTGTATCCCCGGGTCAGCCTCTATGCGCTGATGCTCGCAGCGGCGGGTATTCCCCTCTATATCCACCTGCCGCGTTTTGCTGCGGTTAACCTTGGGATTAGCCTTGGGGTGATTGGAACGGTACTGCTGTTGATCCGGCTTGTGGATCTTGTGCAAGACCCGCTGATAGGCTGGGCGATTGACCGATGGCCGAAGGGTCAGTTGGCGTTCGCCGCCATGGCCGCTGTTGGGCTGGCGGTCGGCTTTCCGCTTCTCTTTGCCTTGCCACAGGGCGCAAGCGTGACATCGCTGATCCTGATCCTGATCCTGCTGTTCTCGGCCTACAGCCTCGGGACCATCCTGCTTTACGGGCGCAGCGCAACCCTGGCTAAAACACCAGACGCAAAAGAGTTAATGACACTGGCAGCCTTCCGTGAAGGTGGACAATTGGCGGGTGTTGTCATTGCTGCGAGCGCGCCTGCACTGTTCGTCGCTTTAGGGGCCGGCGCGCAGGGATATCCCGCCTTTGGGCTGTTTCTGGGCGTCCTGTCGATCGTAACCATCGCGCTGACATTTCCAATGTGGCGGCGCACGCCGATTACTGGCGAGGGCCTGTCTTTCGCAGGGCTGGGTCAGGCCGGGGCATTGCGACTATTGGCGCTGGCGCTGGTCAACAGCTTGCCGGTCGCCATTACCTCAACCCTGTTTCTGTTCTTCGTCGAAGACAGGCTGCAATTGCCGGGCAAGGCGGGTCCCTTGTTGATCCTGTTTTTCCTCAGCGCCGGCGCCAGCGTGCCGCTTTGGGCCAAGCTCAGCAATCGCATTGGTCCGAAACAGACTCTGATCATCGCAATGCCGCTGTCCATAGCCGGCTTTATTGGGGCTGCGATGTTGCCAGCGGGTGAGCTTTTGGGCTTTGCTCTGATCTGCCTTGCCTCGGGCGCGGCACTTGGGGCCGATATGGTGGTCCTGCCGGCCATGTTCTCGGTCGTTTTGACCCGCGCCGGCCTGAACGCCTCAGCCGCGTTCGGCATCTGGTCCTTTGCGGGCAAGCTGGGCCTCGCGCTTGCCGCCTTCTTTACATTGCCCCTGCTGGAACGCAGCGGCTTTTCACCTGGCCAATCGAATTCCGCCCAAGCCCTGGAAACACTCAATCTGGCTTATGCGGTACTACCCTGCATCCTGAAACTTGGCGCGTTTGGCATGGTCCTGACGTTGCCCACGGAGGTCTCAGCCAAATGAAAACGCTTGTTGTTTTACTGTTCGCCGCTCTCGCTTTGTTAATAGCCAAGAACCGGTTCCTGAGCTTCCGGTCGCAAACACCGGCCGACTACACCGGCACTGGGCCTGCATTCAAAATGAAAGAGGTTCTGAACGGAGAGATCCTGTCCGAAGGGCTGATCTATGGCCCGAACGGCAAGATGTCGAACAGCTTTGTCGCCCGTATGGTTGGGAACTGGGATGGCAACACCGGCACGTTGTCCGAGCATTTCACCTATTCCAACGGCAAACAGATGACACGTAAATGGTATCTGACGCTGGGCACCGGCAATACGTTCATCGCCACGGCGGATGACATCGTCGGTGAAGGCAAAGGCACGATTTCGGGTTCGACGGTCAAACTAACCTACCGGATCATTTTGCCTGAGGATGCCGGCGGGCATACTTTGGACGTCACCGACTGGATGTACCTGACCGCAAACGGTGTAATCATGAACCGATCCGAGATGCGCAAGTTCGGTATCAAGGTCGCAGAGTTGATTGCCACGATGCGCCCCGCGCCCGAGGTTAAACCCGCACATGTCCCCAGTTCAAACGGCTATGATGCGGACGCAGAACAAAGGCCGCTGCAATGATCTCGCGTCGGGTCCTTGTTGCGGGCCTGGCAGTCGCCGGACTGGCCGTTCTGACTGCCTGTTCAGCTAAACCGCGCGTTCCCAAGACCTTTCTGTCTGATCGGCAGTTGAACCTTGAAGAGTATTTTGAGGGCAAGACCGTCGCCTATGGCCAGTTTCAGGATGTTCTGGGCAACGTTCCGCGCCGCTTTACGGTGGATATCGACGGAACGTGGGATGGTGAAATCCTGACCCTGGTTGAGGATTTCGTCTATGATGACGGCGCCACCGAGCAGCGTGTCTGGACGCTGACCAAAACGGGCGAGGACACCTGGACCGGCACGGCGCCCGGCGTTTTGGGAACCGCCACCGGGGTCGAGCGCGGCGATACGTTCAATTGGACATACAAGATCGACCTGCCGGTCAAAGAGGGCACCATGCGGGTCAACTTTGACGACTGGATGTGGCTGCTGGACGATGATCGTCTGCTGAACCGAGCCTATGTCTCGCGTTATGGCGTCCGGCTGGGCGAGGTCATCCTGTTCTTTGAGAAGAAATAAGCTAGCAAAAGAAAAGGGCAGGCTCGAAAACCTGCCCTAAAACTTTGTGATTTAGCGCAACTTAGAAGTTGAACTGAGCACCGAAGTCAGCGCGGATGCGCCCGTCTTCGTCACCCGTTTTGATTTCGCCGATACCACCACGCAGCGATGCACCACCGCCCAGGTCGTAGATGGCGCCAATACCGATGTTGCGGGTATCGTTGTCAGCCGAACCGTCACCGTAAGCAAACTGCAGGGTGGTTGCGGCGCCGAGATTGTATGCCAGCGACAGACCGTATGCGGTGCCGTTCTCGGCATCATCAACAACGTCATCGTCCGCAACAAACAGAGTACCCGAGAAGTCACCAAATTCTGCACCCAGGGTCAGAACGGTCAGCGACTGCTTTTCGCTCGCGCTGTTCACGTTCGCCTTGGTCTGACCATAGGCCAGTGCAGCGGTGATGTTGTTGAAGGTGTAAGTTGCACTGACGTCCCAGCGGTCTGCGTCTTGCGGAACACCGTCCAGAGCAACAGTTGCTTGATCATATGACGCGCCGAATGCGAAATCGCCAACTGCGTACTGGAAGAACACAGCGTTCGCACCCGAACCGGTCGAGGTGTACTCAAGGAAGCTATAGTTCACGCCCGAATACTGACCCAGAAACTCTTCCAGGCCCGGTTCGTTACCGAAGTAGTTAGCCAGGTTGTCAAAGGAACCCGCAACGTTGCCGGCGTCAACACGCAGACCACCGTAGATGACAGAGAAACGTGCGCCGTTCAGGCCCGCGCTGTTCTGTTCGCCGTTGCCGGAATCGTCATCAGCCTGCAGACGAACACGTGCCTGGAACTCAACGCCGCCATCGGTTTCTGCGGTGCCGTCGATGTTCAGACGGAAGCGCGAGACCAAGATGGTGTTGTCGGTGTCGACGGTCGCGGTGCCGGCGCTGGTAACTGCGCCGGTTGCCGGATCAACGGTGAAGTTGTCAACAGTACCGGTACGGTCTTCCTGATATCCAATACCAAAACGGCCGTAGCCGCTGAATTTAACATCCGCGGCAGCAACGCTTGCGGTTGCGATCAACGCGGTCGATGCAATGAGGAGATTTTTCATGGTAAACCCATAAGATTTGAGAGGAGTGCAGCCGCTATGGCGACTGCTGGCCTACTCGGACAAATTCCGAGCGTGCGCAATGGTTTCGCTGCATTTCATTCTGGGCAAGGTTGGTATTTGTTGCATCTTTGCAAATGCAGAATACCGCACGAAACCCAATTTCCTGAGTATTTACGTATGTTTCGCGATCAGCTGTGTTTCGTTACAAAAAGTTGATCAAAGAAATGCGACGACACCCCTTTAAATGCCAAAAAACGTACATGTTTGCAATTGAGACTTCCCGGGGTTTGACCCCACCTTCCGAAAATGGGCAGATTCGGGCAAAATCCCGCTCAAAACGGGTTCTGTGATGGGTAAATCGGGTGATGAAACCCGCCAATCAATTGCTGGTGTAGAAGAAGGACAACTTGCGGCTGACCCCACCTGGCGGCAGCGGAAAGGGCGAGGCCGCCTGCACTTGCGCCCTTGCGGCCCGGTCAACATCGGACGACCCTGAACTGTCGATGACATCGACCCAGGCCAGCGTGCCATCGGGATTGATTTCGAAAAACACCTTGGCAAATCCCCGGGCAGCAACAAATACCGGGGGCGCGCGGTTCAGGTGGACCAAGACTTCACCCGCATAATTGGTGGTGTCCGAATTGCCGGGGCCACGCCCGCCCGAGCGGCTGCCACTGCTGCCAGTCGTGAAGGCATCCAGACCTTCGCGCCTGTAGGCGTAAAGGGGCGATTCAACCACCTCTGACGGGAACTGCAACTCGCTGAAGTCGCGCGCGCCGTTCAGTGTGCCCCGCCTTTCGGGCGCTGGTTGCCGGTCGGGGCGCTGCGGCCGGATCGAAGACGTCACGGCCAGTTCTGTCACGTCCTCCGTCGCATCCTGGTCGGTCGGTTCAACCGGGTCATCCGGCTCAATCGCCTCAGACTCCAACGGGACAACGGGAATCGCGGCCTCGGGCGACGGGGTGACCGGCAGCGCCGCCAGCTCTTGCGGTTGGGGTGATACGGGCTGGACTTCGGTCGCGACCTCTGGCTCGGCGACCTCTGCCTCGGGAATTCCTTCGGGCACCTCGGTTGCTGTTTCCGCCTCGACCGGCGGTGTTTCATTGAAATTTTCGCTGGCGGCGGCATCGCCTTCGGATGTGTTTTCGGTCTCTGCCACATCAGGCTCAACCGGTTCCGTGGCAGTCGGCTGAACCACTTCTGCTTCGCCGATATCGGGCGCGTAAACCTCCTGCGGGTTTTCCGACGCGACAAGCGCCTCACTGACCGGGATTTCCGGTTCCTCAGGCCGTGTTTCAACCGGAGGCTCTGGTGCCTCGGCCGGTTCGGGTTCAACCGGCTCGGCGGCAACCTCGGCAAGATCCTCGAATGTCGTGCTTAGTTCGATTGATTCAGGCGCTTGGCCGCCTGGCGCGTCTTCTGCAAGCCGCTGCCCGGTCACGCTGAGCCCCATCAGGTGCAGGAACAGCGACACCAGAATGGCCGCCGCCGCAATCAAAACCGACCGGCGGATCATTCCAGCGCCTTCTCGGTCACAACAAAGACGGATGACGCGCCTAGACGGCGTAACGCGCCGGTCACCTCGATCAGACGCGGGCCCGGTGCATTTCGGTCGGGGACGATGCGCACGGCATCGGCCCCTTGGTCACGCATATGCGTTTCAGGGTCGGTTGGAATTCCACGATAGCTCAGCGAGCCGTCGGCGTGCAGGATCAGCGCATCAGGAGGCTCGCGCCCTTCTAGGTCTGCAGTGTTCACCAACTCAAGATCCGGATCAAGCGGCGGAGCCAGCGTGCCGGTGAGCAGGAAAAAGATCAGCATCAGGAAGACGACGTTGATCAGCGCAATAGTTGAGTCGCGTCTGCGTTTGGGGCGCCTGTACTTGATCATTCCAGCACCAGAACGCTTAATCCGTCACGCCCGCGCAGCCGGACCAGGACGTCGATGACGCGCTGCGCCGTTGTATCCGGGTCCAAACTGACCAGAACCTGCCCGGCCTCCAGTTGCGTTTCCAGATCACTAAGAGAGACCGTTTGCCCGTTCAGCACCAGTCGTTCTGCCCCCAACTGCAGGAACAACCGCTCGGTCGGTGCATCCGATGTCGCGCTGCCGCCCACTGCATTGCTCAGCTCGATCTCGCCATATTTGGCAAAGGTCGAGGTCAGCATGAAGAAGAGCAACAGCAGGAAAATCACGTCGATGAGCGGAGTCATCGACATGGGACGCCGGACAAAGGGTGCGGTGTTACGCATGTCCGGGGGCGGTCGCCACGGCGCGGGTATCGTCGGCCTGCGGAACAGCCTGCCCAGGCACCAGAATTGTGCGCAGCGCCTTGTCCGCAAAGACCCGTTCGCGCGCCGTGCGACTTTCGAACCAGGACAACAGCATCGAGGTCGGCATCGCCACGGCAAGCCCCACAGCCGTTGTCAGCAGGGCAACCCAGATACCTCCGGCAAGCAGTGATGGGTCGACCGACGACCCGGCGGATTGCAGGCTGCGAAACGCCTCAATCATCCCCAGGACTGTGCCAAACAGGCCCAGCAGCGGCGCAAGCTGCGCCACGGTGTCCATCAGTCGGAAGCCGCGCTCAAGCCCGGCAAGCGCCAGGCCTGCCTCAGCATCCAGCCGTTGGTCCAGACCCGGCGTTTCTGAGGCATTCATCGCAACCCGTACCAGGGGGGCAAGGTAACTGCGGCTTTTGTCCAGACGGGCGTGGGCGGTTTGCGGATCGCCCGCATCCCAGGCAGCCAACGCCTCGGACAACACCCGGTGACGCCCGACCCCGGATGCTGCGAATTGCCAGAATTTGTAAAGCGTGACCGCAACGGTCACCACCGACATCGCGATCAGGATCGCAACAACAGGCCCGCCCAGATCAAGGATTTCGCGCAATGCATCAAAGGGGCTCATCCAATCAACTCCACATCTGTTCGGCTTTGCAGTTTCAGCCCGTCTTCACATATCGAACTGTCCGCCCCGGCCACCTTGCATGCGTTGGTACCGTTGATCAGGGCTTTTCCGACCGAGCTGCAGGCCATGCCCGGCAAATCGAATTGGCGCACACGTGGTCGTTCCGTAGGTAAGTCGCGGAAGTTGAATAGAGAAAGTCTGACAACGCTACCTGAGGCATCAAAGATCACTGTCTCAAAACTGGCTTCGTCAATGGCTGTCCCAGTTTGGTTTTCCACGACAAAGGTCAGTCGACATGCGTTTTCGACATCCTGAACCGTATTCAGCTCAATTTGCAGACCTTCCGAAGCGGCCACCTCGGACTGCGCTATCGCAACTGCAGGCAATGCACATACACAAAATGCAGCAAGTGCCGGACGGAGAAAGAACATTGGCGCGCTCCCGATTGTTCAAGGCAGACATCAAGGGCCGGCGACGCTCCGCTGGCGTTCTGCTACACATAGTCAATGCAAGGGGTTGGCGAAAGGGGGACCTTTGGGTTTGTGAATAGGGATCACGTCAGCGTTCATGCGCGGTTGCAAGCGCGGAGGTGATCAGCCACTCAAGGGCGTTTGATTTCATACCGTTTTCAGCTGACGCACGCTACTTCGGCATTCAAAAATCTGTGCATAAACAGGCCAGTGTTCCTGGTTCGTCGGGTAGATCGAACCGCCGACCTTTCGGAGTTCCCACTCATGCAACTTTCCGCCAGTCATGCCAAAGCTGATCTGACCGGGAATATGCGAAGTTCGCCAAGCGATCCACGGTCGACGAGGCTGGGAAGATACTCAATCAGAACGCAGCCTGCAACATTCGATGGCTCCGGTATTGGCCCCGTATAGAGTTGCTGTACTGCCACAGGAGGTCAATTGAACTTCAGGGCGCAAATTTTTGAAAAAAGTGGTGAGCCGTGCAGGATTCGAACCTGCGACCCACTGATTAAAAGCTAGCCGCGCAGCAACTCAATTGGCATTTTTTCGCTGTATATCGCTGTAATGAGGGCATCATCTCTTTGATTTTACGCGCATAATCTCTGCATCGATCTTTTCGAGACTATTCGGCGCTAGGTGTCGCCGGGTCTCGGATCCGGTCCAAAAATCAAGGAGATTGACTATGCCAGATAGGCTTACTCAACCAAGGATAGATCGCCTATTACGCGATGAAAAACCGGGTGTGCAGCTGTATTGCGATGAGGTTCCGGGGCTAAGGATCAAGGTAGGAAAAAAGAGCGCGACATGGCGCTTGGCCGGAACTATCAACAATGGAAGGTCCGATCCTATAACGCTTACCTTGGGGCGAACAGATGCTCTGACGGTGAGACAGGCCCGACAAGCTGCAAGAGAGATGAAGCTAAAGCTATCTCAGGGCCTAGACCCACGCAGAGAGCGCCTTCGGACCGCGGAAGTCCCGAACGCAACTACTGCGCTCGACAGGTACCTGCAGCAGCGACCGGACCTTTCTGACCGAACGGTCGAATTCTATCGCTGTATGCTAAGACGCATGGGGCGCTTGGCAAAAGTGCCGATGAACACCGTCACCCGCCAGGACGCAAGAATACTTTTTGAGCGGATCACGCATGAAAGCGGGCCCTACATGGCAAATGGCGTTGCACGCTCCGCCAAGGCAATTTGGACGGACGTGCTCCGCGACCAAGACCTACCGGAAGGGAACGTTTGGCAAAGAGCCATAAGGACAAACCCTGAAAGACCTAGAGATTGGGCGTTAGACAATGCGAGTATCTCGTCCATGTGGCGCGCGATTGACGAGGTTACAAACCCTGTCGCCAGGGCTGCTTGGATTGCCTTGGCGATGACCGGCCTTAGAATGAAAGAGGTTTCCAGCCTCTCGCGCGATGACGTTGACTGGGATAATGGCGTTGCAAACATCAGGTCTCCGAAAGGCGGCGAGACGCGCGCCTTTCTCAGGCCGCTCCCCCGATTTCTACTGCAAGAATTGGCTGGTTTAATGGACGCAACAACGAAGTTGGAAAGCCCATGGTTGTTCCCAGCACGATCGAGCAAAGGGCATATTGGTCATCTTCGTAGTTCAGGTTCGCTTCCGGCGCCGCATGCGCTTCGGCATACTTGGGCATCGCGAGCGCTGGACCTCGGAGTGGAGATGAGCACAGTCTCTCTTGCGCTGAACCATGCGGGCGCCGGTACAACTACTTGGCGTTATGTCCGTCGTGACAGAGTGCTGAAGCCGGTCCGAGTTGCAACCGAACTGGTTGCCGAGCATCTGCTTTCATTTAGGTAGAAACAATGGAATACGCTGCTCTGTCGAGCATCTAATTTGTCTCCAAACGAAACAATTTGGAGCGAATGAACATGGGAATCTTCGAAAGCATACTACAACGGCTGACAGAGATTGAGACAAAGATCGACGCGTTGTCGGCGGCAAAGTCGCAGACCATTCAAATCGAAGCAAACCAACCTCGATGGCTGGATACGAGAGGTGCAGCTAGCCACATAGGCATGAGTCAGCAATCGTTGGCGCTCTACCGTTCAAATGGGTCGGGCCCAGCATTCAGCAAGGTGGGTTCTACGATCCGCTATGACCGTGAAGACCTCGACGCGTGGCTAAAAGACAACACCAGACGGAACTAAGAACAGCACCGGTTATCGCGCGGAGTCTGCCTCGCAAACTTCTGTTTCCATTTAAGGAATCTTTAAAATTCTGCGCTGCAAGTCCTAGGTGCGCGGTGATGGCCCAAAAACAGCGTTCTGATGAGGCTTCCAAATAAGGGTTGCAATTTTGTTGAGATTGCATACCGCTAATGTGTCGCGCAAACCGCGATGTGGGTCGCTTAGGTCCACAGACATTTTGACAGTGTAAACCGAAACCAGCCGATTTGGGCGATCGACCTGTGCAGTCGAACGCCCAATAATTGGCATGATTACAGGAGGTTGCATTGTCTATGCATCGTAATCGTAATGGCGGAAATCCCGCATCCGAACCCTCGTTGTCCTTTGCGGGAGACGAGCTAATGAACCTGAGCCAGTGTTCTGAAGTTACTGGTTTGTCGCGGCGAACGCTCCAAACGTACAACAGCTTACGTCGTCGCGAGGTATCCAGAGGACCGGTATCAACCAAAGTTCCAGGCACCAATGCCATATACTACAGAACATGTGACGTAATTCGCTACCTAGAAGAGGGTTACACTGGCGTTTCGATCGAGGAGGCGAAGTGAAATGAGCACCTCCGATCAAAAACCCAAGAAGCTGATCTTCGCCATCGAAGGACACCCAGCAGAACCATCGTCTTTGCTAATGGACCTCCTCGAGTTCCTGGCCGAGCAGTTCGGTCCAGATTTCGTGTCGAACGCGGTTGATATGGTGCACAATAAAGGAGGAACACTTGTGGTGACATGGTCCGGTCAATGTCCCGCGTTTGAAGGCCCAAAAGCCTTGGTACCACTTTTTCAAGCCTTTGAGGCGTGCTGGAACGGTCCGGTCGAACACCGGGTCGAAGAGGGGGTGCTTTATGATTCCCGATAATCCCAGACTTCGCGCATTGGAGTGCATCGACCCGGATTTTGTCGGCTGGGACAATGTCATCTCTGCTGTTCGGCGTGATGTCCCACGCGAAGAATTGAACGCCGCCGCTGCAATCCTGTTCGAGTCCGCTAGGCAATCGCCTAGCGGACCAAGCGATGAAGAATTGCGCCAGGGTCTCAGTTCGTCAGATGAGCCGAAGAAGACCTCGTTATCCAAAATTCTGCGAGTCCAAGCGCGCAAATTCCGAGAGTACGCTGATGAGCAAATCGCAGAAATTGACGATCATGTAGAGAAGATTATTCTTCGCAGAAAGTTAGACAGGATACAGAGCGCTACGTCTCAGTTAGTCATCGAGCTGTCTGACGCGGATACGCACGTGAAATCTCGCCAAGGACGATTTTTGACGTGGGACGGGCTAATGGCACAGGAGCCTCCTAGTTGGCTGGTGCCGGGTCTAATTCCCGTCGGTAGCGTAGGTTCCGTTCTTGGTGCGTCCCAATCACTGAAAACCTTTTTCCTGATCCACTTGGCTCTTAGCCTTTGCAGTGGAAAGGCACCATTTGGTGACGGATCGGATGAAATGGCTCCCACTCAATTTGTAATGATTGTCGGTGAAGGTGCCTCGGGCATTATGGGCAGAATGAAGGCCTGGGCAGAGTACTACAAAGCGAGTCAACCATTACCCGTCCATGTTCTGACGGCCCCAGAAAACTTCGGAGATGATACCGCAGTTAATACGTTGATTGGAGAGATCGGTGAGCTGCGGATCCCGGGGTTCCGGGTTTTAGTTGGCGTGGATACGCTTTCAGCAAATTTCAGTGGTGATGAGAATGGTTCCGACGTGACGAATTTCGTCCGAAACTGCCTCAAAATCAGCAAGGAGCTTCGAGGTGAGGTTGAGATGCCAGACGGGCGCATTGCCTTGGAGGATGCCACCGTGGCTTTTGTTCACCACCTGGGAAAAGACAAGTCCAGAGGTGCCAGAGGTCACTCCTCACTGCATGCCAACGTCGATTTCGAGATCACGCTCGAACGCAAGGACGGCAGGGACGGTGAGATTAGAACCAGAGTAAAATGTACTAAGCAGAAGGACGGAGCTACCGATCTAGATCGCCTTCTTGGGGCCGACTTGGCCTGGGTCAATATCGGCAAAGACGATATGCCTCGCGACGTCCTGGTAATGCGTGATGTGCTTGAGGCCAACTTGACTTCGGCCTCCAAAGTCAAGTCCGGGGTCGATCGAGATCATTGGGAAATGGCCGAGATCGAGGACCAAATCACTGATCGAGTGCGCCGCGGCCCCATAAGGATCACAGAGCTCGTCAAAGGCATTTTGGACATGGGCTCAGTCCGGTCATCAAGAACGCTGTCTCGCTGGATTGAAAGCTATGTGGACAAAACGCCTGGCCTAAGGCTCGACAAAGACAAAAAGGATAATGCCAATGTCGTCATCATGCTCTGAGCTACGATGAACTCTGGTTTGATTGGCATTTTCATTCCGCTTTGGCGGAGCGTTTCTGGCGGTTTGCGACAGTATGGACGAACTGTCAAAGCGGCCTGACAAGTTGTTTGGAAGCGTCCAAGCCAAAGAAAACATGCCGGTCGGACAATGAACGCTATTGTTCGTCAGGGCCGTTGGACATGGTCGTCGCTCTCTAGGCGACGACCGTGTCGCCCCAAAACAAATTCTTTTTATAAAGCTCCAACAAAGGCTTGGGCAATAATGCCGCATTAGTCTTGGCGAGTTGGTAAAAGGGCTGCAAGCGCCAAGTCGAAAACACTGGCCTACTCAGATACGCGAAGCGTGCATACTGTTCCGGAGCGGCGCAGACGTCACATCGCCAAAGAAGAGACAGCCTCTCATTTGAAAGCTCATTTTATGGGCATTGGGAACCAAGGGAAATCTGTTCACCTGGTGGGAGTCAGAAATATGCCCAGTAATACAGCCACGGCAATTTGCCTGCCGCCGACACGGCACCAGCCCGGCAATGCTAGTGTCATGTCATTCGAAGATCTTCGAGAAGCCCTCTTCGAAGAGCTGGACAAGCAAGGCGGTGTGATAACGAAAGCCTGCCGGTCGCTGGGCGTAAGTTTCCATTCAGTACATCGGGAACGGCTACGCGACCCATTGTTCCGGCAAGAGCTCGAATTGCGAATTGCAGAAGCAAGACGAAACCACGCTGCCGAAATGATGGACTTGGCCGACACTCATGTCCAAAGCCACTTGCGAAAATCTTTGGTGCCGCTCCTTGATGAAGCAGGCGCACCCGTGCTTGACGACGACTTCGAGCCCATCCTGGTTAGCGAGCTTGCTCTAAAAAGCGCTGTCGAAGCCCGGCGAGAGTATCGGACCCAACTAGAAGGGGTCAAAGGAGCGCGTATCAATATCCACAACGTGGCAGCAGCTCGTGCTCAGACAGAGTCTGCGGCTGAGCCACGGACGCCGCGATTGGTCGTACCGGACAGCTTCAACAAGACCAATAGTGAATTGGTCGCCGTTAAGTCTCACGGAGCCCAAACATGAATGATGAGCACGACTTCACATTTCCGGAACCGATTAGCCACACGATAACATTTGTGTCTGAAAGCGGAGTCATGTCTCTACCTCTTGGTGTCGGCAATTCTCCGGTTGTCTGCAGGCGCCAATTTCCTGGCGCGTTCGTGAACCTCGATGCCCCAGATGGAATAAAGGCTGAAATGATTGGATGTCGGTCGCCGGTGCCTTGGTACTCAGTTGAAGAGCGAAACGCGGCTGCTCAGGTTATCCGGGACGACCGGTGGCTGAATGAAGAAGAACGCAACCAGATCATTGGGCATATATTGGGTACAGCACACTACGAGTGGGGCTAAGCCCAAGCATACTTGGCAAATTCAGGCGTCGATCCACTGATACTTTGTCAGTTGGCTCTGGTGCATTCGCGAGACGGTTCTTGCGTATATGTCGCCGCCAGTTCCCTGGCGCGTTCATCAACCTGCACGCTGATGACGGAGTAATGGCTGAAATCGCGGGCAAACAGCAACCAGTTCCCTGGTACAGTCGTGAAGAACGCGATGATGCCATAGCGCTGGTGCGCGGCGATCAATGGCTCAACCAGCGCGACAGGGAAGCGATCATTCGGCACATTTCGGACACGGCGCACTATGCGTGGAATTAGGGCGCTGTAGATGAATGGCTTTTCTACAGGGACGAAAATAGGATTACGCCCAATTGCAAAATTCGCGTTTTAGTGGTCTATGCTACCCGTAAGTTGCTGATGTTTTCGTTTGGAGCTCATTCGTGCAAGTGATTTTGGGAGCTATAAACGGCAACTACCTGAGAAATATCACCGAAAATGCTGTTGACCACACAGAAGAAGTACTGGCTGCTGTCGCTTACGCCACAGACAATTCGCTGCTATTCGACTGGTGTTGGACTCACGATATTCCTTTAAAGTTTTATGGGCGCCTTGACCCCCAAGTGGCTGTTAACACGAATGTGTTGGCGAAGTTTTTGAAAACAAAATCTGCAAAGTTTTCCTGTAAGCTTGTCGAGAAGCATCATGCAAAAGTCATATGGTGGCGTGGTTTTGGACTCTATATCGGATCTGCCAACTTGACGGACAGTGCTTGGAACAGAAACGTCGAAGCCGGTTGTTTCCTCCAAGAAACCGACATAGACGATGCGCTTTCTACAGACATTTTGCAGATGTTTTCTGTTCTTGAAGAAAACTCGACTCCATTAACGCAAGAGTTGTTTGATCTTATGCAGAAACGCCAAAGCAACTTGGCGAAGGCAAAACTGGATGAGGCGGATTTTTGGAAGCATTCCAGTATCAGAAAGTGGAGCGGGCTGAGTACCACTGCTCCAAACAAGGCCGCCGATGTAAAAAGACAGAAGTTTCTCGAAGAGTGGTATGCCACTCTTCAAATCCTTAGGCACGTCAGCGAGCAGGTAAGCTTACCTAAGAACCGCCCCTCATGGGTCTCAGACGATGCCCCCAAAGGCGCGCAAGCGGACCAATTCTTACACGCGTTCTATTATCAAAAGACTTTTGACGGCCGCAAAGCTAGGTATCTGGATTTCTATGAAAGGAATAAACTCGATCCTGATTTGGCCCGGAGCAACGCTCTGACTTGGTGGGCCGGGTTGAAGGATGCGCCCGAGGGTGAAGACGAGATGCTCAATGCAACCGCACCTTTCCTGCGAAAGGCCCTCAGCCAAGAAAGCCTGGCCAAGTTAGATTTGGACACATTCAGAGACATCTGTTTTTCTGTTCATTCAATGAAAGACTACGCAAGAAGAGTGCGAAACTCGTCGGTGGGTCTGCCATCAATTGGTTCCGCATATTCAATACCAGAAAAGGTTGATGCTCTGTCGAAAACCATCTGGAATAGGAGAACACAGGCGGGTTTGAATGTGGTCGATGTTCTTACACACGTTCTGTATTCTGGGAACTCTGACCAGTTGCCAGATCGTCTTTGGCAAGCGATTGAAGATCCAAAATACAAGATCGACGGTCTAGGAATTAGCGCCCTCGGCGAACTTGTAGGGTGGGCATTGCCTGACAAGTATCCACCTAGAAATGGCAGAACTTCGAAAGCCCTAAAAGCTCTTGGGTATGACGTAGCGGTTCACGTTGAATAAGCTGATTTTGTCATACGTTTGTGTTCAGAATTGTCTGACTAAATGTCGGCGAAGCTCATTAATCAGCTGAATTGAGACAATCGTCGATGTCTCGTTTGGTTAGAAGCGCGACATCCCAGGCAACGACCAAAACAGGGTTTCCGCGTCATCCAGACGCCCCCAGAAAAACTCTCCACCCAAGCTTTCAAGCTTTTGTGCCGCCTTGTCCTTGAACGCGGCTTCTACCTCCTCCGCATCCGCTTTGCATGGGAATGGTTGCGACTTGCGCATAGGTCCCCATAGTCCAAGCGCAGCGGGTGGAAAACCCGCATTCAGTTCATCGCGACGCCGCTCTGGATCATTGGTGACGCCGATCTTTAATGCGACCGACTTGTCAGAGAATGATTTTTTGCGTCCAACCAAAGCGTGACTATCACCTTCGTAAGCCGACAAATAAACGTAAGTTTCACCGTCTTCGTATGTGGAGTTTCGTTCTCCAAAACTTCCTGGAAACGCACGCGAGGGTTTGAACACTTTTCCAAAGGGCTGAACTACCGTCGCCTCATCCACTACAGGGGTTTCGCCAAACACGTTCACCTCGCGCACGCGGATCTTCATGGCTTGCTCGATCTCGTCTTCATCCAATGCGGCCCCGTGGACAGCCAGCGCTTGCCCGGCCTCGGCCCTGTAAGAGTTGAACGCAATTCGGCTGATTAACATTTTCTCTTCAGCTCGCCATGCTCGACGAACAGGTAGTGCGTAGCTCCACTTGTTTTCGCGACCGGCGTCTATTTTGCGGGTCATGCCAAACTCAGACGCCTTGTCGAAGTCGCGGATCGGAGTGGCGTCGATTTGCAGGAAACCAAGTACGTAAGAGCGCAATGCAGCTTCGGTTTCAGCGCTGGACGCACCATAAATCATCAACAGATCACCGTCGTTCAATTGTTCTAGTTTTCGATCGCGGGCAGACTCTTGCGTCCAGCCGACGTACCCGTCTTCTTCGGGCGAAAAACCGTAGAATGAGCGCAACCAGATTTGGGTTCCCTTCGGTAAGCCTGACATTATTTCCTCCGTTCACGCGCCCTCAACTCAGGACACTCTTCATTTTTCACAAGCAATTGGGTATCTTGGCCACTCTCCAACCATCCTCATGCTTTGCCTAGAGAAGACGCACATTCCAGATAGCGGCAGAAGCCGTTTGCGAGCTGCATCTGTCTTGGGGTTTTACATTCCGCCTCAAAGACATCCGGTGAGGCGATCAGGATTGCGATGCACTGGGCGCGGGAGATTGCTACATTGAAGCGGTTGGCGCTGTACAAAAATTCCATGCCTCGTGGCGCATCGGCGTGACTGGATGTTGCCATTGAATAGATTGCGATCGGCGCTTCCTGACCTTGGAACTTATCAACCGTTCCAACCCGTGCATTCGGTAGACGTTGCTGTATTTCAAACACTTGAGCGTTGTATGGCGTGATGATGACAATGTCGTCCAAGGTGAGGGGTTTTTCTTCACCGTCGCGGTTTATCCAGCTTGGTGTGCCTGCGAGAATTTCGTTGATTAGCTGCGCGGTGGCCTCTGCTTCTTCTATGGAGAAGCTCTTATTGCCAGTATGAAGGACAGGGAGGTAGCACAGGCCGCTTCCGTTGATCAGACCATCAGAGATGATCCTTTGCCGCGCGCAGCTGTCCCTGGCATGGAGCTTGGCGTCGTAAAAAAGCTCTGAATTGAAGGCGCAGATCTCAGGGTGCAGACGCCAGGTCTGTTCGAGGAACAACCCGCGATCTGCGCTGATTGTGTGGTCATCGCCCAAGATATGATGAAGCGATGAGGCGTCCGTTCCATCAGGATGTGAGCCTTGGCTCGGTTGATCGAGTTGCTGGGGATCGCCGAGCAAGATCAGCGTACGTGCAGCTTGAGAGACCGCGACCACATTAGCGAGCGACATCTGTGCGGCTTCATCGACGACCAGGACATCCAGCGCGTCTTGGGCATCTTCGCGCGCCCACAAAAAACTTGTTCCACCGGCAACCTGACACGCGCCCGAACTCAACAAGCCAAAGACTTCGGCGTTGTCCTTGGTGAAAACCAGCCTGTCCTCATCGTCGGCATTCTCGGAGAGCTTTTGAAGGCAGGTCAGATCAACACTCATCTCATGCGATGCTTTGACAACGCTGTCGATGAGGTTGCGAATGACCTTGTGCGAGTTCGCTGTGATCCCGACCTTGAGGCCACGTTTAACAAGGCGGCAGATCATCCGTGCGCCTGTAAATGTCTTGCCCGTTCCGGGCGGGCCTTGGATTGGTAGCAGACCGCCATCAATGGCATCCGCTATGCGCAGTGCCGCCGCCAGAGTGTCTTCTCCCTCCTGTCTAATTGGCTGAACACCAATCGGGGGCGGCTCGCGGAGAAGCATAGCGCGGGCGGCGAGATACGGGCCGTCTCCCTCAATGCCATGATCGGCCACATATTCTGCAATCCGAAAAATAGCATTGGCTTGTTCTTTCCCAGGAAAGTTATCGAAGGCGTAGACAGCCTCAGGGTGCAGCTCTGCGGTCTTTTTCGACTTCTTGATATCCACCGTTCGCGCATCGGCATTGATCTCGATAATGATGCCGAATGGTTCACCGCCAGCGGAGCGGAGCTTTTCTCCGCCGCGCAAGTCGGTGTCCTGTTGCATGAACCGATACCGATCTGTTGGGATCCCTGTCTTGGTGTGATCGACAGTGTCAACATAGGTAAGGAAAGCGAGCGCTGGGCGCTCATCCAAGAGCTCTTCGGCAGTGAGTTCTTTCAAGCGGAAAAATTCCCACCATGTCGATTTTTCTTCCCGCCAATGCCATTCCAGTAGATAGGCGAGTAGCCATCGCGCCTGTTGTTCTGAAGTTCGTTCCTCAATATCGACAGGAACATCTGACGTCAGGCGCTCAATGAGATCGAGGATCGCAAGCTGGCGCTCGCTCAGTTCTTCCTGTTCCTGATCGTCTTTCAGCGAAGGGCGCGGCACCTCGATGCCCTGATCGATCAGGCTTTGTCGTTGCTCTTCAAGCCAGTCTTGGAGGGCAGCGGTGGAGGCGCAGTCATCGAGATTATAGCCTTGAACAATCGCCTTATCTTCGTCGCTAATCGACTCGATATCGCCGAGCTCCAATCCCGCTTGTAGGCTTTTGAGGGCCAGGTTGGCAGTGGAGAGTTCCGTTTGCCGTTCGTAGCCATAGATCGGCTCAAGCTTCTTGATGGAGTAGCTTTCGACACCCGCACGGATGGCATTGCGCACGACGGCGAGCAGATCGACGAAGAGTTCTGCGCGCAAGAAATTGTCGATCTCGTTTTCGCGGCTGGCATAGCGGCCCATCAACCGCTTGAGTGCAGCGGTTTCATATGGCGCGAAATGGTAGATGTGGAGGTCGGGGTAGGTATTGCGTCGCTCGACAACGAAATCAACGAAACGCTCGAAGATGGCCTTCTCCCCGTCTCGGTCAAAAGCCCAGTCAGCCGTATAGTCCCAGTTCCCGTCCGCATCGCGGTATGTGTAGCCGAACAGATATTCGATGCCGTGTTCACCCACAAATGCATCACTCTCAATATCAAAGAAGATGTCGCCTTCGGACGGCTCAGGAAGAATGCAGAGTCCTGTTTCCGGGGCTACGGGCAGAAGTTCGAATTTCAGCTGGCCTGCATTCCGGGACTCGATTTGGATGCGCGCTTGTTCTCGAATCTTCTCAAATGATTGCGCTGAACCGCGCTGGGGTTTCCAGGGCAGAGGTGTGGGCATCCCGGCAAGGGCAGAGGCGGTTATGATGCCATTTTCTTGAAGCTCGGTTGTTTGGTTCTTGCTGATATTGGCCACAAGGCACAGATGGTCGTCTTCGCGGCGCTTGGTTTCGCAGCGCCCACGCCACCGACAGATATCGCAATGCTCTTTTGGTTCTGGGTAATGCGCAGGAGGCGCATCCTCCAACGTAGCCTCTTCGATGGCCGATTTCGCCTTCCGAAAATAGGCTGCATAATCAGCGTAACGAAATTGTTGCGGTTCAAAGTTTGACCACGGCGCGACGACATAAATGAACTCAGGGGCGGTGCCTTGTGCCTGACCAAGAAGATCGGCGTAGAGGCATAGTTGAAGAACGGAACCTGCCTTGGTCTCGCGCGCGAGCTTGGTGTCAATGATCTCGTAGGACCACGCCCCGAAATTGCTAGGTTTTTCCACGCGGCGAAGGATGTCCGCGCGGCCCGACCAGCGATTTTGGCGGAGTGCCGCCTGGATGATAACATCCGCGCCTTTTGCCATTGCATCATTGGTTTGGGCCACGGCATCATCTGTGATGTCCACGCCATCGATTGTTACATTGGAAAGCCCCTGATCGGATAAATGCTGTACGAACTCCTGTTCGTGACGATGTCCGCGCTCACGCAATATCTCCAGCAAGGGATCCCAAACTTGGGGCTTTTGAAGCGTACCGGAAACGACGTTCAGATCGAGTTCCGTGAGATGATTGCAATTTAAATGACCAACAAGATCAGAAGCGCTTAGCTGTATGACATCAGTTATCTTTTTCATGATCGAAACATACACAATTGTCTAAATTACATCCACGCAACTTGCTGGCTTCAGCGAACCAAACAACATCCGCAAAACCGCGGTGATTAGGTAACCTGTTCGCTAAATTCCATGATGCGCCTTCCAGTTGTGTCTCGGTCGAGCCGCGACCAGAGGTAGCAAATTGTTTACGCCATTCGCATGCGCCCCACCCTGCTCACGTATCGATTTCTGTTTTACCCGAGCCCAGATCTTCTCAAAGCATTGCGCATAAAACTCTTTTGCTGGTTGCGGCCAGGCCCCCCTATAGCCGCCATCTAACTCAAGGAATTTCTTCGCGCAGTAAATAACCAAGTCACTGAGCTGGATCATGGGGTGCTTGCGTGAATCAATCGAGTAGCTGAACTCGACCAACCACTTAACCCGCCTAGTCTTTGGAACTTCAAAGCGCCGGTAGCGGGTCAGCATCGCAATCTGATCTTCAAACATGTCCTTTTCGTCAATTATCGTTATCCCTCGCGCAGTGTGACCCAGGCGGTTCTTAACGTCGTAGTCGATTGCGGTGATGGTGTAGTCGAAGGCAAGTAGATACGGGATGCGTGTGTCGAACATTCCGTGTTCTGTTCCATCTGCGTTAGCCGCCAGCTTTGTTTTGTCGATAGCAATGAAGTGCACCGAGTGCCCGCGGGTTGCCACCAAGTCTAAGAGGTCAAAGGCAAGTTGATTACGCCGTGCGCGGTCGTGACCTAGGAACGGCCCTTCTCCATTGGGACTAAGCAGTTCATGGGAATGCAACTCAAAGTTGGCAGGTACCAAGCCGGGCGTATAATAGTCTTTGACAATGGCCTCGTAGTCTGACGTCGTCTTGACCCAACCTTGATCCTTTACTGACAAACCGCCCAATACAAAAACTGGCTCTTGGGCAGGGTTCAAGTCGGCCCCAGAGCAGCCTGTTTCGTCCAAATAGTAGAAGTGCATTAACGCTGACACCTACAGTAATCGCCGGTTGGCTGATTGTCAGGTGATGCATCGAGAAAAGCAATCATGACTTTCTGTACTGAGAAATAGCCTGTGCACACCAACCAAAGGCCGCTTGTCGCGTAAGTTGCGACGCCAGTCTTTGCAGGTGCTGCAACCCATGTCTCCGAGAGCCTTCGACGCGTTCGAAGATTTCAGATCGTCCCTCGCGCTAAAGAAGTTGGCTACATCAAGCAAACTTAGTTGATGTGGCTGGTGCGATCGCCATGCGTTTTGCGCGCGACAATAGTTGTAGGCCTGTCGAACCTCGCGGTTAAGTCGCAGAGCTTCCACACAGTTGAAGTATGTCAAAGCCTGTTGCTTTTCTTACTTGTCTGTACGAGTCTGCACTTGTGTTGACTTTTAGGTCAAGCGAGCACAAAACGGGAACAAGGTGAGGCCATGGCACGGGAACAGAGACGTCAAATCACAGTCTTGCTGCAGCCTGAAGAGGATCGACGGTTCTCAGCCTACTGCGAAGAGAAAGGCTTCAAGAAGTCCACCTTAATAGCCCGATTAATACGGGATCACCTCGACGAAGAGGGATTTGCAGAACAGACAAGCCTATTCGCTGCGCAGAGCAATAAGCACTAGGCGCTTACGCGGCGGCGACCGGCAGACAAGGGCAAATATCGAGCAAAAAATGAGCAATGAAGACAGAAAATTGGGACGAGAACGCGTCCAAGTAATCGATTTCTTCAGCGGTTGCGGTGGAATGTCCTTTGGTTTCCAAAGAGCAAAGACCCAACACGTTCAGTTCGAAGTGCTCGGCGGTATTGATATCGACCCACATGCGAACGCCACATACGAGCGTATGCTTGGAAAACCAGCACTTCAAAAAGATATTCGGGAACTAACTTCAAAGGATAATCTAAACGATGCGCTTGATAGTTGGGGCTACGATCCTGACCAACCGTTGCTGCTTATCGGCTGCGCGCCTTGTCAGGGATTCAGCTCACATCGAAAGAAAGACAAGCGAATTGATGAGCGGAATGAGCTCTTAACAGCATTTGGCAAAATCGTCAGCACTTTGCAGCCAGAATTAGTGATCATGGAGAACGTGCCTGAGATGCTGCACAAAAAGCACTGGGCGCATTACCAATCCTTTGTAAAACATATAGAAAGTTCTGGCTACCATACCAGAGCGCGGCTGCATAACCTTGCATCCTACGGAGTTCCCCAAGAGCGTTACCGGGCTCTTGTTCTTTCAGCCCGAGAAAAATTCCGTATTGAGATGCCCATGCCGATGCTTCGCCCCAGTGAATTCTCAACTGTTAGGGAGGCCATAGGACATCTACCTCCGCTGGCCGCAGGAGAAACCTGTCCGTCAGATCCAATGCACAAAACCTCGAAGCACCGCGCTTCTACCATCGAGCTGATGAGCATGATCCCCCACGACGGCGGAAGTCGCAGCTCACTTCCGGAAGGAATCGGACCAAAGTGTCACACAAAAGTCGATGGGTTTAGAGATGTATATGGACGGCTGTGGTGGGACCGACCGTCTGTTGCGATTACTGCGAGATGTAGAACACCTTCGTGTGGCCGGTTTGTCCATCCAACCCAAGACCGAGGGCTGTCCATTCGAGAGGCAGCTTTGCTTCAAGGGTTTCCAGAAGACTTCAATTTCGAAGGGCCATTCGATGACAAATACAAGCAAATTGGGAATGCGGTTGCTCCGACTTTCTCAAAGGCGCTTGCTATTCACTGTGACCGGGCTTGGGTTGGCGAGGCCGAGAATAATCCTTCAGACGAGGACATCACTTCGCCAATTGAGAAATCAATCTCCTCTGCTCTAGCAGGAATGAAAAGGCAATTGCGCCTAAGAGAAAAAGAAGCTGAGGCAGCTTGATGACACTAACTTTGGTCGACCTCTTTTGTGGTGCAGGTGGGCTTTCTCTCGGCCTTCAGGAAGCTGGTCTCAAGCCGGTCTTTGCAGCAGATTTTGACGCACACTCTTGTGCTACATACCGAGAGAATATTGGTACGCATATACGTGAGATCGATCTCGCAAGTTTGGCGCCGATGCAACTACTGGAGCTTGTGAATGAGCACTGTCTTGAAGTCGACGTAGTTGCGGGTGGCCCACCGTGTCAGGGTTTTTCAGTTCAAAGGCGTGGACCTCAAAGCGACTCTCGAAATGACCTAGTAAAACGGTTTTGTGATTTCGCTTTAGTGCTGCGCCCCAAAGCTATCGTAATGGAGAACGTACCCACTATTCTTGGTGTTCGTGGCAAGAAGTACTTGAATTACGTTACCGACGAGTGGGAACGAGCGGGTTACAAAATTCACAAAAAGGTCTTGAATGCCGTTTCGTTTGGGGTTCCGCAATACAGGAGACGAGCTTTCATTGTAGGAATCCGGAAGGACTTCGATGGCGGCTTTTCGTTTCCCGAGGCCGATTTACAACCCGACGGCTACCGAACAGTTAGGGACGCAATCGGCGATCTCCCTGAACCACCGGAAAACTATCTGGAGCACCCAAGTTTTAGAAACCACAAGATGGTTGCGGTATCTCAGAAGAATATCGAACGAATTAGCTATGTTCCGGAAGGTGGCGGCCGGTTGGATGTTCCGGAACACCTACAACTGCCTTGCCATCGGAAATCAAACGGCCACAGGCATCTCGACGTGTTTGGCAGGCTTTGGTGGGATCGGCCTTCAGGTACAATCACCGCAATGTTCGATAATTTTACACGCGGTCGCTTTGCTCACCCCGAACGCAACCGAAATATCACAAGTCGAGAAGGCGCAAGGCTTCAGTCCTTTCCTGACAACTTTCATTTCTCAGGCCCCAAGAAGGATGTCGCTAGACAGATTGGGAATGCTGTGCCGCCCAATCTCGCTAAGGCCGTGGGACAGGCTATCATTGACGCGCTGGAGAATAGTAGGTTGTCGTTCAAAGAGACTCAGCAAAGCGCTTTGGCCAGTCTTTAGAAGTATTTCATCGGATATTGCTGCCGCAATTATCGGTGCGCCCTCGGGCGTTGTTCCTACGTGGCGGAGCCCTTCGTAATTCTCAGTCAAGTGAATCAGGATACCTAGTCTGGCCCCGACTCTTCTGACGTAACAAGACATCTGGTACACATCAGCCGCTGCGACACTAGCACCCGGCTTTAGCACCTTATACTTTGCATCTATGACCGCCAATGTCTGACCGTTTAGTTCAACTGTAACATCTGGGTCAATTTTCGGGCCTCCATCCCGGAATAATGAAACACCAAGATTTCGGTATGGGTGAAGTCTTGCTGCCCCGGAGAGCTTAGCCTTGTCCAGCCAATTCGCGACCAATGCAAAAGTGCACTTCTCCCAAAGATCCTCAATGTTGCGAAATCTTGCTAGCCCGTCGGGTAGGCGCTTCACCCATCCTCCCTTTGTGAAATTCTCCTCCAATACGGCAATACAGCAGGAGATCAGCGCGATATGCTCAGAAAGTTGCAATGCTGAGTACTTTGATAAAAGCGATCTTGCAGCGGACAGAGCATCTTCTACCGCTTCGAAAGGCTCAAGAACTTCCAATGCTGCGGTCAAAACTTGTGCATCTGCGAGTATTTGATGATCGACGCCTTTGAGTTCAGGAAGCAGCTCGACGGCAGCCATAACGACCCTAACGTAGTCGGAATCCTGTACCTGTATCGGTCTCGAAGCGACTACTTGGTGCTTAATGCCACGAGCAGAAAGCCTTCTTATGGTGTCGTTGATCTCCAATTTGCCACGAGGAAACGAAGTAGTCTTCTTCTCCTTCGCGTAGCTCCAAGGAACACCAATTGAAATACTGTCATTTAAGGCGCTGAGAAACTCGCTTGCGGGATTATCTCCAACAACGCCCATTATTGAACCGATTTCAATGACATTCGAAACAGTCTTCTGACTTGCCGACAGCGCCAGTTGGTCCATTGCATCTAGTATGGCAGGTGCTTTGGCCACTATCCTCAATTTCGCTCCCGGAAGTGTTAGCGTGCCAACATGATTTCCCGGTGTAACGATAACCCCCAAAGAACTCTTGGAGAACTTCACTGCGCCTTGGGCAGCAAGTGATTTCATAGGTTGATCGAGACCGGCCTCACGCCACACCTCAAGAGAAATGAACTCGGGATTACCTCTTTCTGTTAAACAGACTTCCATCAGCTTGCGCCGCTATCGCTTTCTTCTACGTTAGATCGTTGAGTTTCCATGGACGAGGCAACTTCCGCGGAAATAGGGATATCCGATCCTACGGTTTCTTTGTTCGAAAATGGGAATGAATCATGGGCATTTAAGTACTGCTCGCGAGTTCTCCCTAAGGGGTCCGATAGCAATGGAATAACGGTTCCTTCCCAAATTTCTCGGAGCGACTGAGAACTGGTAGCATCGGAAAAAACCCCATGGCCGAATGGTAAATCTTCAAGGTGTTGCTCAAACCAATAGGCCAAGTCATCTAGAAGTGCGGATTCAAGCTTTCCAGACAGCATTTGGCGCAGTGCAGCACTGGATGACGGGACGTTGAAGCGATGCATTCGTCTGCTAACCGCATCGTCTAGTGTAAGTGCTGAACGATCTCTAGGATTGAGTGTCGCCAAGACGACAAGGTTGGGGGCAATTGTCGTTTCGTTTTGCGAAATTGTGAGAGTGAATTTTCGATTCCGATGCTCAATGTAAGTCAAAAGCTCTCCAAGCACTGCGTGCGCATTGGCCCGGGTGAACTCTTCGATCAGTAGAACGTAGATTCGACCTTGGTCCTCAAGGGCACGTTCATTGATCACTCGCAGTGTTTTTTCCCTTAGCTCGAAACCTTGACCGTCCGGTTTAGGAACAAAGCCCTCAACAAAATCTTCGTACGTAGTGCTCTCGTGAAACTGGATTTCCTTCTTTCGCGAAGGGTCACCATCTGAGAGTTGGTCCGCGATAATTCGAGCCAACCTCGTTTTGCCTGTCCCCGGTATTCCAGCAAGCGTTAGAATCTTTCGCTTTCCGTGCGTTCTAACCGCCGAAAGAACTTCCTCAACAACTTTTTGGTCGCCGTCGGCAACTACTGGTCTCTGGGCGGTCTCAACAGGGGCCATCAAGTAAGCGATGTACTTTGATCTATCCGTCAGAGCTTCAATTGGGACCTGCGGAGCAACTTCTCCAAGAAGGTCATCCAAAATTGAAATCGAATCAGATGGCAGGGTTCGAAACCCTTCTCCGTCGGCCTCTGATGGAATCAAAATACCCCCCAGCCCAGCTCGATTAAACCAGGGCGTGATATGCCTCGGGTCTTCTGTAAGCACTGCGCTTCCGAGTTCGCTCAGCAGCGTTGTGTCGCTGTACCCGTCACTGTGTCGGTCGCGAAAGTTGGCGATATGCTGGATGGCGTCATCCAACTCATTCTCGTAATGGATATGCCCCAGCACTCTATTTATATCCTGCCAATGCAGACGATTTCCTAGCATTCGGAAAGCCTTCCAAATTGCACGGAGTGGACGAAGGTCAGAATTTGTAGGCACTCCAGTAGCGGGATTTCCAGACCTATCCGGTTTTGCCAAAAGTACTCGGTTGGCGACAGCCGACCCCAATCGCCCTATGCGGTGATTGGCGTTCTCCAGCGCATCGGCAACTTGATCTACTCCATCTACGATGGCTCGACCAAACCGGGTTGCACTAACCCTTCCGTCTTCATTTACGGTCAAAAGACCCATTTCTTCGAAGGCTGTTTTCCAAGTTCTGAGCCTCTGGTCTGAAATTTCCGGATTTGGTGATTGGCCACCCGTAGATCGGGCGGAGAATCGAGTGACTGCTAGCCTCAACGCAGCGCGCGTCGATGCATAACTATCATCTCTGAAACTGGTGCCATCTGCCTTCAGTATTGCCCAAAGGTAATGCGGTGCTGTGACTTCAGGGATCGAAAGATCTACATCAGGGCTCTCATGATTGGAGATTGGCCAAGGCATTGGAACTCCGCTTCTTTTTCATACGGCGATATAGTCAAATTTCCGAAGACACTACCTGAGCCAACGACACCAATCCAGAGCTTTGCAGATTGGAGAATCTACTCCGCGCAGTTTACGAAATGCTGGTCAAGCCAAGTCACACTAAAGGTCATGTCCTTCTGGATTGCTTGACTGCGTCGCCCGTGATCCAATTTGCGAAGCAGACAAAGCCATGGTTTCAAACTGGCCGACAGATTCGATAAACCTAAGCGCTCCGCCATTATGGCAAACATCAAGAGCCAGAATTCACGTCCAGAACTAGTTTTGAGGCGCGCATTACATTCCCGCGGATTTCGTTACAGGGTCCATGTACAGAAGCTTCCCGGGTGCCCAGATTTATGGATGGCGAAATACCAAGCAGCAATATTCGTGCACGGCTGTTTCTGGCACCGACATCAAGGCTGTCGATACACAACCATGCCTAAAACGAGACAAGACTTTTGGCGTAACAAATTCCAAGCAAACCTTAACCGCGACCTAAGGGTCACTACTGAGTTGTTAGAGTTTGGTCTCAGAGTTGCAGTTGTGTGGTCGTGTGGTTTGCGAAGAACTGATCTTGCCGGAGCAACGACTGAGTCTCTGATTGACTGGCTGCAAGGTAGCAAATGCAAATTTGAAGTTGGCGAAGCGGAAGCCATGGTCAATTTGCAAGGCGTCCGATAGCAAAGCATGGGATGTTTGCTGTGGCTTGGCTGGCAACTGCGAACCCTGCTTGTCTGCACATCCCATCCTTTGCGTATGAAACACAACTGCATAGTAGCAAAGGCGACATCCATGAGTAAGGCAGAGCAATCACTTTGATGCACTTGAACGGTTAGCACCGAGAAGAAACCAACGCCACTTTAGCCGTTTGTACTAATGCAATAGCTTCCCGGCCCAACCAAAGTTGCTCACTACACATACGGGAAGTGGGCTTGGAAGCACTACCATTGGGCCCCAGTTGGGTCAGAAAGAAATGCAAACGGCTGCTCTAAGCCGTGTACTGCACTTAACAGCATGAAATAGTTAGAAAACAGTGGTGAGCCGTGCAGGATTCGAACCTGCGACCCACTGATTAAAAGTCAGTTGCTCTACCAACTGAGCTAACGGCCCACTCTTTTGCTGGATCTTGTTGATCCGTGGCGCTCTTTAAGTCTTTTTCCCGACCGGGTTCAAGACCTTATTTGCACCTCGTTTCGCCAGATTAATCAGTATTTCCGGCGACCCGATAGGCGGCCTAATTAGGCAGGTGGCGCTGGGGGGTCAACCCCCTTTTTAAAGGAATCTGCGCCGCAGGGTGGATTCCTTTCAGGCGCAGGGTTATATGCGCGCCATGCAAGGATTACAGAACACTGGTTTGCCCTTCATGAAGATGCACGGGCTGGGCAATGACTTTGTCATTGTGGACGCGCGCGCGTCTGCAACGCGGATTAGCCCGGCACTTGCGCAGGGAATCGGGCATCGTCAATTCGGCGTAGGTTTCGATCAGCTTGCCGTGATCGAAAACGGCAGGTCGGATGCGCATCTGGTGTTCTACAATTCAGATGGATCTACGTCGGCAGCATGTGGAAATGCCACCCGTTGCATCGCCCGTTTCCTGATGGAGGAATCGGATAGATCCGACCTAACACTGACGACCGAACGCGGCACCCTTTACGCCAAGGACGCCGGGGACGGCCTGACCTCAGTGAATATGGGACACCCCCAACTAAACTGGAACGAGGTTCCGTTGTCTGAGGAGGTCGACACGCTGGAACTGCCCATCGAGGGAGCGCCGACGGCCACCGGGATGGGCAATCCGCATTGCACCTTTTTTGTCGACGATGCCGAGGCTATCCCTCTGACCGAGTTCGGTTCGCGTTACGAGCACCATCCACTCTATCCTGAGCGTACGAATGTCCAAGTGGCACAAATCATTGGATCGGACCACATCCGCATGCGCGTGTGGGAGCGTGGCGTGGGCATCACCCTGGCTTCGGGATCATCCTCATGCGCCACAGCCGTTGCTGCTGCGCGTCGCGGCCTGACCGGGCGCAAAGTACAAATTGAACTGGACGGCGGGACGATCTGGATCGACTGGCGCGACGATGGCGTCTGGATGACCGGACCAACCCGCCACGTCTTCTCGGGCACGTTGACACCGGAATTTCTGGAATCACTGGAATGAGCGCGCCGAAGTTCACCACCCTGGGCTGCCGCCTGAACGCCTATGAGACTGAGGCGATGAAAGAGCTGTCAGCGCAAGCCGGGCTCACTGACGCGGTGATCGTGAACACCTGCGCCGTCACGGCAGAAGCGGTGCGCAAAGCCCGGCAAGAAATTCGCAAGCTGCGGCGGGAAAACCCTGACGCGCGGCTGATCGTGACAGGCTGCGCGGCCCAGACCGAGCCTGACACCTTTGCCCAAATGGATGAGGTCGACGCGGTCATTGGCAATACCGAAAAAATGCAGCCCGAGACCTGGAAAGGCATGGCAGCGGACTTTATCGGCCAGACCGAGGCCGTGCAGGTCGATGACATCATGTCCGTCACCGAAACCGCAGGCCACCTGATTGACGGTTTTGGCACCCGCTCACGCGCCTATGTTCAGGTTCAGAACGGCTGTGACCATCGCTGCACTTTCTGCATTATCCCCTATGGCCGCGGGAACTCGCGCAGCGTCCCTGCCGGCGTTGTCGTGGATCAGATCAAGCGGTTAGTGGATCGGGGCTATAACGAGGTTGTACTGACCGGCGTTGACCTGACCTCATGGGGCGCCGACCTGCCTGCGCAGCCCAAGCTGGGCGATCTGGTCATGCGTATCCTCAAACTGGTGCCCGACTTGCCACGCCTGCGGATCAGTTCAATCGACTCGATTGAAGTGGATGAGAACCTGATGCAGGCCATCGCGACCGAACCGCGCCTGATGCCGCATCTGCACCTGTCCCTGCAACATGGCGACGATCTGATCCTGAAACGGATGAAACGCCGCCATCTGCGCGATGACGCCATCCGGTTCACCGAAGAAGCCCGCAAGCTGCGCCCCGAAATGACCTTTGGCGCCGATGTCATCGCTGGCTTCCCGACCGAAACGGATGATCATTTCGAAAACTCGCTGAAACTTGTGACAGATTGCGATCTGACCTGGTTGCACGTTTTTCCCTATTCCAAGCGCGAAGGCACCCCGGCCGCCCGCATTCCGCAGCAGGTGAATGGGAACATCATCAAGGACCGTGCCGCCCGCCTGCGCGCGGCCGGTGAGGCGCAGGTCACACAGCATCTGCAAGCCCAAATCGGCAAAACTCATCACATCCTGATGGAAAACCCGCATATGGGCCGCACCGAACAATTCACCGAGGTCGCTTTTGAGGCACCACAGCCCGAAGGGCAAATCGTGAAGGCAACAATCACAAGCGCCACCGGCACGCAGCTACAAGCCTGATCCGGCCTTCATCTGACCCCTGCCCGATTGCAACAAAAAAAACCCCCGCAGCCGGTGGCGCGGGGGTTCAAACATTGTGGGGCTGTGAAACTCAGCCTCGTTTCTTGCCTTTCACGCCTGCCCACAGGCGCTTGTTCACAAGGTACAGAAGCACCGACAACAGCGACAGGAACAGCACGCCGACGAAGCCCGAGTACTTGCGCTCCATCATTTTTGGCTCGGCAGTCCACATCAGGAAGGCTGCGATGTCTTCGGACAAGGCTTCAACCGTGGCGGGGTGAGCATCGGCGAACTCGACCTGATCTTCGGACAGCGGCGGTGCCATCGAGATCCAGCCTCCGGGGAAGGCTTTGTTCTCATACAGGATGGTGCCTGCTTCTTCTTTCTCTTCACCGGTATAGCCGTCCAGCAGCGAGGCGATGTATTCAGCGCCACCCATGCCTTTGAAGAACTGGTTGATCCCCAGACCATAAGGCCCGTGGAACCCGGCGCGGGCCTTGGCCATCAGGCTCAGGTCCGGTGCGCCAACACCGTCATTGACCGGGAAGTGGTCGGTCGGGATTGCCGGACGGAAATCGTCCAGCTCGGGATCGAACACTTCGAAGTTGTCTGCCGAATAGGCGATGACTTCTTCTTCCGAATAGCCCAGCGCTTCGAGATCACGCAGAGGCACATAGCGCAGGCCGTGGCAGGCTGCACAGACCTCGGTATAGATCTGAAGGCCGCGCTGCAGCTGGTTTTGATCCCAGGTGCCAAAGGGGCCTTCAAACGAGAAGTGGAAGTCTTCGATGTGCTGCTCGCCCCCACCTGCTGCGAATGACGCAGCAGGGGTAAGGGCCAAAGCAAACGCGGCACCGATTGCAAGTTTCTTGAACATGTTTCCGGTCCCTCTTCTTACTCGGCCGGCGTGGCGTCAGCGTCAGCCTTGCCATAATGCGCGTTGAAGTCTTCTTCGATGGTCTCTGGCTGTGGCAGCGGTTTTTCGATGACACCCAGGATCGGCAGGATCACGAAGAAATAGGCGAACCAGTAGGCGGACGCGATCAGCGAGAAGGTCGCATAGGGCTCTTCCGCGGGCATCGCACCCAGCCACATCAGGGCAAAGAAGTCGATGATCAGCAGGTAGAACCACCATTTGAACATCGGGCGGTATTTGCCCGAACGCACGGTCGACGTGTCCAGCCAGGGCGCCAGCGCCATTGCCAGGATCGCACCGAACATCGCAATCACACCAAAGAACTTGGCGTCAACGATGCCACCGGTGATGAAACTGGCAAATTGTACAACCCAGACCTCACCGGTGAAGGCGCGCAAGATCGCGTAGAATGGCAGGAAGTACCATTCGGGAACGATGTGTGCAGGCGTTACCAGCGGGTTGGCTTCGATGTAGTTGTCCGGGTGGCCCAGATAGTTCGGCATGTAGCCGACGATGGCCCAGAACACGACCAGGATCACGGCCAGAGCGAACAGGTCCTTGATCACGAAGTACGGCCAGAATGGCAGCGTGTCTTTCTCGGCATCGGCTTTCGACGTGCGGCGAACTTCAACACCTGTGGGGTTGTTGTTGCCGGTGGTGTGGAAGGCCCAGATATGCACGATGACCAGAGCCGCGATAACGAACGGCAGCAGATAGTGCAGCGAGAAGAAGCGGTTCAGCGTGGCATTGTCCACCGCGGGTCCGCCCAGCAGCCAGGTCTGGATCGCGTCACCCACAAACGGGATCGCGCCAAATAGGCCGGTGATCACGGTCGCACCCCAGAAGGACATCTGACCCCAGGGCAGAACATAGCCCATGAAGGCAGTACCCATCATCATCAGATAGATAAGCATACCGATGATCCACGTGATCTCACGCGGGGCTTTGTACGAACCGTAGAAAAGGCCGCGGAAGATGTGGATGTAAACCGCAACAAAGAACAGCGACGCGCCGTTCATGTGAATGTAGCGCAGCATATAGCCGCCATTCACGTTGCGCATGATGTGCTCGATGCTGGCGAAGGCCAGATCGACATGCGGGGTGTAGTGCATCACCAGAACGATACCGGTGACAATCTGCAACGCCAGGCAGAACGCCAGGACGATGCCCCAGATCCACCACCAGTTCAGGTTCTTGGGGGTGGGTATCATGATGGTGTCGTAAATCAGGCCGACGATGGGCAAGCGGCTGTTCAGCCACTTCTCGCCGTTTGTCTTCGGCTCGTAATGATCGTGGGGAATTCCGGACATAAGTTTGGGTCTCCCTTAGCCGAGTTTGATGGTGCTGGCGTCGGTCCACTCTGCAGGCGGAACGGGCAGGTTTTCAGGCGCGGGGCCCTTACGGATACGTCCGGCCAGATCGTAGTGCGATCCGTGGCAGGGGCAAAACCAGCCACCAAAGTCGCCAGCATCGCCCAGCGGCACGCAGCCAAGGTGCGTACATACGCCCATCTGAACGATCCAAGCGCCCGGTGCTTCGCCCTCAGGCGACGGCATCACGCGGTTGGCGTCGGTTGCCGGAGCATCCGCGTTCAGGTTGAAGTTGCGGGCCAGCGGATCAGGCAGTGCGTCGACGCCGTCGGCGTCCTGTTCCTGTGCTTCTTGAATTTCGGCACCTGTGCGGTGGCGAACAAACACCGGTTTACCCAGCCATTTCACGGTCAGCTGCGTACCGGGTTCAACGCCGCTCACATCCACGCGGATCGAGGACAGCGCCTGAACGTCTGCCGAAGGGTTCATTTGATTGATCAGGGGCCATACGGCTGCACCCGTCGCGACGACACCTGCGCCGCCTGCGACGTAGTAGAGGAAATCTCTGCGGGTGCCTTCGTGGTCTTCTGCGTGGGACACGAGGTTTTCTCCGATTCCGGCGCCCGGGGGTAACCCGAGCAAACATGCATCAGCACCGCATCAAAGCGGCGTCTCATCGCGGCTATCTAGCCGGGAGAAATCGGTTCGTCCAGCGGTCATAGGCGCGCAGTGCACCGTATCTGGGCTTTCATGTCACAACGAAGGGCAAAATTTTCAAGTTCTCGGCGCATTTATGCGAAGAAATCTGCCAACCGCCGCTGATCAATTCCAATGTGATTCGCTCGGGGTACGCATACCCAAGTTCTGTCGACCTGTTCCAGTCCCGGACGATTCATCGGGTGCAGATTTGCGAAATCCTGCCCTTGTTTTGCCACTCAGGTCTTATTGTGCAACAGGTCCGCAACGGCAGATAAATTGAGTAGAAAATACATATTTTACAACGACCTAGCTACGGTTTTTTTTCGATTGCACTTTTGTTGGGAATCGACGATGGCCCTGAAGATATCCGAACCACTTTAGGACGTTCTCTATGTCAAAGCTCTTTGCACCCGTACTGACATTCGTGCTGACTATGTCATCTCAGGCTGCCGCGGCCGGTGATCCGGCGAAAGGCGAAAAACTCTACAATCGCTGCTCTTCTTGCCACGCAATCATCAAAGATGGCCAAGTTCTGGTCAAAGGCGGCATCACTGGCCCGAATCTTTACGGAGTCGTCGGTCGCGTCGCAGGAACCGAGTCAGATTACCTGAACGGAAGCGAACGTTTGCCCATCGGAATGTTCACCGACGACATGATCCGCGCCGGTCAGAAAGGGCTGGTCTGGACACAAGAGAATATCGCCACGTATTCCAAAAACCCGATCGCATTTATCCAGGAATATCTGGATGATGAAACCGCGCGCCCAAACATGAGCGTCAAACTGAAAAAGGGCGCCGATGACATCGCGGCCTATCTGGCGACGTTCAACGAATGATGTCTGTCGCTGGTCGTTCTGCCATCAGAGCGACCAGCGCATTGATCCCCGATCAGGCCGGCGGTTGCGTTGCGACCATGCTGGGACGCTCGGCGAACTTCTCGTACCAAGCGGCCAGCGCGTCATTTCCCTTGCGCCACCCGCGCGCATCGTGGCGGAAATCGACGTAGCCCAGCGCGCAGGCCACCGCGACCTGCCCCATATCCAACGATCCGGACAGATGCGCCATCCACCGCTGGTTCAACGCGGCGCAGGCGCGTTCTATCTTGTCCCATTGCGCATCGGCCCAGCCCTCCCACTGCTTGTCTTCGGGCCGCATCCGAGCCTCATAGGTGATCAGCAACGCCGCATCCAGAATACCATCCGCCAGCGCCTCAAGCGTCAGCACATCCCAATGCCGGGCACCGTCCTGATAAAGACCGGCCTGCCCGCGCGCGTCCAGAAACGCACAGATAACACGGCTGTCGAACAGGGTCGGCCCATCGGGGCGCTCTAACGCGGGCACCTTTGTCAGCGGGGCCTTGGCCAATAGCGGCTCGGCCGGGGACATTGGCGTTGTTGCAACATTCAGCAGTTCGACATGCTGCAACTGGTCTGTTTCATGCAACAAAACCATGACTTTGCGGACATAGGGCGAAGTGGGGCTGAAATAGAGTTTCATAAGAGATCTCCCTGAATTGCCGGAACTCTACATCACCCAATGCAAAACAAAACCCGTCAATTGGTGCGCCAACCTCACCCTCTCATCAACTTTTGCAGAGCATCAAGCTCGGACCCGATCCCGCCGTTGGCGATATGTTCTGACGCGCTCAGGCGGGCTGCATCGGGCTTGTTCTGGTTTAGCTTCCAGGTGCCTTGAATGTCGTCAATGCGAAACCGAAACGGCACGATCATGCGCATCATCTTATTCAACGCGTCCTTGCTCATCTTGCCGGTAGTCCAAGGCGGTTTGGGCAGCAAGCGTGCCTCATAAAAGGCGGACTGGCGGTCCAACAGGTTCAGCAACTCTTCTTGCGGGCGCTGTTCTAATTGACCGATCAGATGCACAGCGACATAGTTCCATGTCGGAACCTGATCGGCGATCCCGTACCAATCCGGAGATACATATCCGTCTGGTCCGGTGACGGCGATTCTTGCCGGTTTAGGCTCTTTCAGCATTCGGACGATCGGGTTGGATCTGACAAGATGCAGCTCGGCCAGCGCGCCATCCTCAGACAGCAGAAACGGCACGTGGCTAATCAACGGCGCTTCATCCGTCGACACCGCAAGAACCCCGAACGCGCGGTCACGCGCAAAGGTAACGTGGCGCTCGGTCTCTCCTGCGCGGAAGGCTGGAGTGGGGTGCATGGCTATCCTCCTGCAAAATCTCTTGCAGAACCCTTCGTACATTGGCAAGGTCCGGCTGTTCTCAGGGCGGGGCGAAATTCCCCACCGGCGGTATGCGGGTGATGATCCGTAAGCCCGCGAGCGGCCCCGGTGTGCGGGGTGTCAGCAGATCTGGTGAGATGCCAGAGCCGACGGTTAAAGTCCGGATGAAAGAGAACGTGCAGCGCGTCGGCCCTGGCTTGCGCCTGCCCGTGATCGCCTTGGGTGACGTGTCTGTTGCGAAAGGAGATCATGATGACACACACCCGCTATGCTTTTGTGAAAGCCAACTGGCATTCCGATATCGTTGACCAGGCTCTCGAAGGGTTTCTGGAGCTTGTCCCCGCCGAACAGGTTGACGTTTTCGACGTCCCCGGCGCATTCGAAATGCCGCTGCTGGCCCGCGATCTGGCCCAAACCGGGCGCTATGCCGCGGTCGCCTGCGCGGCGTTTGTCGTGGATGGCGGCATATACCGGCACGATTTCGTCGCGCAAGCCGTAGTCGATGGGCTGATGCGCGCCAGTATGGACACCGGTGTTCCGGTACTGTCAGTCTCGCTGACGCCGCACCAGTATCAGGAAACCGATCACCACAATGCCATCTACCGCGCGCATTTTGTCGAAAAGGGTCGCGAGGCTGCGCAGGCGGCCCTGAAGATCACCCAAACCCGTGCGTCGTTGACCCGTGCCGCATAGGCACAGCTGGTTGGGGTTCCCCTGCCCCAACCGCAAATCCGCTTGAGGCCAAGAGCCTCGCCCGCTAATCACGACGCGCAAAGGAGCATGCCCCATGTCGATGAACAGTTTTGGCCACCTTTTCCGCGTCACCACCTGGGGTGAAAGCCACGGGCCCGCATTGGGTGCGACCGTCGATGGCTGCCCTCCGGGTGTTACGATCGACGAGGCGATGATTCAGCAATGGCTGGACAAGCGCAAACCGGGTCAGAACAAGTTCACCACCCAGCGGCGCGAGCCAGATCAGGTCAAAATTCTGTCGGGCGTGTTCGAAGGGCAAACCACGGGCACACCGGTGCAGCTGATGATCGAGAACACAGATCAGCGCTCGAAAGACTACGGGGATATCATGGACAAGTTCCGTCCCGGGCACGCCGATATCACCTACTGGCAGAAATACGGCATCCGCGATTATCGCGGCGGCGGGCGCAGCTCGGCCCGTGAAACTGCGTCGCGTGTGGCCGCAGGCGGGCTTGCGCGTGAAGCGATCAGGCAAATCGCGCCCAATGTGCAGATTACCGGATACATGACCCAGATCGGCCCGCACAAGATTGACCGGGGCAATTTCGACTGGTCCCAGGTCGAACAGAACCCGTTCTGGACCCCGGACGCACAAGCCGCCGAAGACTGGGCCAACTATCTGGACGAATTGCGCAAGTCCGGGAACTCGGTTGGTGCGATTGTCGAGGTTGTGGCTCGCGGTGTCCCCGCAGGCATCGGCGCGCCGGTTTACGCCAAGTTAGACACTGATTTGGCCGCTGCGATGATGTCCATCAACGCCGTCAAAGGTGTCGAGATTGGCGAAGGCATGGCCGCCGCCGAACTGACGGGCGAAGCCAATGCGGACGAGATTTTCATGGGCCAGAACGGCCCGCAATACAGCTCGAACCACGCGGGCGGTATCTTGGGCGGTATCTCGACTGGACAAGACGTTGTTGTGCGGTTTGCTGTCAAGCCTACCTCATCCATTCTGACCACGCGCAAAACCATCACCAAATCCGGTGAAGAGACCGAGATCATCACCAAAGGCCGTCACGACCCCTGCGTAGGCATCCGCGCCGTTCCGGTGGGTGAGGCGATGATGGCTTGCGTGATCCTCGACCACCTGCTGCTGCATCGCGGCCAGATCGGAGAGAACCGTGGACGGATCGGCTGATCTGCGCACGCGCCTGCGGGCCGTCGTTGCGCAGCGTATGGAAACCGACCCGGCGCATGATCTGGCCCATCTGGACCGGGTCTGGGTAAACGCGCAGGCCATTGCAAACGACCAGACCGACATGCCGGTGCTGCTGGCCGCCGCTTATCTGCATGATCTGGTAAATTTGTCCAAGGACGACCCAGACCGCCATTTGGCATCGCGCCGATCGGCCGAAGAATCAGAGTCTATTTTGGTAAACTTAGGCTATTCTGCAGGTCAGATCCACGCAATCAAACATGCTATCGAGGCACATAGTTTTTCGGCCAACATCACGCCGGAAACGCTCGAAGCCTGCATTCTGCGCGATGCCGACAGGCTGGACGCGCTGGGCGCGATTGGAGTTGCCCGGAATTTCTCGGTTTCCGGTGCTTTGGGACGGTCGCTTTATGATCCGGCAGATCCCTTTGCTGCCAACCGCCCGCTGGACGACCTGCATTTTTCAATCGACCACTGGAAGGTCAAACTACTGGGCCTTCCTGGCGATATGCTGACCGAGGGTGGCAAAGAGATCGCACAGCGCAGAATCACACGCATGATCCGCTTTCTGGAAGAGTTCGCGCAAGAGATCGGCAGCCCACTGCCGACCGATTGGACCAATCTGTAAACAACGCGTTGATCTTTCCCGACCAAAAGCGCAGGTTCGCGCCGATGGCAAAACCCTTAACATCGCATCGACCTTTGCTGGCCGTCGCTCTGAAAACGAGCGCGGTGTTTTTGTTCACGGTCATGGCGGCAATAGTCAAAGCGCAGTCCGATCACTTCCCTCCTGGCGAGATGGTGTTTTTCCGATCCCTTTTTGCCATTCCGGTGATTGTCATCTGGCTGATGGCGCGCGGAGAATTGGCGCAAGGGTTCAAAGCCCGCAAACCCTCGGGTCATTTCTGGCGCGGCGTGTTGGGCACCACGGCGATGGGGCTTACATTTACCGGCCTTGGCTTGATCCCGCTGCCCGAAGCGACGGCGATTGGCTATGCCACCCCGATTTTCACCCTGATCCTTGCCGCGGTGATGTTAGGCGAACGCATCCGTAAGATCAGAATCGCGGCCGTGTCCATCGGGCTTTTGGGTGTCCTGATCATGATCTGGCCCAGACTGGGCGGCAACAACATGGAAGCTGCTGCCACCTTCGGCGCATTGTGTATTCTGGGTGCGACCGTTGCCCGGGCCTTTGTGCAGATCCACATCCGGCAGTTGGTGCAGGTCGACCATCCGGCGGCGATAGTGTTCTATTTTTCGATGACAGCGACCATCCTGTCCGGGCTGACTTTCTTTTGGGGATGGGTCATGCCCACATGGGAGCAGGCAGGCTTTTTGATTCTGGCTGGTCTGATCGGAGGTGTTGCGCAGATTCTGGTGACTTCGTCCTATCGGTTTGGGCAGGCTTCGATGCTGGCGCCCTATGATTACACCTCGATGCTGTTTGCCATCGTCATTGGCTATGTCTGGTTCAGTGAACTGCCTACGCTGGTCATGCTGGCCGGAGCGGCGCTGGTGATTGTCGGTAACGTCGTGGTGATCTGGCGCGAACATCAACTAGGCTTGGAGCGCGCAAAGGCGCGCGCGGTCACGGATCCCAAAGCCTGACCTTTACCTTTGCAGAACTTCCCCTAGGGTGTGCCCAACAGAAGATGAGGGTTTCCTATGAGCGACGCAGAAGACCACAAGGAAAAGATGCAGAAGGTGCAGGCCCAGCACCGCAAGAAAGTGTCCGAGGCCGTTGATCCGGACCGCGGGCTGGTGCTGATCAACACTGGCAAGGGTAAAGGAAAGTCTTCGGCCGCGTTCGGGGTCGTGATCCGCGCGCTGGGTTGGGGTCAGAAGGTCGGCGTTGTTCAATTCATCAAAGGCAAGTGGAAAACCGGCGAACGTCGCTTTTTCGAAGAACGCGAACTGGTGACCTGGCACACAATGGGCGAGGGTTTCACTTGGGATACCCAGGACCGCGAACGCGACATTGCTGCCGCAAACGCCGCCTTTGACAAGGCACGCGCCCTCATGTCCAGCGGTGACTACGATCTAGTCGTTTTGGACGAGATCAACATTGCGCTTCGGTACGAATACCTGTCGGTTGAACAGGTGATCGATGGGCTGAAAGAACGGTCTGACAAGACCAGTGTTTTCCTAACGGGCCGGGATGCACCGCAGGCGCTGCGCGATTATGCCGATCTGGTCACAGAGATGACCGAGGAAAAGCATCCGTTTCAGGCCGGAATCAAAGCCCAGCGCGGGGTGGATTTCTGAACATCAGAGTCTAAACAGCCCCCCTCAGGGGCTGTTACGCAGGCGGGTTTTCGTTGAGAAACCTGACCGATCCGCGTCGGCAGGCGGCGCTGTCCGGCAAAGGTTGTGCAGCCCCGTCGCCCTGGGCTGACTTGGGTTTATCGACATAGGCGCAATAATCGTCGTCACAGCAACATCCGCAAGCGGTGGCCGCTTCGTGCCGTGCCATGATTTCGTCAAGTGAGTCACCCATCGTCATTTCCTGTTGCGCGTGTCGTTTCCGAGGCGGTGGCGCGCTCTCACCAGGCTATACGCTAAGCCCGCAGACCGCCTCGAAACCCCGTGCTGGATGTTAGCACATCTGGCCTTAATCTTTATCTGATTATTTTTGTCGGAATTTGCAAGATCAAAAAAACACATCCTGAGTAACCCCGAAGTTAACTGGCTTGGAGCGGAACTATTTCAGGCGTTTTGAGGAAACCAATTTCCTAAATTCTTACTTATTAGGCTCACATATGCTGATACACGGCGCGAACAAACAGATCAGCAAGCCGCCTGTCGGTGGGACAAGCGGCTTTGGTTTTTTGAGAATTCACCTTGTTGCGATCAATCCAAGGTGCGTCAGGTTCAAGCCGTAACACCCTGCTCTGGTGCGCTAAGCGAGATGACAGCGACAACCGCAGCCCCGTTCAGCCAGTAAAAGATCGCATCCAGGCCCGAAAACCCAAACAGGCTGGGCGCGGCCAGGAAAACGACTCCGACCAGAAGATCGACCGCCAAGTGAAAGTTGTAGGGAAGAACGCGCCAGATCCCCAAATGGTGATCGGTCAACACCGTCAGGACAAACGCCGCGACGCCGGTGACCACCGACAGCCACAACGCCATCGGGTTGGATTGCCCCAGTCCAAGCAAAAAGGGCAGCCCCATCAGCGCAAAGGCAACAGGGTAGTCCAGATAAGCGTGAATATTGCGGGTGACAAAGCGGAGAGACATGAGAGTTCCTTTCCTGATATGAGACAACCTCAAGCTAGGAAAGTAAGTCGGAACGTTTAATTCCGGATCGTTCGTAAAACGTTGCAGATCGTCCAGAGTTTCAATTCGATCAGTGCATTGATCGATAGGCGGCTGGCGATACGCCAACCTGCTTTTTGAACACCCGCGAAAAGGCGGCTTCCGAGGCATAGCCGACCTCGGCCGCGGCATCGGCCACGTTCCAGCGGGCCTCAGTCAATCCGTGACACGCAATCTGCATCCGCCAATCGGTCAGATACTGCATGGGCGTTGTCCCCATCTTGTCTGCGAATAGCTGTGCGAACGCAGTGCGAGACATTCCGGCCTCACGTGCCAGAGACTCGACGCTCCACTCTTGCGCGGGCGAATGGTGAAACGCAGTCAATGCACGCGAAATGCGGGAATCGGCGAACCCGGCAAGCGCGGTTTCGCTGGGGCTTTGATGTTCTAGATGGGCGCGTATGGCCTGCGCAAACAGGACCTCGGACAGTTTCAGCGCTATGAGGTCACCACCAATCCGCGCGCCGTTGATTTCGGACCCGATCATGCGCAGCGTGGCTTCGATCCAAGCCCCGGCTTCTTCGCCATAGTTTTCGATTAGGATGTATGGGGGAAGCCGATCAATCAGCATATGCCCGGTTCCCTGTCGCCCCGGCGGTCCGGTGAAAGAGAAATGACCGCAGATCAATTGCGTATCGCGGCTTTTGTCTTCGCCGCCATAAATCAGAACCCCGTCGCCCTTGTACCCGGCCTCTTCCAATACGTGTTCAAGCGGCAAGGCATCCAGCGGTTGAACCTCATTGCACAATAACGCGTGGGCTGATCCGTGCGGGATCACGATCAGATCGCCTTGCTTCAATCGCAGAGTTTGCCCTGTGGTAGAGACAAAAACTTTCAACTCTCCGCGTTGTACAAAGTGAAATCTGGCCACATTTTGATAGGCCGGCACCTGTATACCAAAGGGCGGCGTGAAAGAGGTTCGAAAGTAAAACGTGCCCTTCAAGGACAGGCGGGTGAGAATATCGCTAAGCAGATCCAACATTGGTTTAAGATAAGCGCGGCTGCGCGTTCGTCCAGCTATGTGGACGATCTGCAAAGATTCTTGGACGTGCGGCAATGAAAAAGCCCCCGCGAAAGCGCGAGGGCTTCTGTCAATGCATCTGAGAGTTATCAGGCGCGCACAAGTGCCTCATAATCGGCGGCGATCTCGCGGGTCAGGTCTCCGACCTCAAACGTATAATCGCCGATCTGGCCCACCGGGGTCACCTCAGCTGCGGTGCCGGTCAGCCAGCACTGTTCGAAATCCGCCATTTCCTCGGGCTTGATGCGGCGCTCATGGACGGTGATACCTTTGTCTTTCAGCATCTGAATGACGGTCTGACGGGTGATCCCGTTCAGAAAACAATCGGCCAGAGGTGTATGAACCTCACCATCTTTTACGAAGAACACATTCGCACCGGTCGCCTCGGCCACGTAACCGCGCCAATCCATGAACAGCGCGTCCGAGCAGCCCTTGGCCTCGGCCTTATGCTTCGAGATGGTGCAGATCATGTACAGACCCGCTGCCTTGGCGTGAACCGGGATGGTTTCCGGGCTGGGGCGCTTCCATTCCGCGATATCCAGCTTGGCGCCCTGCATCTTGGCGTCGCCATAATAGGCACCCCAGGGCCAGACCGCGACGGCCATCCGGACTGGGTTCTTGGCCGATGCCACACCCATATCGTCGCCCGAACCACGCCAGACCAGTGCCCGGACATAGGCGTCCTGCAAGCCGCTGGCTTTCAGTGCTTCTTCCTTGGCGGCCTCGATATCGTCCACCGAATAGGGCATCGGCATATCCAGCGCTTCGGCCGAGGCAATCAAACGCTCAGAATGTTCGCGACTTTTGAAGATCTTGCCGTTATAAGCACGCTCACCTTCGAACACCGAAGACGCATAGTGCATCGCATGGGTCAGGATGTGCACATTGGCTTCGCGCCAGGGCACCAGTTTGCCATCCAACCAGATGACACCGTCACGATCATCATACCCCGCCATGCGAAACCTCCTGACCTGGGAAAAATTTCCGATTATTGCGCTGGTTAAGTCCGTTTCGGACATAAAGTTACGCAAAAACTGCGATTCGATACCTGTCCACTCTTGGAATGTCAATAACGCTGACATAAACTCGGATAGAGTAACGAATGAGGCATACTATGTCGGATACCCGTCCCGCCCCAGCCTTTGGTGGCGAGAGCCTGTTGTTTTTGACCGACGAGCAGTTGCGGCAAGGAATTGAGGCGATGTTTTTCGCCTATCGCGGTTTTACCGCAGATCCCGATCGCATCCTGACCGAAATGGCCTATGGACGGGCGCACCATCGGGCAATCCACTTCATCAACCGTGCGCCGGGTACGACGGTCAATAACCTTCTGGCCATTCTGGGCGTAACAAAACAGTCTCTGAACAGGGTTTTACGGACGTTGATCGACGACGGTCTGGTCGAAAGCCGGGTCGGATCAGTGGACAAACGCGAAAGACACCTATTTCTGACAGAACAGGGCAAGGCACTAGAAGGCAAACTGTCTGAGGCGCAGCGCGTCCGAATGCGTGCAGCGTACAAAAAGGCGGGACCCGAGGCTGTGTCGGGGTTTCGTAAAGTGCTTGAAGCGATGATGGATGCTGATATGCGTCATGCCTATACGAAACTGCGGGAAACCACCTCATGAACGAAATGGATGCCCATCTGCTGATCGTCGACGATGACGAGCGCATTCGCGATCTGTTGAAGAAGTTTCTGATGCGGAACGGATTTCTGGTCACGGCTGCAAGGGATGCACCACATGCACGGCGGGTGCTTTCGGGGTTGGATTTCGACATGATCGTGCTGGACGTGATGATGCCCGGCGAGGATGGGGTCAGCCTGACCAAGGCGCTGCGCGAAACCCATACCACTCCTATCCTGCTGTTGACCGCGCGCGGTGAAACCGAACATCGCATTGCCGGGCTTGAGGCCGGTGCGGATGACTACTTAGCCAAACCGTTCGAGCCAAAAGAGCTGTTGTTGCGGATCAATGCGATCCTGCGTCGGATGCCAGAAACACCTGCGCAGGACGCGACGGCGAAGATACTGCATCTTGGCCCGATCCGGTACGATATCGAGCGTGGCGAGATGTGGCAGGGTGAAGACCCGGTGCGCCTGACGGCGACCGAAAGCCAGTTGATGAAAATTTTCTCGGCCCAGCCGGGCGAACCGATCAGCCGCACCAAACTGGTCGAAGATTTGGGCCGCGACAAAGGTCAGGCGCAGGAACGCGCGGTGGACGTTCAGATCACCCGTCTGCGCCGCAAGATTGAACAAGACCCCAAGCAGCCGCGTTACCTGCAGACCGTCCGCGGCGCCGGATATATGCTGGCACCAGATTGATTCAGCCGCGGCGCGGCGCTTTCTTGCCTTCGGCGAGGATATTTTTGGCCAGATGAAGATGGGATCCCGATGACAACCGCCCTTTTGACCCACGCCGATTGCCTTGATCACGTGACACCGCAAGGTCACCCCGAGAGGGTGGCGCGGTTAGAGCACATTCTTCACGCATTAGAAGGCTTGGAACTGACACGTGTAACCGCCCCTTTGGCGGCGGATGACGACCTTCTGCGCGTGCATCCGGAAAGCCATATCCGTAAAATCCGTAACAACAGGCCCTCCGATGGCTTCAAACAGATTGACGGCGACACCTTCATGTCTCCGGGGTCGGTGGACGCGGCTTACCGGGCTGCCGGTGCGGTTGTGCGGGCGGTGGATATGGTTTTGGGTGGCGAAGCCTCGAATGCGTTTTGCGCCATCCGCCCGCCCGGTCACCATGCCGAAACCGAAACGGCAATGGGGTTCTGCCTGTTTGGAAACGCCGCGCTGGCGGCCAAGCACGCATTGGATCATCATGGATTGAAACGCGTAGCCGTCGTCGATTTCGACGTTCACCACGGAAACGGCACGCAGGATCTGCTGTGGGACGAAAGACGTGCACTGGTGATCACCAGCCAGCAAATGCCGCTTTGGCCTGGATCAGGGCGCCCGGATGAAACCGGCGCTTATGAGACCGTTTTGAACATCCCGTTGGCGCCCGGCACAGGTGGGGCCGAGATGCGGACAGCTTACGAAACGCAAGCCTTCCCGAGACTGCGCGCATTCAAGCCGGAGCTGATCATCATTTCGGCAGGTTTCGATGCGCATCAGGACGATCCGCTGGCCAACTTGAACTGGTCCACAGGCGATTTTGCCTGGGTTACGGCTGAGCTGTGCAAGATCGCCGATGAGTTGTGTGAGGGTCGTATCGTCTCGACTTTGGAGGGCGGGTATGATCTGAACGCCCTTGCCGAGGCCACTCGTGCCCATGTGGAAGAACTGATGAAGGCAGCCCGATGACCGATACTCCTGTTGATCAGATGACATTCGAACAAGCGATGAAAGAGCTTGAGGCCGTTGTCGGCCAGTTGGAGCGTGGTGACGTGGCGCTGGATCAGTCCATTGCGCTGTATGAGCGCGGTGCCGCGTTGAAGAAACGCTGCGAAGACGAATTGAAGCGGGCTGAAGAAAAGGTCGCAGCCATTACTTTGGATGCCAATGGGCAGCCAACCGGGACGACGCCTGTCGAAGGTCAGTAAATGTTCAAGGAAATTCTGGCGCAGGATGCCTCGCGGATTCAGGCTCAGTTCGATCTGGTCCTAAGCGCGCTGGACGAATTGGATGTTACCCGGGCGATGGCCTACACCACGCAGGGCGGCAAGCGATTGCGTGGGTTTCTCGTGATGGAAAGCGCGCGGATGCATGGCATCGACTCAACACAGGCAATCTGGCCTGCGACAGGCATCGAAGCCCTGCACGCCTATTCGCTGGTCCATGATGACCTTCCCTGCATGGACGATGACGATCTGCGACGTGGACGTCCGACCGTGCACTTAAAGTGGGACGAAGGCACCGCCGTTCTGGCCGGTGATGCCCTGCAGACATTGGCCTTTGAGCTGTGCACCCGGCCCGAGGTCGGAAATGCAGAGGCTCGTGCTGAATTGGCTCTAACCCTGGCCAAAGCAAGCGGTGCGCAGGGAATGGTGCTGGGGCAAGCGCTGGATATGGCGGCTGAAACAGCGGCCGCGCCCCTGACACTGGAGCAGATCACCAAGTTGCAGGCGGGCAAAACCGGTGCTCTGATTGAATGGTCCGCCTGCGCCGGTGCGCGTTTGGCTCAGGCAGATCCCGAACCCTTGCGCCAATATGCCCAGGCGCTTGGCCTTGCTTTTCAGATCGCTGATGACATTCTGGATATTGAAGGTGATGTCGAGAAGGCCGGCAAACGATTGCAAAAGGACGCCCAGGCCGGCAAAGCCACGTTTGTTTCGCTTTTGGGTCTGAACGCCGCGAAATCCCGCGCCGTAGAACTGGTCGATCAGGCCTGCGCGGCGTTGGATGGTTACGGTGCCAATGCTGAAACCTTGAAGGACGCGGCACGCTTCGTTATTGCCCGGGACAGCTAAGCCAGGAACGCCACATGTCTGACCGCCCGAATACGCCCCTGCTGGACCTTGTGAACCGCCCTGCGGATCTCAAGCAGTTTTCGGACGCGCAGCTGCATCAGGTGGCGCAGGAATTGCGGTCCGAGACAATATCGGCCGTGTCTGTTACCGGCGGGCATCTGGGCGCGGGTCTGGGCGTGGTCGAATTGACGACCGCCCTGCACGCCGTGTTCGACACGCCGCGCGACAAGATCATCTGGGACGTTGGTCATCAGTGCTATCCGCACAAAATCCTGACCGAACGGCGCGACCGTATCCGTACCCTTCGCATGAAGGACGGGCTGAGCGGCTTCACCAAGCGCAGCGAAAGCCCCTATGACCCGTTTGGCGCAGCACACAGCTCAACCTCGATCAGTGCCGCGCTGGGGTTTGCCGTTGCGCGCGATCTGGGCGGTGTGACGCCCGAGGGATTGGGTGACGCGATTGCCGTGATCGGTGACGGTTCAATGTCTGCAGGCATGGCCTTTGAGGCGATGAACAACGCAGGCCATCTGAAAAAACGCCTGATCGTCATTCTCAATGACAATGAAATGAGCATAGCCCCGCCGGTTGGTGCCCTGTCCAATTACCTGTCCCGAATTTACGCAGAAGAGCCGTTCCATGATCTGAAAGCCGCCGCCAAAGGTGCAGTGTCTTTGTTGCCGGAACCTTTCCGCGAAGGGGCAAAACGCGCCAAGGAGATGCTCAAGGGCATGGCCGTGGGCGGCACATTGTTTGAGGAGCTGGGCTTTTCCTATCTCGGTCCGATCGACGGGCACGATATGGATCAGCTGTTGCCTGTCCTGCGCACGGTCAAGGCCCGCGCCACTGGCCCGATCCTGATCCACGTGCTGACAAAGAAGGGCAAGGGGTACGCCCCCGCCGAGCTAGCCAGGGACAAAGGTCACGCGACAGCAAAGTTCGACGTGGTAACGGGGGAGCAGAAGAAAGCGCCCTCAAACGCACCGTCTTACACGTCGGTCTTTGGCAAAACCCTGGTGGAAGAGGCCGCACGCGATGACAAGATCGTTGCTGTCACGGCCGCGATGCCCGACGGAACTGGGCTGAACCTGTTTGCGGAACGCTATCCGTCGCGCTGTTTCGATGTGGCGATTGCCGAACAACACGGTGTGACCTTCGCCGCCGCTCTGGCTGCGGGGGGGATGAAGCCCTTCTGCGCAATTTATTCCACATTTTTGCAGCGTGGCTACGATCAGGTCGTGCATGACGTGGCCATTCAGCGCCTGCCGGTTCGATTTGCGATCGACCGTGCGGGGTTGGTGGGCGCGGATGGCGCGACCCATGCGGGGTCGTTCGATATCGCCTATTTGTCCAACCTGCCCGGCATCGTGGTCATGGCCGCGGCGGATGAGGCCGAGTTGGTGCATATGGTGGCCACCGCCGTCGCGCATAATGAAGGCCCGATTGCCTTCCGCTATCCTCGCGGCGAAGGTGTCGGCGTCGACTTGCCCGAACGTGGGGAAGTTCTGGAAATCGGCAAAGGCCGGATCATCCAAGAAGGCGCGCGGGTCGCACTGTTGTCCTTCGGGACACGGCTGGCCGAAGTGCAGAAAGCGGCTGAAGCTCTGGCCGCGCGTGGGATCAACCCCACTATCGCTGATGCTCGATTTGCCAAGCCCTTGGACCACGACCTGATTTTGGATCTGGCCGCCAACCACGAGGCGTTGATCACCATTGAAGAAGGTGCCATCGGCGGCTTTGGCAGCCATGTTGCCCAACTTTTGGCCGATGAAGGCGCCTTTGACCAGGGTCTCAGGTATCGCTCGATGGTTTTGCCCGACACCTTCATAGATCAGGCCAACCCTGCGGATATGTACGCAGTCGCGGGTCTGAATGCCGAGCAAATCGAGGCCAAAGTGCTGTCCGTACTGGGTGTTGCAACCATCGGTGAAAAACGTGCCTGAGTCATGACGCTAGGCAACTGAATTTCACCGTTGTTTGAAAATCTGCGAGCACCGCTTTTGCGGAAATTTCGGGCAGCCGCCGAATTCAGCCGGTTTTGGGTGAGTCCTTGAGAACACAGGAACTACTTGAGTCGCGGCGCAACGTTCCCGCTTTCCCGCATTTCTGATAGTAGTAAGAAAAACAAAAACTCCACCCTTGAGCAGGCGGGCGGATGAGAAACATAATGGCAGCTTTGGTCGCGCTTTTTTTGATGAGCGTGGCGGCAAGTTCAAAAGAGATTCAGGTTGGCAATGATCCGGGCGGGCGGATTGTGGATCGCATGGTCCAGATCGAAATCGCCAACCGGACCAACGCGCAATTCCAGATCAACGGGGACTATTGCCACTCTAGTTGCACCATGCTGCTGGGTGCGGACGATGTTTGTGTTTCGCCCGAGACGATCTTTGGTTTTCACGGCCCCCATCACCCAAACCGAACGAAAATGACGGCAGATGAGTTCGACAGGAAAAGCGCGTCGCTATCCAGCTACTACCCAAATCCGGTCAGAACCTGGTTCATGTCCAAAGCGCGGTTTGCCGAACCAAATGAGCTTTTGTTCGTGACCGGTGAATACCTGATAGGTCTCGGTGTGCGGGAATGCGCTTAGGCCGACGATGCCCTAATCCTGCAACCGCCTGCTGTCAAGAATCCCAACGTCTGCGGCCATTGTCGCCAACACGACCACCTATTCGGCGTCTTCCATTTTTGTTGCGTTGAGTTGCGCGAAAAGTTCTGGCCCGACGCGATCATACAGTTCGATCTGAGTCTCCAGAAAGTCGATATGGCCTTCTTCATCCGACATCAGGCTTTCGAACAATCCCATCGAGACATAATCTCCGGCCTCTTTGCAGACATCCCGCGCCTCTTTGTAAAGCGCGCGCGCGCTTTGTTCCGCCGCAAGATCGCATTCCAGCGTTTCCCGGGGGTTTTCGCCGATCCGCAGGGGATCAAGTTTTTGCAGGTTGGGATGACCTTCCAGAAAAATGATCCGTTCGATCAGTTTGTCGGCGTGTTCCATCTCTTCAATGGATTCTTCTCGACTTTTCTTGGCCATGCTGCCAAGGCCCCAATCGTCTTGCAGGCGATAATGCAACCAGTATTGGCTGACGGCCGTTAGTTCGTGGCGCAGAGCTTTGTTCAGGTATTCAATTACCTTTTTGTCACCTTTCATGATGAAACTCCTTGTCTATGTCTAAGAACTGGCGTGGAAACAACTTTTAAAGCTGAATGCTACCACCAGAGCGGCTTAACCCAAAACCTTCAAATATCTGTCTTAAAATAGGTATTTGCAAATTTCCTGACGATTCTCGTTTGTATCATAACCCGTCACTTGAAAGCGTTTTTCCACCGCACATACGGTTCCCTGATACCTGCTTACCGATCGGAAGCATGGCCCTTGCGGATGAAAATCACGCAGGCAAAAAGCTTCGGAGATTGAGCTGCGCTAGCATCCGATGATAGCCCGCAGGATCGAACCAAAAGTGAGTTACGAGGTAGGCCGCTAGCTTGACTATCCAAGGGAAAGTGGTGCCTCAAGAGGGACTCGAACCCCCGACCTTGTCCTTACGAAGGACCTGCTCTACCAGCTGAGCTATTGAGGCAAGCGACGGTTCCTTTAAACCCTCGGGCAGATGCGTGCAAGTCTCGATATCCTCGGACGCCTACCGGTGTGTGATGGTGATTCCCACAGCTCAGATCGCTTGAAGCCCATTCCATCACCACGCTCCAGCAAGAATATCACGCCTGTTCCAACGCTTACGCTCACCTTCGATGGCCATGTATTTTCGGTTGACTGGTTTGTCTTATTTTAATATTTCATGAAATATGATAGAACAGATAACAGACCAATTGGCCATCCTGGGTCATCCGCAGCGTATCCTTGTGTTTCGCATGCTCATGCGACGTTTTCCTGACAGTGTTCCGGCGGGCGAGCTGGCGGCGGAGCTCGACGTGAAGGCCAGCACCTTGTCGAACTATCTGAACGCGCTTCAGCGTTCGGGGCTGGTCAAGCAGGAACGTTCTGGGACGTCGCTGCTCTATTCGATTGAAATGAAAAACGTGCAGCAGATGCTTGATTATCTGATTGTCGATTGCTGTCGCGGTCGCCCTGATATCTGCATGCCATTTTCTCAGGGAAATGAGGCCGCGACAGACCGTAAGTTCAACGTCTTGTTTTTGTGTGTGGGCAATTCTGCCCGCTCGATTTTTGCGGAATCCCTGCTGCGCACGTTGGGGGGCGACCGGTTCAACGTTTTCTCGGCCGGCACGCAACCCACATCCGAGCTCAACCCGATGGCCGTGCAAGTTCTGGACGACAAAGGACACGACACATCCATCCTGCGGTCCAAGAACATGTCCGAATTTGCAACCCCCGGCGCGCCTGAGATGGATTTCGTCTTCACGGTCTGCAATCAGGCCGCAAATGAAGAATGCCCCGCTTGGGAAGGCCAGCCAATCAGTGGCCATTGGGGCATGCCGGACCCGGTCAGGGCCGAGGGCACGGATGCCGAAAAAAGCCTTGCATTTCAACATGCATATGGCGCGCTCAAGCGCCGGATTGAGGCCTTTACGTCTTTGCCGGTCGAAAGCCTCGACCGGATCGCACTGCAATCTGCTGTTGATGACATCGGCAGGACGCCTACTGAGGACATGAAATGACGACTTATGCTGTAAACGGATTGGGCCGGATGGGAAAGCTGGCCTTGAAACCGCTGCTCGACAAAGGCGCAAAGATCGCCTGGATCAATGATGCGGTGGGCGACCCCGAGATGCACGCGCACCTGCTGGAGTTTGACACCGTACATGGCCGCTGGGATGCCGCGTTCGCGCATGACGCCGACAGCGTTACGATCAACGGCACCCGCCTACCCTTTATCGGCACCAGAGATCTGGCGGAACTACCGCTGGACGGTGTCGATGTGGTGATCGACTGCACCGGTGTTTTCAAGACTCAGGCCAAGCTGGCCCCCTATTTCGAAGCGGGTGTTAAGAAGGTTGTTGTCTCGGCCCCGGTCAAGGATGGCCCGACCGCCAACATCGTTATGGGCGTGAACGAGGCCACTTATGATCCGGATGTCCACAGCATCGTGACGGCGGCCTCGTGCACCACGAATTGTCTGGCCCCAGTGGTCAAGGTCATCCACGAAAACCTTGGTATTCGCCACGGGTCGATGACCACTATTCACGACGTGACCAACACGCAAACCATCGTGGACCGCCCCGCCAAAGATCTGCGCAGGGCGCGATCTGCTTTGAACTCTCTGATCCCGACCACCACCGGGTCGGCCACGGCAATCACGCTGATCTACCCGGAACTCAAGGGGCGGCTGAACGGCCACGCGGTGAGGGTTCCCTTGCTGAATGCCTCGCTGACCGACTGCGTCTTCGAGGTTGAGCGTGAAACCACAGTCGAAGAGGTCAACGCGCTTTTCAAGGCCGCGGCCGAAGGTGAGTTGAAAGATATCCTTGGCTATGAGACGCGGCCGCTGGTTTCCACCGACTACACCAACGACGAACGGTCCTCGATTGTGGATGCGCCCTCGACCATGGTGGTGAACGGGACACAGGTGAAGATCTATGCCTGGTACGACAATGAAATGGGTTACGCGCATCGTCTGGTCGACGTTGCCCTGATGGTTGGTGCATCGCTGTGACCCAAAGGCCCGAAAGTATGTCGGCCTATATCACGGTCACAGCAGCCTATTGGGCCTTCATGCTGACCGACGGGGCCCTGCGTATGCTGGTGCTGCTGCACTTTCATAGCATGGGATTCTCGCCGGTTCAGTTGGCATATCTGTTTGTTCTGTATGAGATCGCCGGCATGGGCACGAACCTTGCTGCCGGTTGGATCGCGGCGCGGTTCGGGCTGACATCGACGCTTTATGCAGGGCTGGCACTGCAGATTGCAGCGTTGCTGGTTCTTACGCAACTAGACCCTAATTGGGCGATCCCGGTAAAAGTTGTCTTTGTGATGATTGTGCAAGGGGCCAGTGGGGTTGCAAAGGACCTGGCCAAGATGTCCTCAAAATCCGCCGTCAAACTGCTGGCCCCGACCGAGGGCGGAGGGTTGTTTCGCTGGGTCGCTATTTTGACCGGCTCGAAGAACGCTGTGAAAGGGTTTGGGTTTCTGCTTGGGGCGGCACTGTTGGCGACAGTGGGCTTCATGTGGGCCGTTCTGGCTATGGCGATCATACTTGCTGCATTCCTCGTCGCCGTCATCCTGTTCATGCCGACCGGCCTGCCCAAAGGGCGCAAAAGCGCCAAGTTCTCCGAGGTCTTCTCAAAATCCGCCAATGTGAACTGGCTATCCGCCGCTCGTGTCTTCTTGTTTGGCGCGCGGGACGTGTGGTTCGTGGTCGGCATTCCGATCTATTTTTACGCAGTTCTGTCGGATGGAACTGAGGATGGCAACCGTGCCGCATTTTTTATGATCGGCACATTCATGGCCGTTTGGGTCATACTTTACGGCGCTGTTCAGGCCAGCGCGCCGAAAATCCTGCGCGCAAAGGAACGCCCGGAAGGGGATCTTATCCTCGCCGCCAGGAATTGGGCCGCGGCGCTGTTCTGCGTGCCTGCTGCCCTGACCATCGCGGTTCTGCTCTCATCCGGCCCCGAGACATGGCTGACCGTTACGCTGGTTGTGGGCCTATTGGCATTTGGGGCAATCTTCGCCGTCAATTCGGCGCTGCATTCATACCTCATCCTGGCCTTCACCAAGTCCGAGCGTGTGACGATGGATGTGGGCTTTTACTACATGGCCAACGCGACTGGTCGCTTGGTCGGCACTGTCCTGTCGGGACTTACCTATCAGATTGGCGGGCTTCCACTGGTTCTGGGCACCGCTGCTGCTATGGTCGCGCTGGCCGCCCTGACATCCGGCAAACTAACCGACCAGACGAATGAGGCATATACATGAGCATCTTCGAACGCTACCTGACCGTCTGGGTCGCGCTGGCCATGGTTGGCGGCGTATTGATCGGACTGGTTGCACCCGGCCTGGTTCAACTGATCGCCTCGGCCGAAGTGGCCAGCGTCAATCTGGTCGTGGCCTTTCTGATCTGGGCGATGGTCTACCCCATGATGGTCGGCGTCGACTTCGGCGCAGTGGCGGGCGTTGCACGCCAGCCACGCGGGCTGATCGTGACGCTGGTGGTCAACTGGCTGATTAAGCCGTTCACCATGGCCTTTCTGGCGGTTTTGTTCTTTGAGCACGTCTTCGCACCATGGATCGAACCTGAAGACGCGGCTCAATATACGGCCGGGCTGATCCTGCTGGGTGCTGCACCGTGCACCGCCATGGTGTTCGTCTGGTCTCAGCTGACTAGGGGCGATGCGACCTATACGCTGGTGCAGGTTTCCGTAAACGACTTGATCATGGTGGTGGCATTCGCCCCAATCGTGGCCTTTCTGCTGGGTGTGACCGACATTCAGGTTCCATGGCAGACACTGGTTCTGGCAACTGTGTTGTATGTGGTATTACCGCTGATCGCCGGCCTGATAACGCGCCGTACATTGGGATCGCCCCAGGCCATCGACGCATTTTCCGCACGTGTCAAACCGTGGTCGGTCATGGGCCTGATCGCCACTGTCGTCATTCTGTTCGGCTTGCAGGGACAGACCATTCTGGCCAAACCGCTGGTGATTGTCCTGATCGCAGTACCCATCCTGATCCAGAGCTACGGTATCTTTGCGCTAGCCTACGGCACAGCCTTTGCGTTGAAAGTGCCGCACCGGATCGCCGCACCTTGCGCCATGATCGGCACGTCGAACTTCTTTGAGCTGGCTGTCGCTGTGGCCATCAGCCTGTTCGGTCTGAACTCGGGCGCGGCGCTGGCGACGGTTGTCGGTGTTCTGGTTGAGGTCCCGGTGATGCTGTCGCTGGTTGCCTTCGCAAACCGCACACGCGCGTGGTTTCCGGAAAAGGAAACGATCTAGAATGTGACTGTTTCGCTTCGATCCGCTATCGTTTGCAATAATGAAAGTTACCCGCGCCACGACCTAGCGTGGTGCGCCACACTTCGCACCACGCAATTTTAGTACGAGCAGCCGGTAATGTGGGTGTGACAGTGTCCGAAGACAAGGGTGGTTCTAATCAAGTTTCAGCTTGTAAATTTTGATCCGTTGAACGAGGTACGTCCCCACAATTGTTACGAGATTACGGCGATTTCTGAAACGAGCACCATGGCAGACAAAACTAAACAGCGTGAGGCATCATTGCCATCTACAAGCGAAGTTGACAAAAAAAACGTCGTTTCGTCTAGCGGCAAGGTTTTTGAGCAGATCGAAACGCATGATTTCCTGTCAGTGGATGTTTTTGATACGTTGCTGTTTCGCCATTGCAAATCTCCTGTCGACGTCTTTGATTTCATGTCCACGCGGCAACAAACAAAACAAGTAACCGAGTATTTCAAGGACTACCGGGAAGCTGCTGAACAGTTGGCGCGCGAGGATTCCGAAAAGCGAGGTTTGGAAGATGTCTCGCTGGACGAGATTTACCTTTGTTTTGAACTGTTGACGAACTGCAGTCAGCAACAAGCTGAGCAAATCAAACGGCTTGAACTTGAAACTGAAATGGACTTACTTCACGCAACCAGTTTTGGCCGTCAACTGGTTGCACATTTACAGAAAATTAAAAAGCGTCTCGTCATCACATCGGATATGTACCTGCCGCAGGACTATCTTGAGAAAGCACTGCAAGCAAAAGGCATAACAGGCTGGGAACGCGTTTTCGTCTCAAACGAGCAAGGAAAAACCAAACATTCCGGTAGTCTATTCGACGACGTAGCCGCGCACTTTGGTGTGCCGAATGACCAAATTCTTCACATTGGCGACAATCGGCATGCAGATGGCAAAATGGCCATCAACGCCGGTATGCGCTCTCATGTTGTTTTGGCCAGTAAGGATGTGCCTGCAAGATCTCCAAAGCCAAAGCGTCATTCCAATCTATTGGCTGGACAACGCCCGATTTCACAGATTTTTGCTGCGAATTTCCTGGAAACCCATCACTACGACTCTGAGAAACTGGACTTTCGAACATTATCCGACGACCAGTATTTCGAGGCCTTCGGAGCGGTACTGGTTGCCCCTTTGATCACATCCATGATGATCTGGATGAAGCAGGAGATGGAAAGCAGAAAAATCTCACGGATCGCATTTCTTGCGCGTGATGGCATGTTTCCCAAAGCCGCATTCGAACTGATGTGGCCTGAAGGTTTTGACACCCAGTACGTAGGCGCATCCCGACGATTGCTCACCTTGCCATTTACGGTTCTGGAGCCCGAGACCATTGGCGGGATGCTTCACGCCACGCTTGAGGGCTCCGAAACGATCGATGATTTCTTAGCCAAGATCTCAGGCGGGCCAATACTGAAGACGTTGTTTGAAGGCCATGGTGTCAAGGGTACTGAACCGCTTGAGCGCAAAACCAGAAAAAAGATCCTGGGCCTACTGAAGGACAACCCTGACACCTTTTTTCAGTCCTTCGAACATGAACGGGCCGTGCTGACAAAGTACTACCGCACGGCCTTCCCCGCGGGCACGAAAACTGCGGTTTTTGACGTCGGTTGGCGCGGCAGCCTACAGCGATCCATTTGCGAGATCGTGGACCCCAAAGCCGATGTGTTGGGCCTGTATTTTGGAACAGGCTGGCAAGCAGCTTCGATCCTCAGCCGTAGCGGACTGGAATATGAGAGCTACGCAATTTCAAATGGAATGCCTGTGGTCATGCAGCCGTGGGTCAATGATTTTCGGGACATTGTCGAATTTCTCTGCTCGGCAGACCACGGGAGTGTGCTGCGAATTCTCGAAGATGATACTGGTGACATGTCGTGGGACATCGCGGAAGTCAGCGAATTGGAGGCGGCTAACCTCCGTCGGGCGAAGATAATTCAAGATGCCGCGCTACAAGCAATCGGATCCGTTTTGCAAGCGATGCCTGTCGACACTTTGGCCAAGTACACCGACCCAAAGGATGAGAAGGACATGCGGCAATTCCTGAGCAAGCCGCATCGTCTGGACGCTCTGCGATTCAAGAACGTCAGAGTTTTTGCGGGTGTCGGCGACACCACGGGCGAAAGTTTGACGCGAATTGGAGAACTCAATACACATTACCGCAATGCAAAGAACAGCCGTTGGCGGGCCGCGTACGGTGCGCAGCTAAACCCGTTCTCCTACGCCTGGTTAAAGTTTGTGCTACGCAAACGAAAGAAGATAAAGTTATAGCAGCCCAGCCGCGGCGCACCGAGTTTGCAGAAGCCGAGCGATCAGGACGCGGATTTGTTCCTGAGATCACGCCGCTTTTTGGTATTGGCTGGGATATCATAGGTAAAGTTGGCTTCAAGATCAGCCGCCTTTCCCCCGATAAAAGAGCAGCTTCCCGGCATAGCAACATTTGGGTATTTTTCGCCCAGATGCCGGATACCGCGCCAATAGCGCTCGGTGGCATATCCTTTTGAGTAATGTTGAAACTCAAGCGGAACGACCAGAACCGGGATGCCGAAATTTTCCTGAGCATTGATGCAAAGATCTTCGGCATAGAGGTCGAACGTCAGGGTTTGGTCAAATCGCAACCCCGACCGTTCCCGCAGAAGCCGGGTGTGTAGCAGGATCGCTACGCAATCCAATGTTTCAACCCAGGTAGGGGCAGTTATCGGCAAGCCAACTTGCTGGACGCTGGTGCCATCCCGATCGCTGCATTTATGCTGCCCATACGCGTTCGGAAGGTGCCCGCTCATCCTTATACCGAAAGTGCCATATACAGCTTCTTTAGCCAGACTTACGGTGTCCAACAACTCACCTTGAACTTCAAAATCCTCGTGGACAAAGAACAGCCATGCGTCTTCATCAAGGTGTTTTTCTATGATTTCATTATAAAGCTCGGGCAAACCTGCGGACCTATCGCGATTATCGATTAGGTGAATGTCTTGGCCGGACAAGTACGGGTTTCTGGTGAACAGATCCGTGGCCATCGTCTCGTTCACAAACGGAACAAAAATCCTTAGTGGATCTCTTACTTTGGTGTTCATAATCCAGCCTCAATTGTTCCCGGAGCGCCGCAAATAACGCCGAATGGAGTTCCAGTAAGATATTTTTAAAGGGTGACGAAACATAATTCGACGCCAGTTCATTTGCCCAATGTCATCACGCAAGGACAACTCTTTTATGGCAGCTGGAAGAAGTAGATCATAGTTTTCCAACCGACGCTCTGTCAGCAGATTTTCCATGGTCGGCAAAGTGTGAGGCGACGCTGGCGTAAACTTCCAGACGGAGCCGATGGATGTCCAGCTATCTTGGTCTCGATGCAAGAGATGTGGCACGTCTTCGAGTGCGCGGATTTCCGGTTCCGTTGGAATCGAAACCAGGCGCGAAAAGCAACGTCGATTGTAGTCTGTAAGTCCCCGGCGGTCTAACGCGTCTTTCATAGGGGCAATCTTGCGAAGAAATTCCAGAGCCCCTCGATGGACATCTTGCAAAGCGATGCATCTAATCCGGTTGGGCGCGTCGTTCTTGTCACCTGAAGATTTGGGTTCCGTATCCAGATTCGAAAAAAGAAACTCGAAATGCACGACGCCGTTCGTTGCCGCCACATCGAAATTCGCCACGCTCAAACCGTCAAACAAATAGGCTGAAAGTCCTTCCCTGTCGCCAGAGTCGTTGCGCAATCCCAAGCAGTAACAATGCACACGCGACTGGCCCATTGTGCCGATCGGACCGACGGGCGGAAGGTTACAGTCAACATCCACGATGGCGGCATTTTGTGCGTCTTGTCTGATATGTTTCTCAAGGCCCCGCTTTAGAAGCTCGCCCTCAACCTTGGGATCTTCTGAAAGATCGACCGGAAGAGATTCTTTGACGTCGATGACCGAATATTCCGGTGTTGAAAGCTGCAATATGTCCAACGCCTGTTCGATAATGTGACTTTGGCCAGCCGGCAAAAGAAGATGATCAACTTCATCTCGCTTTGAACGCTCTGCGATGTAGTCACAAAACCCGAACAGCAAGGGCCCGCACATGTTGAAACCAAAACCGTAAAGGTCGGATTCTTCCGGGTCTAGATGTGGCAGGCGAGCCGCGATTTGGCCCAATATCAAATCCGCAGTAAGTGAACCCTCATCGTAATTCGGGTCGGTAAAAGGGGCTTTGTCTTGCTTCAGGCAAGCCTGGCGTGACCGCACGTGAATTGTTGTAACGTCGCGGGCCAACGCATTTTCGACATCAGCGATCAGATCTCCGCCAAAATGCAGAACGCGTTGCGGCGCGACCCCTTCTTTGTCGGCCACGTGAGAAAACATGCGCCCGTTGAATTTTCCAAGTCCATGTCGGCGGCTTTCACAAGAAGTGTACACCTCATCCAGTACAATCCCGCTTGCTTCAAGCCGCCCCGAAACTTCTGACTTGTTCAGATAGGTGTCGCTGATGCCGATTACCCGCTTACCTTTTTGCCGGGCGGTTTCTGCAACCATTTTAAAAGCCTGATCTGCATAGGCGAGGCCCTTCTCATACACCCGTTCGTCATCCGGTTTGACGCCGTGGCCCGGCAGGAGGACCGAAAGAACCTCATAAATTTCGTCCAGGCTGATTTCAGGACTTTTCTCCGTTCCGAACCGCCGCCGCGCAAGCTGTTCTGCTTTCAATCTTGCGGAGCAAAAGTCGTCGATTTCTAGCGATTGACCCATGTACCGAAAAACATCATGTGGACTTGGAACATACCGCGCCAGCAGCGTGCCGAACACATCAAACGAGATGACATCATGACTATCAATGAGGTTCGATAATGTCGAAAACGCGCGCCCTGTCCGTCGAACAATCTCGGCCCTGTTTCGTTCCAGCGAAGTCATGAACCCTCCAGCATGAGGTAAGTGTCAAATTCAACGGCACTAATACCAAGTCTCATGAGAGGCTGCCAGTTATCAAACCGATAGTACAGACGTAAGCACCTGGTAGCACGAAGGCGGGCTTGGCTAAGACCACATGAAACCGCGTCAGGCGTTCAAGATAGCCTGCGATCAACCGATTCAAAAGATTTGCATTAGTTATCGCTACTGAGAGACCAAATCGTGCCCCGCGAAAAATACTTACAAACAAGTTTCCTACCCTGAACATTGCCGGTTGAACCTTCGCAAGATCGCGATTTTGCCATATGATGCGGTGCGCTTGCGATGGCGAACGTGACACAATCCCGATCCGCGATCACAGAAATTGGATGTTGTCGAATGCTCGCGATTGCGTTAGCCCATTCTGGGCTCTGCTAGCGCAGTAATCTGGCACTGATAGGTACTGTTTATTATGGAATTCAAATCCCTCGCCATACCCGAGGTTTTGCTGATTTCGCCGAGGCGGTTTGGCGATCACCGTGGCTTTTTTGAAGAAACATACAATAGCGTTCAATTTTCAACCGCCGGGATCGAAACGGTTTTTGTTCAGGACAATCACTCCTTGTCCAGCGAGGTCGGAACCGTCCGAGGCCTGCACTTCCAGGCACCACCGAAAGCACAAGCAAAGCTTGTACGCTGCGGGCGCGGTATGTTGTTTGATGTCGCTGTAGATATTCGCAAAGGCTCGCCAACCTTCGGTCAGTGGGTTGGCGAAGAGCTGAGCTTTGAAAACGGGCGCATGCTGCTGGTTCCCGCAGGTTTTGCCCATGGGTTCATGACGTTGGAGCCTGACACTGAAATCGTATACAAGTGTTCTGATACTTACGCCCCCGAAACAGAAGGCGCCGTACGCTGGGACGACCCTGATATCGGCATCGAATGGCCGCTGAAGCCGGCCGAGGTAAAGCTCTCGGACAAGGACGCCGCAGCGCTGCTCTTATCGGGTCAAGAGTCCCCCTTTTCTTTTGAGGATACGGAATGAAACTTCTGGTTACCGGAGGCGCCGGTTTCATTGGCTCCGCCGTTGTTCGCCGTGCAATTGCTCAGGGCCACTCGGTCGTCAATGTGGATGCGCTGACCTATGCGGCCTGCCTCGACAATGTCGCAATGGTCGCGGATGCGCCGGGCTATGCCTTTGAACATGCCGACATCCGCGATGCTGCGGCGATGGCGGCCATTCTAAAAACGCACCAGCCAGATGCGATAATGCATCTTGCGGCCGAAAGCCATGTTGATCGATCAATCGATGGCCCCGCCGCATTTATCGATACCAATGTGACCGGCACCTATGTGTTTTTGGAGGCCGCGCGCGCCTATTGGACCGAAGCCGGCAAGCCCGCAGACTTTCGCTTTCACCACATATCGACCGATGAGGTTTTTGGGTCTCTGGGGGAAACCGGCTTTTTCACCGAAGACAGCCCCTACCAGCCAAACTCGCCCTATTCGGCCTCGAAAGCGAGTTCGGATCACCTTGTCCGAGCGTGGCACGAAACCTATGGGCTGCCGATTGTTCTGACAAATTGTTCAAACAATTACGGCCCGTTCCAGTTTCCTGAGAAACTGATTCCGGTCGTGATCCTAAAAGCCCTGTCGGGGGAGCCGATTCCGATATATGGGCAGGGCGATAATATTCGCGACTGGCTGCATGTTGAAGATCACGCAGAAGCACTGTTGCTGGTGCTCGAAAAAGCCCCATCTGGCTCAAGTTACAACATCGGCGGCGAAAATGAGATGACAAATCTTGCACTGGTCCAAATGTTGTGCGGCATTCTGGATCGACTTCGTCCGGCCAGAACACCCTATGCTGAACAGATCACTTTCGTTACGGATCGGCCCGGTCACGACCGTCGCTATGCAATTGACCCGACACGGATCGTCGAAGACCTCGGCTGGCATCCGGCGTATACGCCAGAGACCGGGTTGGAGCAGACGGTTCAGTGGTACCTGGACAACGAAGCGTGGCTGAACACGCTTTTGGCCCGCGACGGTGTCGGCGAACGACTTGGTGTCGCCAAATGAAAGTTCTTGTCTTTGGCCTGAATGGACAGGTCGCCACGGAACTGCAAAAGCAAGCGCCCGCACGTGGCATAGTGGTGGAAGCGCTGGGGCGATCGGAAGCCGATCTGACCGATCCCGCAATGTGCGCCGAACGTATACGCGATACGGATGCGGATGTTGTGATAAACGCCGCAGCCTATACTGCCGTCGACAAGGCCGAAAATGAGCGCGATATTGCCCAACTGGTAAACGCCGACGCACCAGGAGCCATGGCGCGCGCGGCGGCGGTGCGCGGTATTCCATTTCTCCACATCTCCACCGACTATGTCTTTGACGGGTCTGGTGACACCCCGAGATCGACAGAAGATCCAACAGGTCCGCTTGGCGTATATGGAAGCACCAAGCTGGAGGGCGAAAGACAGGTGACTGCGGCCGGTGGGTGGCATGGAATCCTACGTACGAGTTGGGTTTTCTCGGCGCACGGAAGCAATTTTGTGAAGACGATGCTGAGACTGGCTGAAAGCCGTGATCAACTGAGCGTTGTCGCCGACCAGATTGGCGGGCCCACGTCTGCGGCGGATATCGCCACGACACTATTGACCATGGCCGAGAAAGGATCAAAGGTCGATGGCGGCCTGTTCCACTATACCGGCGCGCCGGATACCAGCTGGGCAGATTTCGCGCGCGAGATCTTTCAGCAGGCAGGGCTTGCGACCTCAGTTAAGAATATCCCGACCATCGCGTACCCGACCCCCGCTGCGCGCCCTCAAAACTCGCGGCTGGATTGCTCGCGGCTGAAAAAGGCCTACGGGCTTTCACGCCCTGACTGGAAAGCAGGCCTTGCGGACGTGCTGGCGCAGTCAGATCAGGTCAAAAACCCGTCTTCGAAAGGTTAGGGAATGCAACGTAAAGGAATTATTCTTGCCGGAGGTTCGGGAACACGGCTCTACCCGATCACGATGGCTGTTTCGAAGCAGCTACTGCCGGTCTACGACAAGCCGATGATTTTCTACCCTCTCAGCGTATTGATGCTAGCGCAGATTCGCGAGGTTGCGATCATCACAACGCCGCAGGATCAAGAGCAGTTCATCCGCCTTTTTGGTGACGGCAGCCAATATGGCTTGTCACTGACCTGGATTGTGCAGGAATCTCCCGACGGCTTGGCGCAAGCCTACACGTTGGCGGAAGATTTCCTCGCTGGTGCTCCCTCGGCGATGATCTTGGGTGACAATGTATTCTTTGGCCACGGCCTTCCAACCCTGCTGGCCGAGGCAGATGCCGACAAACAAGGTGGTACGGTTTTTGCATATCGGGTCGCCGACCCGGAACGGTATGGCGTTGTTGCTTTTGAGGGCCAAAAGGTTCGCCAGATTATTGAAAAGCCACAAAACCCGCCGTCGAACTACGCGGTCACCGGCCTTTACTTTCTCGATGGTGATGCACCTGCGCGTGCCAAAGAAATCCAACCGTCTGAGCGCGGCGAGCTTGAAATTACGTCGCTTTTGCAGATGTACTTGGACGAAAACCTGCTTGATGTTCAAACAATGGGCAGGGGTTTTGCATGGCTGGATACAGGGACGCACGGCACTTTGTTGGAGGCGGGAAGTTTTGTGCGAACGCTGACAGAACGTCAGGGAATGCAGACCGGTAGCCTGGACGAGATCGCTTGGAGCAATGGGTGGATTGATGATGCCGCTCTTGAGAAGCGTGCTAAACTATTCGCGAAATCAACGTATGGCGCTTACCTCCATTCGCTGCTAACCGATTAGGGCCGACACCCATTATAGCACCTACGATCGCGCGTGAATTGCATCCAAGTTGGTTGCAAAACAGAGATGATCGATCCGATCAGCCCAGAACGTGAAACGCTTAAGCGCTGGACCGAAGCGGTCTGGCGCGCCTAAATCGGCGCGACGAAAAACGGTTTCAGGTCCTGATCCGCTGCGATCGCTTCCAACGAAGCGCGCGCGGTGTCGAGAGCCTCGCGGATGGTGACATCCATATCCAGATACCGATAGGTACCCAAGCGACCGACAAATGTGACGTTCTGGGTCTCTTCAGCTAAGTCAACATACTCACCTAGCAGTGCCTTTTCCTTCACTTGACGGATCGGGTAGTAGGGAATGTCATCTGGGCCAGCGGCGCGGGAATACTCGCGATAGCAGACCGATCCTTCATGCGCCTCCCAAGGCGAGAAATGCTTGTGCTCCGTGATCCGGGTAAAGGGCACCTCTTCCTCGCCATAGTTCATCACTGCGCAGCCTTGATAGTCGCCGTCATAGGTGAACCGTTCGAAATCAAGCGTGCGATAGCCCAGGCGCCCAAGCTCGTAGTCGAAATAGCCATCCAGCGGGCCAGAATAGAACACGTGATCGAAGCCATCCGCCATGTTGCGATCGAAAGTGGTATTCAGCTTAACGGTGATACTAGGGTGATTAAGGATGCCACCAATCATGTCGGTATACCCATTCTCGGGCATGCCTTGGAATTTATGGAAAAAGTAATTGTCGTCGTAGTTAAACCGCACTGGCAGACGCTTAAGGATCGACGCCGGCAGCTCGGACGGGTGACAGCCCCATTGCTTGATTGTGTAGCCTTTGAAAAACGCCTCATACAGATCGCGACCGACGAACCGCATCGCCTGTTCCTCGAAACTCTGCGGGTCGGTGATGGATGTATCAGCCTGTTCTTCGGTGATAAACGCGCGGGCCTCGTCCGGGCGCATGGTCTTGCCAAAGAACTGGTTGATCGTGTGCAGGTTCACCGGCAGCGAATAGACCTGCCCCCGCGAGGTGGTTTTGACCCGGTTCTTATAGGGCAGGAAGTTGGCGTATTGGTTCACATACTGCCAAACCTCTTCGTCATCCGTATGGAAGATATGTGGCCCGTACACATGGACCATGACGTCGGTATCGGCATCCCGTTCTGTGTGGCAATTTCCACCGATATGGTCACGGCTGTCGACCACGGTGACATCATGCCCTTGTTCCGCAAGTTGGCGACCGATCACAGCCCCAGACAATCCGGCCCCAACCATCAAAAACTGCATATCAGGGGCTTTCCTGTTTCATCGAAATCGTCGTCATGTCGAGCGGTTTGATCAGCTGACGGCGGGCAATCTTGAATATACCCGACCGCGCCTCGCTGGCACTGCGGAATTTCGGCAGGACCGACATCCATGCCCGGCACATATGCCACCCCAGCTGCAGACGACCCGAGATGGGTTGCCCTCCCTGCAGGATCGCGGCAAAGACGACCGGAACGGTACGCCGCGACAGATCAAACATCTGCTTCAGAACGGCTTCTTCCTCTTCCGAGCTGAGGTTGTTCGACTCGGCCATCGCAGCTTTCAGGTTCTTTCCGATCGGCCGCGTGTGGTGCATCGCGATCTCGTCCAGAATGGCAGTTCGAAACGCGCCAGCCTCGGCCCATCTGCACCATATATAATCCAGGCCGTAGCCGCTCATGGTGCCCTGGAAAAGCGGCAGTGCTTTCTTCAGGATATCCTTGTGCAGGCACGGGGCCATGATCTCGATATAGTTCGTGTAGCGCAGTACGAAGCCCGGGCATTGGCTGAACACAAAATGCGAGAAATAGCTTTCGGGGGTCAGCGACGGTTGCGCAATACGCAGGCCGTGAACATGCATGGCATCAAACAGCGCATTTACCGCCGTGGCGCTGATGTCCAGATCATCATCCGGCAGCCAATAGTAGTCATATTGATCCAAGTCACGATCCGCCAGGGTTTTGAACAACCCGTCCCATTTGCCGCCTTTTACCAGCACGGCCTCAACACCGGGTTCAGGTTTGAATGCCGCAAAAGCCTCGTCCGAGAAATAGCTGATCAGAAGATCGTAGGTGCGATCTTCATAGGGGATTTCTTGCCACCGATGGTGCAATGACTTGTTGCCCGCACGGACAACCACAAGGCTATTCTTCATGCGCGGTTCCGAACCCGATTTTCGGCCTGCATCAATGGGCCGAGCCCTTCAATCATGTCCGGGTTCAGCGGGTGGCTCAACCGTCCATAGGTGTATTTGGCCTGATATAGCAGGTTTCGGACAAATCTGGACAAGGGAGAACCAGATTTGGTTCGGCTTCTGCAGTGGTCAATCGTGCTAACGGCACCTTCACGCTCGGCAACCATTTGTTCCTTTAGCGTCAGAATGGGAACGTTGTGTTCCCAATAGAACTTCAAATCGATGTCGATCGGCCGCGCGATACGTTTGTCAAGGGCCAACAACCGAGTCGCAGCGCGGCGGCCAATCACATAGCCTGTGGTTCGGGGCGGAAGATGATCCGACAGGACTAGATCCTGACCTCCGACAGTTTTGATTACCTGCCCGTTTTTCCTCGAGACCCCGTCGAGCTTTATCATCACGTCTTCAAAATACGTACCACGTTCGGCAAGCGCTTCCAGAAAAGCTCGAGGATCTTGCACAAATGTTGCGTCATCTTCCAGAACAAGGCTTACTGGCTCTTTGGAATCCGCTATTGCCTTCCAGATAATACGATGGCCCAGTGTACAAGCGACTTCGTTACGGCTGAGCGGACGCTTGAACTTGATACGGTTCATGTCCGCATCATAAATGCCCTTCAACTCGGAAATGCTTGTCTGGTCGCCAGAGATGGCGTCGCAAAACTCGTGTTCAAGCCCAAGGCCATCAAACTCATGTTCGCAGCAACGTCGACGTTCCACGTCGTTTGGCAGACTCAGAATGACAGCCTTTATAGACACTTTACTTTAACCGTTAATCTTTTCACTGTGTTCCTATGGGCCGAGGGGCCCAAGCACAAGCGTAAATGATCGATCCTTTTTTTCGCACCCACGAAAGCGCCTTCGCGGCAGAAATCTGCTGAAAAACGGCCAATAACTAGCAAAATAAGGACAATCCTCGAGAAAGATGAAACTTCACTTTATGCGTAACATAATCATATCATAATGAAACCATGAAGAAAATCCTTTGGTGCGACAAGTCACGGACGCAGCCCCACCAATGCTGCTGTGTTTTATTCAATCGAGCACATTGTTGCCTCAAACGCTCAAAGGTTGTTTAAAGTGCGAGCGCCCGCATGTTGACCGTTTAATTTCCCGGTCATGGTCTCTAACCATCATCTGAGCGCTCAGCATATCAGCGGCTCATCGCTGCGCACCCTATCGACATCAAGCACTTGAACCGTTCGAACACAGCGTCTATTTGGTCGACGCATCGTATAGCACTAAAATGGACAACTCTGTCGCGTCAATTGCTCTGCCCTTTTGGCAGAAACGATAATAGGGTAAATGAGCGAGCGCATGATTTCATGTTTTGGAGAATTCGATGATTAAGCGTGCCTGGACCGAATGGCGATCAGGCTATATGGGCCGCCTCATCACCGAGAGTTTTTTTGCTCAAGGTTCCCTGTATGCAGTAGCCATCTTTGCAATGATTGCAGTTGCCGCCACAACAGCCGGATCTGCATTTATGATGGAATACATCGTGGATGCGATGACCAGCCCGGATATGCGTCAATGGGCGGGTATGATTGCACTAGGAGTCGTTCTGCTTTTCCTAACTAAAGCGGTCGCATCCTATACTCAGTCAATATACCTCGCGCGCGCAGGAAACCGGATCATCGCGATGCAACAAGATCGAGTCTATCGAAAACTATTGCGGCACGGCGTTTCATTTTTTGCCGAGAACGAGTCGTCTGATCTTCTAATGCGGACAACGCATGGCGCTCAAGCCGCTCGAAAATTGATTGATGTTATCGTAACTGGATATGTTCGTGACGCGTTAACTCTGTTTGGCCTAGTTATTGTGATGGTTTACCAGCAGCCTGTGTTATCAGTTATGTTTTTTGTCGTGGGCCCGATTGCGCTTCTGGGTGTGCGATACCTCCTGAAAAGCGTACGTTCGATTATGCAGCAGGAATTCAAATCACTCGCTGAAATCATTCGCGTACTTCAAGAAACTTCTGCCGGCATTAAGGTTATTAAGGTGTTCTCGCTTGAGGACCGCATGATTAGCCGAATGGAAACAGCAGTCCTAAAAGTCGAAGAGCGTTCAAATGATATTGCGCGACTGCAGTCAATCGCCAGTCCACTGATGGAATTCTTGGCTGGCTTAGCCGTTGCCGGCGTTTTGATTGTCTCGACACTCGGCATAGCAGGCGCGGAACAACCGACAGCTGGTCAGTTAATGTCGTTCATAACTGCGCTCCTGATGGCTTATGAGCCCGCCAAACGACTTTCTCGAATGCGCGTTCAAATCGAAGCGGCCATGGTTGGAGTGGGATTGTTGTTTGGCCTGCTGGATCAGGAAGACACTATGCAGGAAAGTCCCGCAGCTCGAGACCTGCTAGACGGGCCAGGCGAGATAACCTTGCGCGATGTCACATTTGGCTACACCGGAACGCTTCCTGTCATTGAGGGCCTGAGCATGACTTTTGAAGCCCGAAAAACAACCGCCTTGGTCGGGCAATCTGGTGGTGGCAAGTCTACGATTTTTGGTTTGATCATGCGTTTCTATGATCCAGCTTCGGGAAGCATTGAGATCGACGGCCAGAATTTACAGGAAGCCAGCTTTTCGTCACTTAGACGAAAAATGTCATATGTAGGCCAAGACACATTTTTGTTTTCAGCATCTATTATGGAAAACCTGCGCTGCTCTGCGCCGGGCGCATCCGACGAAGAAGTCGTCGAAGCCGCCAAGGCGGCTTATGCTCATGATTTTATTTGCAATCTGCCGGACGATTATGACACTCAGGTCGGTGAGAATGGGACCTTCTTATCTGGCGGCCAAAAGCAACGGATTGCGATCGCGCGAGCGATCTTGCGAAACGCGGATATATTGTTGCTGGACGAAGCTACAAGCGCGCTGGACGCGGAGTCAGAGGCATTGGTCAAAACTGCGTTGAATACATTGACCCAAAGTATGACCGTTGTCGTTATCGCGCACCGCCTTTCGACAATTTTAGAGGCCCACAAAATCATAGTTGTTCAGGATGGAGCCGTCGTTGAAGAGGGTAGTTTAGACGAACTCTTGGAGTTAAACGGAGCGTTCCGCAACTTGTTCGATCAACAGTTTCGGAAAGGTCAAAAACAATTGAAAAGCGAAAATGTTGAATGATAGTTGCGTCTTTTCGTTTCAAACAATCTTTAGTAGCGAATTGAATATAAAGGCAAAACAGATATGTCGCGCCCAGAAATGAACTATCCGCGTTTCTTAAGGCTAACGCGCCCTGCCTAGTGTCAGCGAAACAATTTAAGGAATATTCAGTGAACGAGACCCAGAGTTATCTAAAAACCGTAACGAGTAATTTCATCGCCCTCGGACAAATGACAGAAGTCATCGATGAAGCCGCGGCAATTTGCATCGAATCCCTTCGGGAGGGAGGCAAAGTTGTCTTTTGCGGAAACGGCGGTTCTGCTGCAGATAGCCAGCACCTCGCAGCCGAGTTGATGGGCCGATTTTTAATTGATCGGAATCCATTGCCCGCATTGGCTTTGACAGTTGATACGTCAGCATTGACAGCGATTGGGAATGACTACGGCTATGATCAGGTTTTTGCTCGGCAATTGCGCGGTATCTGCCAAGCGGGTGATGTGTTATTTGGCCTTTCCACTAGTGGATCTAGTAAAAATGTCATTGCTGCGTTTGAGGTCGCCAAGACTATGGGTATCAAATGCATTGCGTTGACTGGGCAGTCTCAAAGTTTAATGAGCGAACTTGCCGATCACGCGATATGCGTGCCGTCGAGTTCAACCAACCATATTCAAGAAATGCACATTGCCGTTGGTCACATCATATGTGGCACAATTGAGAAATCACTATGCTCCGCCAAGTAGTCATACTCGTTGGCGGGCTTGGTACGCGCCTAGGGGCGCTTACAACAAAAGTTCCGAAACCAATGCTACCGATCGGTGAATTGCCCTTCCTGGACATTCTGATTGCAAACTTTGCTCGCTTTGGGTTTGATCGGATCCTGCTATTGGCTCAGCACAATGCAGATTACATTAGCCACCATTACGCCAATAACCCTGTGGACGGCGTTTCAATACGGGTTTTCGATGAAGTAAAACCGGCCGGAACGGGTGGTGCTCTGCGAGAAGCTGCGCCATACCTAGATGACGTCTTTTTGCTAACCAACGGTGACTCGCTTTTTGACTTTAACTTCCTTGCCCTTCAGCAGACTTTCGAGCAATCGAAGGCCAAAGTTGCGCTCTCCCTGGCGAAGGTAAGTGATGCGTCACGGTATGGAAGCGTCAGCCTTGACCAATCTGGAAAAGTAATCGGGTATGCTGAGAAATCGGCAAACAAAGGTGAACCAGGTTTGATAAGCGGCGGTGTTTACATCGTCTCGCGAGACATTTTGGCTCGGATTGGGCCAGGCATGGTTTCACTTGAAAACAACGTCCTCCCTGAATTGGTGGAACACAGCTGTGTTTATGGGCAAGTATTCGACGGGTACTTTATCGATATTGGACTCCCTGAAAGCTACAAAAGAGCGCAGCATGAACTGCCGGCGTGGCGGAAACGCAAAGTTGTGTTTTTTGACCGCGATGGCACTTTGAACAGGGACCGTGGCTATACACACAAGGTCGAGGACCTCAAACTTCTTCCTGATGTGCCCGACGCAATAAAACGTTGCAACGACGCTGGGCGGTTGGTCATCGTACTAACAAACCAAGCTGGGATCGCGCGCGGATACTATGATCGGACTGCGGTTGACACGTTTCATAGAAGTGTGAACCAGCACTTGCAAAAAAATGGTGCGCATGTTGATGCCTTCTACATCTGCCCGCATCATCCAGAAGGTACGGAACCAAGCTTGTCGATTTCATGCAACTGCCGCAAGCCAGGCACTGGTTTGTTCGAAATGGCAGCAGCCGATTGGGATTTGGATCTCAGTGACGCAGTAATGATTGGCGATAAAGAGAGCGATATTGAAGCTGCGCGCGCGTTTGGTATTGACGCAGTAATGACCGATGGAACGGATGTTGCGCGGATTATTGAGAGAATAGGAATCTGAATGCCAATTATTGTTAAGACACCGTTACGCATCAGTTTGTTCGGTGGGGGAACTGATTATCGGGAATACTTCGAACGCCACGGCGGTGCGGTTCTTGGCGGGACAATTGACAAATTCATATACACCATTTGTCTTCCGATGTCCCCAATTGCAGAGACCCGCTACCGACTGACTTACAGCCGTGTTGAAGAGGTGGACTATCCGCATGAAGTTCAACACCCCGTTATACGCGAGGTCTTGAAGGACGAAGCCTATGATGTTCCATTTAATCTCGCGGTGATTTCTGATATCCCCGGAGGTAGCGGTTTAGGAAGTTCGTCTTCCTTCACAGTTGGTTTCCTCAATCTTGTACGTCACCTTAAAGGTTTGAGCCCGACAAAATCAGATTTGGCGCGCTCTGCGGTCCGCGTGGAATCCGTTCTATTGAACGAAAGGGTTGGCGTCCAAGATCAATATCATGCGGCATTTGGCGGGTTTAACCTGTATGAGTTCAAAAAAACTCAAACCTCTATATCGCCAGTTCAGATGAGCACTAGTTTTCGCGACAACTTGAACGCTTCTTTGGTTTTGGTTCATACCAAACGCTTCCGCTCGGCATCAAAAATATTGGAAGAACAGATACGCGAAACGAAGGCAGGACATGTAGACAATGATTTGGCTTCGATCAAAGCGTTGGCTTATGATGCGCTAAACTTGTTTCAAAGCCCTGATGCCGATGCAGCAATTGTCGAGATCGGGCAAATGCTGAGCGACAGTTGGGAAATAAAGAAATCGCTGTCGTCGTCCATATCAAATTCTGAGCTCGACGAGATTTACAAGGCCGGAATGAAAGCCGGGTCTTACGGTGGTAAACTAGCTGGCGCAGGCGGCGGTGGGTTCTTCGTGTTCCTGGCACCACCCGATGCCATAACTAGGATGCGTGAAGTGTTTGGCGCAGAAGCCGTCGTCAAAGTCGAGTTCCAAGACGAAGGTTCGCGCCTGTCGAAATCCGCCTAACCTGCGCAGCAGGCGAAAGCACAAAAAGCATATGAAGTTAGGAAAAAAAATGGCAGCAAAACGCGCTTTGATTACAGGTATCACTGGCATGGTCGGATCGCACCTGCTTGACTACCTTATCAAAAACACTGACTGGGAAATATGGGGACTGCTCCGCTGGCGTAGTCCGCTTATCAACATCAACGATCATATTTCGGCTATCAACCGGGGTGACCGAATTAAGCTGGTCTACGGAGACTTGCGCGATACGATGTCGATTGATGCGGCGGTGAAACAGTGCAAACCCGATTTCGTGTTTCACCTGGCCGCACAAAGCTATCCAAAGACCTCTTTCGACAGCCCGATTGATACAATGGATACCAACGTCCAAGGCACCGAGCGCCTTTTGGGGGCATTGCGTAATCATTGCCCAAGTGCCGTGGTTCACGTTTGTGCTTCTTCGGAGGTTTTTGGTCGCGTTCCAAAAGAAAAACTGCCAATTGATGAAGAGTGCACTTTCCACCCAGCGTCCCCCTACGCGATCTCAAAAGTTGGTACTGACTTGATCGGTCGGTACTATGCAGAAGCATATGAAATGACCGTTATGACCACACGGATGTTCACTCATACAGGTCCACGCCGTGGAGATGTTTTTGCTGAATCCACGTTTGCTAAGCAGATCGCGATGATCGAAGCAGGAGAAAGTGATCCGGTGGTCTACGTCGGGAACTTGGATTCGCTAAGAACTTGGGCGGATGTCCGTGATGCAGTACGCGCATACTATATGCTGGTCACTGAGAACCCTCAACCGGGCGCGTATTACAATATCGGTGGTACTTTCACTTGTTCTGTCCGAGCCATGCTCGATAAACTTATTGAGTTGTCCACCCATAATGATATTCGCGTGGAGATTGACCCTGATCGTTTGCGACCTATCGATGCCGATTTACAAGTCCCCAATACAGCAAAATTTGAGACACATACAGGCTGGAAAGCGGAAATTCCTTTTGAAACTACCATGCTAGATCTGCTGGACTACTGGCGTAATCGCATCAGCGGCGAAAGCGATTTCCTAATTCGATGAACTGATCGGCGAACACCTGCCTCTAATGATTACAATATGGATGTAGCTTATCGCATAATGGTCTCCGGCGCACGCGGGCTTATCAGTTCTGCAGTGATGGAGAACCTTAAAATGCAAGGTTAGGAAAACGCAGTTGATATCTGGTGCGAAGACTGCGTTTTGAAGGATTGAGCCAATGTAGCCTCTGAACGGGACATCAGGTTCGGAATAAAAAAGAAGTCCTTCAACAGATTACTGAAAAGGGATTCACGTCCTTGCACCTGACCAAGCGGCTACGCTGCTTCACTTGGTCCAGAAGATGGCCGCCGAGATTGCGGTTGACACCCGATAGCTCCTCGATGCGGTCAATCATTTAACAGGCAACGATGGGGGCAGCGCGCGCACCGCGCACATCGTTGTCGTTGTAACGAGTTCAGCAAGACCAAGAACGATAGATCCGGTAGTTTTGTCGCTCATCTGAAACGGCTTGATCTGTTTTTGTAGTTTGAAAGGCATGCTTAGTCCGACTATCCCAGTTCCGCCTAGCAACAGGCCCGGAGGCTTGGTATCGCCAAAGTCATAGCCTGTTGGTGGCGACAAATAGTCTTGCAGGTACTGTCAAAGTCGTCACGCCAATCTCCGAAGTTGTCGAAGTGGATAGGGACAGCCGAATTGGCAGTCGTGAATTGGCGCGGCATGATCGTGATTCGCTCAACTACCTCGAACCGCCCCGCCTGCGTATGTATGAGTACAAGCTGACCAGGCGTATAAAAAGCGCAGGCTGAGTCTGAGTCTCCCCATCTGAACGGGTCCACCGTTATGTTTAGGAAGCGGAGGACTAAGAATGACAAACAAGCGACCGAAGCCCGAAGAGATTGTCTTGAAGTTACGGCAGGTTGAAGTTCTGATGGGGCAAGGCATGTCCCGTCTTGATGCGATCAGACAGATCGGCGTTGTTGAACAAACCTATTACCGCTGGCGAAAGAAGTACGGCGGAATGGGTGTAGATCAGTTGAAAGAACTCAAGCGGCTTCAGAAAGAGAACGAGCGGTTGAGACGCGCGGTTTCAGATCTGACGTTGGACAAACTGATCCTCGCGGAGGCGGCCAAGGGAAACTACTGAGTCCCGCTCGTCGCCGTGCTTGTATTAACCATGTACGCAACCAGCTGAACGTTTCCGAGAGACGCGCCTGCCGCGTGCCTGGACAACACCGGTCCACGCAACGGCGTGGCCTACAAGGTCGCGCAGACGAAGACCGATTGGTGGCCGGCATGATCGAGCTGACCCGTCAATATGGCCGATATGGCTATCGCAGGATCGCTGCACTGCTGAGAGAGGCTGGATGGTCTGTCAGCGATGGGCGAATTGAACGGCTTTGGCGACGAGAGGGGCTGAAAGTGCCAGTGAAACAACCGAAGAAAGGACGGCTCTGGCTGAACGATGGCTCGTGTGTTCGGCTGAGGCCTGAGTATCGCAATCATGTATGGAGCTATGACTTCGTTCATTGTCGAACTGACGATGGCAAAGCTTTCCGGACGCTGAATATCC